>NZ_JAUSOE010000036.1 GCF_030656255.1 Brevundimonas sp. | reverse complement strand
TCCAACGGCTTGACGATTTCTCGCCCCGACTTCCCCGCCAGGGTTCCCCCGTCCCCTATAATCACGCCCGGTCTCGTCGCTTGGAGGGCTCGCTTGGCCTGCGACCTTGCGGCGGCGAGAGCGGATGGAACGGGAGCGGGGGTGGAACTCCCCCGCGCCGACGGCGACACATGGTGCGCCGTCGGAGGGTCGAGGGGGATACTTGATCGCACTCGGGACGGTCCTTCGCAGGGACCGCCGACCCGTCGCAGGCTTATGGGGTTAGGCGATAAGACCGCCACCGCTCGGCGCCCCGAGCTTGCAGGCCAACCATTCGCGCGGGGCGTCAAACCTTCGTCGAAACGGTACTTCTAAATCAAAACTCCGGGCGAAGGCCCGGCGCCCCGCCCAGCCCTCCGCTTCCAAAGGGCCTCCAACTCCGCCGAAAGGACGGAGCGTTTCGCCGTGTCAGAATTCCGAAATGGCGCCCGGACGGCGCGACCGGGTCTTCAGCCACATGACGCCCAGCAGGTCCGAGAAGGACGCCCGCAGCCGGCCCCAGTTGGTGTATTTCGACCGGCCGACCTCGCGATGGCGGTGGTCCACGTCGAGGTACTGGTTCCTGAACCCCTCGCGGATCATCAGGGCCGGCAGATAGCGGTGGATGTGATCGAAATAGGGAAGGCGCAGGAAGACGTCGCGGCGAAAGGCCTTCAGTCCGCAGCCGGTGTCGTCGGCGTCGTCGCCCAGCAGGCGGCGGCGGATGCGGTTGGCCCAGATCGAGGCCTGGCGCTTGGCCTGGCTGTCCTGTCGCTTGGCGCGGCGGCCGCCGACCAGGCCCACATCGGCCGGCGCGGCCAACAGGGCGTCGACCAGGCGCGGCGCGTCAGCCGGGGGGTTCTGGCCGTCGCCGTCCATGGTGACGACCACGGGCGCGCGGGCCGCCAGCACCCCGGTGCGGACCGCCCGGCTCTGACCCGCATTGGTCCCGTGGGCCAGGACCCGCAGGGCCGGCAGTTCGGCCATGGCGGCCCTCAGCTCCGCCAGGGTCGCATCCTTGGAGGCGTCGTCGACGAAGATCATCTCATAGGATCGCCCGGCGAAGGCCGCCGCGATCTCGCGGGCCAGGGGCACGGCGGCGCCCGCCTCGTCATGGACGGGCACGACGACGGAGATCAGAGGCGCAGGGCTGTTTTCGGCGGTCATCGCCGCTCCATAGACGAGATCGAGCGCTTAGGGGAGACGGCTGACGACGGGCCGGTCGCCGTGTAAGGAGTCTCTCATGAAGACTTTCGATCTGGATCGCCGCATCGCCGGCTGGAAGGGTCCGCTCCTGGCGGCCCTGCTGACGCTGATCGCCGGCCTGCCCGGCCTGCTGCTGCTACCGCCGCTGGACCGCGACGAGAGCCGCTTCGCCCAGGCCACGGCCCAGATGCTGGAGAGCGGCGACTATGTCGATATCCGCTTCCAGGACGAACCGCGTTGGAAGAAGCCCGTCGGCATCTACTGGATGCTGGCCGCCGCCGTCGCCCTGACCTCGGACGTCGAGGATCGCGACATCGCCCCTTATCGAATCCCGTCGCTGCTGGGGGCCATGCTTGCCGCCTGGGCCGTGGCCTGGGCCGGTTCGGCCCTGCTGGGCGCTCGTGTCGGCTTCTTCGGCGGCGCGATCATGGGGGCCACTTTCCTGCTGTCGACCGAGGCGGGCATCGCCAAGACCGACGCCATGCTGTGCGGCGCCACCACCCTGGCCATGGCGGCCCTGGCGCGGATCTATATGGCGACGCGGGCCGGCGAACGGCCGATCCGGCCGCACAAGCTGCTGTTCTGGATCGGGGTCGGCCTGTCGATCCTGATCAAGGGGCCGATCGGGCTTCTGGTCATCGGCCTGGCCGTGATCGCCCTGTCGATCTGGGACCGGAACATCAAATGGCTGGCGCGCCTCGGCTGGGGCTGGGGCCTGCCCCTGGTCGCCCTGATGGTCGGGCCCTGGGCCATCGCCATCACCATCGCCACCGACGGCGGCTTCTGGCGCGAAGCCATCGGCGGCGACCTGGCGCCCAAGATCGCCGGCGCGCATGAGAGCCATTCCGGCTTCCCCGGCATGTATCTGCTGCTGGCGCCCCTGCTCTTCTTCCCCTCGACCCTGCTGCTGCCCGCCGCGGTCTCGACCGGCTGGAGCCGGCGCGCCGAGCCGGCCATCCGCTTCCTGGTCTGCTGGCTGGTTCCCGGCTGGCTGATGTTCGAACTGGCCCCGACCAAGCTGTGGCACTACACTCTGCCGACCTTCGGGGCCCTGGCCCTGCTGGCCGCCGCCGCCCTGGCGCGACCCATCGGCAAGGCGTCACGCATCACCGGCGCCGCTCTGGCCCTGTTCGCCGCCCTGCTGATCATCGGCATCACCGTCTATGGGCTGACCGTCTATGGCACCTCGACGGCCCAGACCTGGGCCGCCCTGACCGTGGTCACGACCCTGGCGGCGGCGGCCATGGGCGCCTTCCTGCTGCTGAACCGCGCCCCGGTCGCGGCCCTGGTCGCGTCCCTGGCCTTCGGAATCGTGGCCCACGGCGCCCTGGCCGGGACCATCCGCCAGCTGCGCCCCCTGGCCATCGCCCCCCAGTTGGAAAAGGCGCTGGAGGCCGCCGACCTGCATCCGCGCCAGGGCCGCACCCCCGGCCCGGTCGCCATCACCACCTATCATGAGCCCAGCTTCGTCTTCCTGACCGGCCGGGATACGGACCTGACCGACGCCGAGGGCGCCGCCCGCGCCCTGGCCGAGGGTCGGCCCGCCATCGTCGAGGCGCGCGACGCCGACGCCTTCCGCGACGCTGCAGGACGACTGGGCGTTTCGGGCCACGCCGTCGGCGTGGTGCGGGGCTACAACTATTCGGGCGGGGACGAGATGACCCTGACCGTCTATGCGCCGCCGCCCCGGCCCGGAACAGCCGATGACGCAGGCGATGGCGCAGGCGAAGCCCCATGAGTCGGTTCATCCAGATCGTCGAAGTCGGTCCCCGCGACGGGCTGCAGAATGAAAAAACCGTGCTGGACCCCGCCGTCCGCGTCGATCTGGTGCGGCGGCTGGAAGCGGCCGGCGCGCGCCGGATCGAGGCCGTCTCCTTCGTCCATCCCAAATATGTGCCGCAGATGGCCGGCGCCGAAGCCGTCATGGCCGCCCTGCAGCATGCGGCGGGCCGCAGCCGCATCGGCCTGGTCCTGAACGGAAAGGGCTATGACCGGGCGCTGGCGACGGGGGTCGATGAGGTCAATGTCTCGGTCGCCGCCACCGACGGCTTCGGCCTGAAGAACCAGGGCCTGTCGGTGAAGGACCAGCTGGCCATGCTGGGCGAGATCGTCGCCCGCCGGCACAATGCGGAGGCGTCAGACGGCGCCCCGTCCCTGTCGGCCATGATCTCGTGCGTCTGGGGCTGCCCGTTCGACGGCGAGGTCTCTGTGGATCAGGTCGCAGACATGGTCGGGGCCTTGGCGGACCTGGGCGTGGCGGAGATCGGCCTGGCCGACACCATCGGCGCCGGGGATCCCTGGGCCGTGACTCGCAAGGTCGAGGCCGCGCGCAAGGCCGCGCCTGACGCGACCCTGCGCCTGCATTTACACGACACCCGCAACACCGGCCTGGCCAACGCCTACGCCGGGGTCGAGGCCGGGATCGATGTGCTGGACGCCTCGGTCGGCGGCATCGGCGGCTGTCCCTTCGCGCCCGGGGCGACGGGCAATATCGCCACCGAGGACCTGGTCTATATGCTGGCGCGCGGCGGGTTCGAGACCGGCTATGACCTGGACGCCCTGATCGCCACGGCCCGCTGGATCGGCGAGGTCCTCGGCCGCCCGGCCCCGTCCGCCCTCAGCCGCGCGGGCGGATTTCCCCGCGCCTGAGCACGCCGTCACCTCCGTCGTGGCGAAACGGGACAAATAGAGTTAATCAAGCTTAACAAGCGCAGCCGTTGCGCCGGGGAGGACTGCCATGCTGATCGCCATACCCCTGCTGCTGATCCCGGTGATCCTGTACAATATCGTCGTGCTGTTCGGCGCGCCGGGCGATATGGGCATGGCCCAGGCCGACGCCATTCTGCGCGATCCGATGTTCTCAATCCCGATGGCGTCCGGCGCCCAGTGGAATATCGGTTCGGGCGACCTGATCCTGTTCCTGGGCCTGATTCTGCTGTTCTTCGAGCTGATCAAGTCGACCTCCAGCCAGAAGGTCGCCATCGTCAATCACGCCCTGTCGATGGTCCTGTTCATCGTCGTTCTGGTCGAGTTCCTGCTGATCCGCGGCTTCGCCACCTCGACCTTCTTCCTGATCGTGGTGATGATCCTGCTGGACGTCCTGGCCGGCTTCATCGTCACCATCATCTCGTCCCGTAAGGACTTCGACCTGGCGGGCTGACGGGTTCGGGCCTCAAGTCGCCCGAAGGGCGACAGGCCCCTAAGAAAAAGCCGTGAAGATCAGGGCGACGACGGCGACGTCGAAAACCTTGGCGGCAAGATGAAGCGCGGGCATGGGCTGGTCCGAAAAGAGGCGTCCTGCCCCCGTCCCAGCAAACCCCGTGCCGCTTGGACCCTGCGGCGATCAGATGTCGGTCTTGGCCGCCTGGCCGACCGGAGGGCGACGCTCGGCCTCGCCCGAATATTCGGTCCCCAGATAGGCGGCGCGGGCGGCGCCCAGCACGGGCGGACCGCCACGCAGGCCGCGCTTCTGGCCGCGCTGTCCCATCTGCTGGGCGACGAAGGCCGCCGCCCCCGGCTCGGCCGCCACATGGACGGCAGGTCTTGCCGGGGCGGTTTCGGGCTTGAACTCAGTTTCGGCGGGTTCGATCGGGACCAGGGCGCGCGACGTTTCATGATCGGCCCGCCGCTCACGTTCCCGGCGCTCGCCTTCGCGGCGATCGATTCGCTCAGGCCCGCCGACCGCCCGTATGCGCTCGGTCATTTCGCCTTCGACCCGCCCGCCAGACGATCAATCTGGGCGCGCATCTCGTCCATCTGGCGGCGCATCTCGTCCAGAGCGTCGGGGGCTGCAGGAGCCTCGGTCCCGGTTTCCGCAGCCGTCGCCTGAGACGACGTTTGGGGCTCGGTCCGGGAATAGCCGAAGGCGGGGAACATCTGCATGGCCCGTTCGAACATGGCCATGTTCGCCTTGGCCGCCTCCTCCATCAGGGTCGCGCCCGATCCCGTGCCGAAGGCGCGGCTCATCTGGCTGGCGAACTGTTCCTGCTGGCGGCCGAAATTGGCCAGCGACATCTCCAGATAGGAGGGCAGAACCCCCTGCATGGAGCCGCCGTAAAATCCGATCAGCTGGCGCAGGAACTGCACCGGCAGCAGGGCCTCGCCCCGGCTTTCCTCTTCGAAGATGATCTGGGTCAGGATCTGGCGGGTCAGGTCGTCGTTGGTCTTGGCGTCATAGACGACGAACTCGGTGCCTTCGCGCACCATGGCGGCCAGGTCCTCCAGCGTCACATAGGCGCTGGTCCGCGTATTATAGAGCCTGCGGTTCGCATACTTCTTGATGACGACCTGGGCGCCGTCGCCGTGTTTTCCACCCTTGGTCTTTTCGTCAGCCACGCTTGTTCTCGCGATGTTGCAACGCGTCACTATCCTCCGTTGCGACGCGATGCGCCAGAGGGGTGATTCGGCGACCTAAACGCGCAGGGATCGGACGAATGCCCTAGTGGCTCATCGCGGGGGCCAGCACGACGCCCACCAGAACCGCCGTCCAGTGGACCGTCGCGCCGGTGACGACGAAGCCGTGCCAGATGGCCCTGCGGAAACGCACCTTGGGGCTGATGAAGACCAGGACCCCGGCGGTGTAGATCAGACCGCCGATCACCAGCAGAGCCAGGGCGACCGGATGGACCGTCTCGACCATGGGCTTGAGCGCGGCCACAGCCAGCCAGCCGAACACCACATAGACGCCGCTCCAGAACTTGTCGGAAATGCGCGGCGCGAACAGCTTCACCCCGGCGCCGACGAAGGCCAGGGTCCAGATCAGGGCGGTGAAACCGACCGACCACAGTCCTTCGAATCTCTGGGTGGTGAAGGGCGTATAGCTGCCGGCGATCATCAGGAAGATGGCGGCCTCGTCGAGGCGGCGCAGCACGGGTCGCGCGGCGCAGGGCTTGGTCCAGTTGTAAATGGTCGAGGCGGTCAGCATGCCGACCAGACAAAGAGCGTAGATGGCCGTAGCCATGACCCCGCCGATTCCGGCGTAAACCCCGGCCAGGCCGGCCAGAATGACGCCGCCGACCGCCGCCAGCATCAGGCCGACGACATGGACCCACAGGTCCGCCAGTCTTTCGGCGCGTGTCTGGTAGTGCTCGATCATGTCCAGCTCGTCCGGCGTGCAGACGTGGGCAGCAAGGCGTTTCAGCGTGCGGAGCATGGCCAATCAAATCCAGGATCGTCCGTATCGTTCCTCCACAATGCGCCGACAGGGTGACGAATGCCTGAATCTGCGTCGGTCTATTTCAGCCACAGGTGACGAAGCCGCCGGGATGCGGCAAAACGGCAACTCATTATTCTGCAGTGAGTGAAATCCCATGACCGAGGTCGTCATCGTCTCCGCCGCCCGCACGCCCGTCGGGTCCTTCCTGGGCGCCCTGTCGACCCTGCCGGCGTCGAAGCTGGGCGAAATCGCCATTCGGGCCGCCTTGGAAAGGGCGGGCGTCTCGGGCGAAGAGGTCGATGAGGTGATCCTGGGCCATGTGCTGCAGGCCGCCGCCGGCCAGGGTCCGGCCCGCCAGGCCGCCGTCGGCGCCGGGGTGCGCCAGGCGGCGCCGGCCTGGAGCCTGAACCAGATCTGCGGCTCGGGCCTGCGCGCCGTGGCCATCGCCGCCCAGCAGATCGCGCTGGGCGATGCGAAGATCGTCGTCGCCGGCGGCCAGGAAAGCATGAGCCAGGCCCCGCACGCCCAACAGCTGCGGGCCGGGCACAAGATGGGCGACGTCGCCCTGATCGACACCATGATCAAGGACGGGCTGTGGGACGCCTTCAACGGCTATCACATGGGCCAGACCGCCGAAAACATCGCCGACAAATGGGCCATCACGCGTGAGGCCCAGGACGAATTCGCCCTGGCGAGCCAGCACAAGGCCGAGGCGGCGCAGAAGGCGGGCCGGTTCGACGCCGAGATCGTTCCGGTCGTCATCCCCGGCAAGAAGGGCGACGTCGTCGTCGATCAGGACGAATATCTCCGCCACGGCGCGACCATCGAACTGATGCAGAAACTGCGCCCCGCCTTCGCCAAGGACGGCAGCGTCACCGCCGCCAACGCGTCGGGTCTGAACGACGGCGCCGCCGCCCTGGTGCTGATGAGCGCCGATGAGGCGAAGGCGCGCGGCCTGGAGCCCCTGGCCCGCATTGTCTCGTCCGCCACCGCCGGCGTCGATCCGGCGATCATGGGCACGGGGCCGATCCCGGCTTCGAAGAAGGCGCTGGAAAAGGCGGGCTGGAGCATCGCCGACCTGGATCTGGTGGAATCCAATGAGGCCTTCGCCGCCCAGAGCCTGTGCGTGGTCAAGGAACTGGGTCTCGACCCGGCCAAGGTCAACGTCAATGGCGGCGCCATCGCCATCGGGCACCCCATCGGCGCCTCGGGCGCCCGCATCCTAACCACCCTGCTGTTCGAGATGAAGCGGTCGGGCGCGAAAAAGGGCCTCGCCACCCTGTGCATCGGCGGCGGCATGGGCGTGGCCATGTGCGTCGAGCGCGACTGACCCCGCAAAAAAGGGGCGGCGTTCCCGCCGCCCCTTCCTCAGATGACGATCTCAGTCCGCCGGATACTCGAACGGATCGCTGGGCGTCGGCTGGGTCGGCAGCGGCATGCGCGGCAGAGGTTCGTCGCGATTGGCCGCATTCAACAGGAAACTGGCCAGGATGACGGCCGCCTGACGCATGTCCTCAGCCTTCAGGTGATCATAGCTGTCGATGCTGGTGTGGTGGATGCGCGCGGAGTAATCGAGCGGGTCCTGGATGAACTGGTAGCCCGGGATGCCGACCGTCTGCATATAGACATGGTCGGTGCCGCCGGACGGCCGCAGGGACACCGTCGTGGCGCCCATGCTGGCGAAGGGCGCCAGCCATTCCTGGAAGATCGGGGCGACGGCGACATTGCCCTCGGCGTTGACGCCCCGGATCTTGCCCGAGCCGTTGTCGATGTTGAAATAGGCGACCAGATCGCCATAGCCCGCGCGCGGCTCGACCGGCCAGCGGTTGCGCCAGGTGCGATTGTTGGGCAGGGCCGCCAGGGCCGGATCCGTCGCGGGGGCGCGGGTCGCCAGATGCCGGTCCACATAGGCCAGTGAGCCCAGTATGCCCTGTTCCTCGCCGTTCCACAGGGCGAAGCGGATGGTGCGCTTGGGCCGGACGCCCAACTGTTTCAGGATGCGCGCCGCCTCCATGACCACGGCGCTGCCCGCCGCATTGTCCTGGGCCCCGTCCGAGGCGACCCAGGAGTCCAGGTGAGCGCCGGCCATCACATATTCGCGGCCGCCGCCGCTGCCCGGAATATCAGCCAGGATACTGTAGGCGTTGACGTCTTCGTCGTGGAACCGGACCTCGCTGGTCAGTTCCAGCGTCGGCGGCGCATCGGTCAGGGCCAGGCGCGCCAGACGGCGATAATCCTCGGCCGCCAGCTCCATGCCCGCCAGTTTCGGCGTGGCCCCCACCTGATAGGTGTAGCCCGTGCCGTGCAGCAGGCCGCCGTCGCGCTGGGAGATTTTCACCCAGGCCAGAGCGCCCTGTTCGACCAGAAAGGCGTCCAGCTTGGCGGCGAAATCAGCGGTCGCCAGCTGCTTCTGGATGGCGATGGGGGAATATTGCGGTTGGGAATAGGTGTTCCGTTCGGCCAGTTCGGCGCTGGTCCACCGGCGGAAGGCCGGCTCGCTCGGCTCGGAGCCCGTCCCTGGCTGCGACAGCATGACGATCTTGCCAGCCAGCTTGCCACGCCACTTGTCGAAGTCCTCGACCTTGGAGATCGGCGCCACGACGACGCCCGCGCTGATGGTTCCGTTGGTCGAGGGGGTCCAGGCCACCGGAATGGCGCGCAGATCCAGCGGACGCGGCGCGGTCATCCGGGCGCTGGAGCGGACGATCGACCAGCCCCGGCCGAACTCGAAGCCTTCGGCCCGGACATTGGACAGGCCCCAGTCGCGGAACTGCTGCTGCGACCAGCGTTCGGCCTCGCGCATCTGGGGCGAATTGGTCATCCGTCCGCCGATCCGGTCGGTCAGATAGGCGGCGGTCTGCATCACCTGGCTGTGGTTCAGTCCCTGGTCGATGATGCCGTTGACCGCGACCCGATCCACAGACTGAGCGGCGACGGGCGTGGCGAGCAGAGCGGCGACGGAAACAAAGGCGAGCAGACGCGACATGGAACCCCCTGATTGGTCAGGCGCCCATCTGAATTGATCCGCACGCCGAGCGCAAACGGCAAAACCGGGTCACGCCGCGGCGATCAGCCCCAGGGGCCGCGCGGTTCGCTAGGGGTGGCGGGCACGCCGGTGGTCGCGCGGCGCGGGGTGACAGGAACCGCAGAGACGGGCGGCGTCGCAGCCGCACGAGGACGCACCCCCATCTTGGCGCCCAGCTCCACCAGGGCGCGCACTCGGTTGGCCGTGGCCGGATGGGTCGAGAACAGATTATCGGCGCCGCGTCCGGCCAGGGGATTGATGATGAACAGCTGGCCCGAAGCCGGATTGCGTTCGGCGGTCGGATTATGGATCCGCTTGGCGTAGGCGTCGATCTTCTGCAGGGCCGAGGCCAGGGCCTGGGGGTCGCCGGCGATCTCGGCGCCGATACGGTCGGCGTCGTATTCGCGGCCTCGGCTGATCGCCATCTGCACCAGGCCGGCCGCCATGGGCGCCAGGATCATCAGGGCCAGGGTTCCGATGATGCCGCCCGGCCGTTCGCGATCCTCGCCGCCGCCGAAGAACAGCGCGAAATTGGCCAGGGCGGCGATGGCGCCGGCGATGGTCGCCGTCACCGTCATGATCAGGGTGTCGCGGTTCTTCACATGCGCCAGTTCGTGCGCCATCACCCCGCGCACCTCCTCGCGCGTCAGCATGTCCAGAAGGCCGGTGGTGGCGCAGACGGCGGCGTTCTGGGGATTGCGGCCCGTGGCGAAGGCGTTCGGCTGATCGCTGGGAATGATGGCGACCTGTGGCTGGGGCAGGCCGGCGTCGCGGGCCATCTGGCGCACGTCGGCGACATAGTTGCGCACCACCGCATTGGGATGCTGCTCGTCGACCGGCTGGGCCCGGTACATCTTCAGCACGATCTTGTCGGCGTTCCAGTAGCTGAACAGGTTCATCCCGCCGGCGAACACCAGGGCCACGGCCATGCCGGTCGCGCCGCCGATCAGATAGCCCAGCCCCATGAACAGGGCGGTCAAGGCGGCCAACAGGATGAAGGTCTTCAGATGGTTCATCGTCGTTCCATCCGCGATCATCCGGTTTCTCTGGCGTCGCGGCTTCAATCGACTATTTGAGGCCATGAGACGCCGCCCTCAAGGGAGCCGACCTGTGACCGAACATCCCACCCCCGAGGGGGACGCCCCCTCTGCCGAAAATGAAAACACGCCTGTTTTCAACACCGAAATCCCCCATGCGACGCCGGAAAAGCCGTTGAGCGAGGTGGCGCGCCGCGCCCTGCTGGAAGCGGCTGATCGTCGCGCGGCCGAACAGGTCGCTCCGACCGACCCGGAATACGGCGGGCCGAGCGGCCCTGAACCCACCCGTTACGGCGATTGGGAGAAGAAGGGCCTGGCCATCGATTTCTGAGGCCACCATCCCGACATCGGGCGCAGGACTTGCCTGAACGGAGACAACTCAAAGGAGTCTGTCCCGTGACGATACAGTCCATGATCGCCGCCGCGTCGGCGGCCCTTCTGCTTTCCGCCGTTCCCGCCCTCGCCGGAGGCCCGTCTGGCGGCCATGGCGGCGGCTGTGGAAGCTGTGGCGGAGGCGGCGGAGGCGGCGGCCATCAGGGCGGCGGCGGACACTCGGGCGGGGGTCATTACAACGGCGGCTACAACAGCAACGTCAATGTAAACGTGAATGCGGGGGCCAACGCCTCGGCCTATGCCGGCGCAGCCGCCTATTCCGCCGTCAACGCCCGGGCCTATTCCCATTCGTCCAGCTTCAGCCGCGGGTCCACCGGCGGCGGCGTGACCTATGTCGGCGGCGGCGGTTACGCCGACGGCGGATATTCGGGCGGCTATATTCCCGGCCCGCCCGTGAACTTCGTCGGCCCGGCCCCGGTCAGCGCCCCGGTCGGCTATCCGGTCTATGGCTTCGGACGCGACTATATCGGCTGGCGTCCTTATCAGCCGCAGCGCCCGGTCGATTGCAACTGTCGCCCCGCTCCGCGCCCGACCTATCGCGAAGACCGATATGAAGGCCGTTATCAGGAGCGGTACGAGCAGTCCTATGAACAGCGCGGCTACGAACAAGACCGCTATTACGAGCAGGCCCCGGTTCAGGTTCAGGGCCCGCCCGTCTATGTCGCGCCGCAGCGGATCTATGTCGCCCCGTCCCAGGTGAACATCGCGCCGCCCGAGATCGTGACCGGACCGCCGGTCTATATCGAACAGCCGCCCATCTATGTGCAGGCGCCGCCGGTCAATATCGGGCCTCAGCGCATCCATGTCGCGCCCAGCCAGGTCAATCTGGCGCCGCCCCAGATCGAGACCGCCGGTCCCGTCTATATCGACCAGGCGCCGGTTCATGTTCAGCCGGCCCCGGTCGAGGTCGCCCCGGCCCCGATCTATGTGGCCCCGCCTGAAGTCCACACCGCGCCGCCGGTCCAGGACTATTACGGCGACCTGCCGCCCCCCGACTATGTCGCGCCGCAGGCCCCGCCGCGTCAGCGCTACGCCCAGGAGCCGGGCGAGCGCGGCTGATCAGATCAGGGCGATGCTCTCGGCCACGGCCAGGGCTGCGGCCCGGGGATCGGTCGCCGCCGTGATCGGGCGGCCGATCACCAGATGGGTGGCGCCGGCCTGAAGCGCGGCTTCGGGCGTCGCCGCCCGGGCCTGGTCATCCAGGGCGGAGCCCGCCGGCCTGACCCCCGGAGTCACGATCAGGAAGTCCGGGCGACCGGCGGCGACGGCGATCTCGCGCACCCGCGCCGCTTCGTGCGGGCTGGAGACGACGCCGTCGATCCCGGCCTCCAGCGCCTGTCGCACACGCAGCTCCACCAGATCGGCCGGCGACAGCCTATGGTCGTCGGCGGCCAGATCCTCGGCGGTCAGACTGGTCAGGACCGTGACGCCCAGCACCTTCAAGCCAGACCCCGCCACGCCTCGCGCCGCCGCCGCCATCACCTGGGGCCGGGCGTGGACGGTCAGCAGGTCGCAGCCCGCGTCCGCAAGATTGGCCGCCGCCTTCTCGACCGTGGCGCCGATGTCGTGCAGCTTCCAGTCCAGAAACACCTTGCGCCCCTCGGCCTTCAGGTCGCGCGCCAGGTCCATGCCGCCCGCCGCGAACAGCTGCAGCCCGATCTTGTAGAAACCCACCGCGTCCTGGACCCGAGCCACCAGGGCGGCCGCTTCGGCGGTGGTCGGGACGTCCAGAGCGCAGATGATCCGTTCGTCCGGACCACGATTGGGAGCCAAGGTTTCGGTCTGGGTCATCGACGGACTCGCGCTGAGCGGCTATGCGAGGACGCAAGGGGTGCGTCGGCGCGGCCGGCGTGTTGAATTTCAAGAGCGAGGCGAGGCGATGAACGCGGTCGATCTGGGTGTCAACCTGTTCGTGACCCTGTTCGCCCTGCTGGATCCCATCGGCAATCTGCCGATCTTCGCCGCCGCCACGGCCGGGGCGACCCTGCGTCAGCGGATTTCTGTCTCGGCCCTGATCTGCGCCTTTGCGGCCCTGTTCCTGGCCTTCTTCCTGTTCACGGGCCTGGGCCTGCTGCAGTTCTTCGGCATTTCGCTGGCCGCCTTCCGGATCGCGGGGGGCATATTGCTGTTGCTCCTCGGCCTGGACATGGCGCGCGGCGACTTCCTGGCCATGTTCGCCGACAAGGACGCCATCGCCGATTCCAAGGATGTGCGCGGCTACGCCCGTCGGCGGTTCCAGCGGCTGGTGGTGCCCTTCGCCATACCGCTGATGATCGGCCCCGGCGCCATTTCGGCGGTCATCATCCAGGCGGGCGAGGCGGCCAAGCTGGGCTATGCCGGAACCATGGGCTCGCTGGTCGCCATCGCGGCCGCCTGCGCCGTCTCATTCGTCTGTTTCGCTCTGACCGGCTCGCTCAGCCGACTGCTGGGCGAGGTGGGCATGGCTATCATCGTGCGCGTCCTGGGCCTGATCCTGTGCGCCCTGGCGATCCAGTTCATCCTGCTGGGCCTGGGCGAGGCCATCCCCGGCATGATCTCCGGCGCTGTGACCACCCCCTATCCGGCGGCGAAATAAGGCTTCAGTCGGCGTCTTCCTCGATGGCGTGGATGTCGTCGTCGGACAGGCCGAAATGGTGGCCGATCTCGTGGATCAGGACATGGGCGATCAGTTCGGCCAGGCCGACGTCGCCGCGTTCGCACCATTCGTCCAGGATCGGGCGGCGATACAGGAAGACCCGCGACGGCTCCGCCGCCGGTCCCAGACTGTCGCGCCGGCCGATGTCCACACCATGATACAGGCCCGTCAGCTCGAACGGATCCTCGATCTCAAGGTCCGCCAGGGTCTGTTCGTCGGCGAAATCGTCGATGCGGAACACCACCTCGCCCGCCGCCGCCCGGAACTCGGCCGGCAGGGCGTCGAACGCCTCGCGCGCCAGTCGGGCGAAATCGTCGAGAGAGGGGGCGAAGAGATCGGCGGTCGCGTCGGTCATGCCCTCGCTATCGCCGTCTGAGGCCCGCCATGCAACGGGGCGCGATGACGCGACGAAGACTGACTTTTTCCGGCCAGGTTTGCGGTATGGTGAACGCCGAATCAGGTCGCGGGACCCAGGGACAAGAATGGCCGAGGCCGACATCGCCTATGTCGCCACTGCGGGCGCAGCCGGGCTGGCCCTGGCGGTCAGCGCCTGGGCTCTGCGTCTGCGCGCCAGGCTGAACGCCGCTGCGACCCTGGCCGAAGGCGAGCGGGCCGCGGCCCTGGCCGATCTCAGCCGCCATGACAGCATGTTGCGGGCCTTTGACGACGTCAGCCTGGCCCTGACCCCTGACGGCGAAGCCAGCGGCCCCCCCATCGGCCCGCCCGAACTGATCGACCGCCTGACCGAGGCCAACGGCGACGCGGCGGGACAGGCCCTGCTGACCCGGTTGAAGACCTCTTATGTCGTGCTGATCGACGGCCTGGTGACGGCGGGCAAGGCGTTTGAAGGCCTGATCGAACTGGGCGACGTGGAGCCCTGGCGGATCGAGGGCCGGGTGGCGGGCGGCGGCGCCTGGTTGCGGCTGTCGCCGGCGTCGCGCGTCATGCTGACCGGCGCCGATGCGACCGAGAGCGGCTTGGCCCTGCTGGGCGACGCCTCGCCGATCCCGACCTGGGTGGTGGACGGCGCCGGCAAACTGGCCTGGGCCAACCGGGTCTGGCTGCACGAGATCGGCGCCGACAGTGTCGAGACGGCGCGGGACAAGGGCCTGTCGTTCGACCGGGGCGCCGACGCCCTGGTGGCGGAGGCCGGGCGGCTGGGCGTGCGCCAAGAAGGCTTCCGCTGGACCACCGGCGGCGGCCATCGCCGCGCCTGGCGAATCATCGCCGAACCGGCCGGCGGCGGCGCCGTCACCGCCTTCGCCATCGAGGTGACCGAGGCGGAAGAGACGCGCGACACCCTGCGCCGCCACGTCGACGCCCATGACGAGACGCTGAACCATCTGGCCGACGCCGTGGCCATCTTCGGCCCGTCCAAGCGGCTGGCCTTCCACAACACCGCCTTCCAGACCCTGTTCGACATCGACCCGGCCTGGCTGGACGAACGCCCGACCCACGCCGAACTGCTGGACCGTTTGCGCCAGCGTCGGCGCCTGCCCGAGGTCATGGACTACGCCGGCTGGAAGGCGCGCGAGCTGGAGTTCTATGGCGCATCCCAGGCCTCGCCCGACGACAGCTGGTCGCTTCCGGACGGCCGCACCCTGCGGGTCGTGCGCCAGCCCCATCCGCTGGGCGGCATATTGCTGATCTTCTCGGACATCACCGACGAACTGAACCTGAGAAGCCGGTTCAACGCCCAGATCCAGGTCCAGCGGGCGACCCTGGACAAGCTGAACGACGCCGTCGCTGTGTTCGGTTCAGACGGACGGCTGCGCTTGCACAACGAGGCGTTCGAGACCTTCTGGAAACTGTCGGCGGAACAGATCGCCGGCTCGACCGACTTCGACGCCCTGGCCGAACTGTGCAAGGCCGTACTGCCGGATCCCGCCTTGTGGCTGGGGTTGAAGGCCCGGGTCGCCGATCCCGATCCCGAAAGCCGGGTCGCCATATCGGGCGAAGGGCGCACCATCGACGGCCGGATCGCGGCCTGGCAGACGCGGCCCCTCCCCGACGGCGCCACCCTGGTCGCCTTCTCGGACATCACGGCCCGGCGCGGTCTGGAACAGGCTCTGGTTCAGCGCGAACAGGCTCTGGCTGAGAGTCAGGCCTTGAAACGCGAATTCGTCGGCAGCGTCTCCTATGAGCTGCGCACCCCGCTGACGACCATCGTCGGCTATTCCGAACTGCTCGAGACCATGGGCGACCTGCCGGAACGCAGCCGCCAGCACGCGGGCGCCATCCGTGTCGCCGCCAGCCAGCTGGCCCGGTCCATCGACGACGTGCTGGACATGGCCCAGATCGACGCCGGCGAGATGGAGCTGTCGCTGGGCGACGTGCGTGTTCAGGATCTGCTGGAGCAGGCCGCCGAACGGGTGCGCGCCAAGGTCGAGGGCCGGGGCGCGACCCTGACCGTGACCTGCCCGCCGGGTCTGAAGCCGATCCGCGCTGACGACCACCGTATCGGCCAGGCCCTGAACCACCTGCTGGAGAACGCCGCCCGCGCCGTGTCCGAAGGCGGCGCCGTGACCCTGTCGGCCGAGATGGGGCCGTCGGAAATGCGGGTGACCGTGTCGGATTCGGGACGCGGCATCCCCTATCACCTGCAGGCCCACGTCTTCGACCGGTTCGTGCGGCGCGAGCGCGGCGGCCCCGGCGTCGGCCTCGCTTTGGTCAAGGCCCTGGTCGAACTGCACGGCGGCTGGGCCGAGGTCGAGAGCGAGCCGGGCAAGGGCGCCGCCTTCATCCTGCATCTGCCGCTGGGCGCCGCGACCAGCGCCGCCGCGCCCGAGCTGCAGCTCGTCGTCCCCTCGTTCCAGACAACGGCCTCTTAAGGCCGCGACGCCTTGGACTGATCCCGCGCGGGGCCGAACTCGGCGCCGGGATTCCATTCGGGCCAGGCGTCGGACTGGGCCAGGTCGCGGCCGACGGCGTAGATCAGGGCCACGTCCGCAGCGGCGACGTCCATGCGCCAGGTCGCATCCCATTCGTCCGACGGCTGGTGATAGCGGTTCTGGACATAGTCGCGGCTGGCGGCGCTGGCGCCGGTGAAACCGGCGGCCGGGAACAGGGCCGGCACGCCCTTCAAGGCGAGGGGGAAGTGGTCGGAGCGATAGAAGGCGCCGGCCTGGGGCGCCGGATCGGCGATCAGGGTGCGACCGGTCGCGGTCGCATGGCGGGCCAGGACGTCGTCCAGCTGGTTCTTGCCCTTGCCGATGACCACGACATTGGGATCGATCTCGGTTCCCGGCAGCAGGCTGTCGACATTGATGTTGGCCACGGTCGTCTCCAGCGGCCAGACCGGATTGGCGGCATAATAGGTCGAACCCAGCAGGCCGGCCTCCTCCCCCGACCAGGCGGCGAAGACGATCGAGCGTTTCGGGCGCGGCGCGTCGGCGAAGGCGTGGGCCAGCTCCAGCAGGGCCGCGACGCCGGTCGCATTGTCCACCGCCGCATTGTAGATCTTGTCGCCCGAGGCGTCGGGCGTGCCCACGCCGTAACCGTCCCAGTGGGCGCCGTACATGACGGTCTCGTTGGGCCGTTCGGAGCCGGGTATGCGGGCGATCACGTTCTTGGTTTCCACCCGGTCGGCGATCTGGCGGAAATCAACGCTCATCGTCATTCCCGGCAAGACGACGGGGCGGAAGTCGGCGCTGCGAGCCCTGTTCTTCAGAGCGGCGAAGTCCAGGCCGGCGGCGGTGAACAGTTCCTCGGCCTTGGCGCGCTGGATCCAGCCCTGGAAGGGGGCGCGCTCCGCGTTCGGGTCGGCGCGGACGATGTCGAACTTGGGCGCGGCCGACGAGTTCTGCAGCACCGACCAGCCGTAGCCGGCGCCGGCCGTCTCATGCACCACCAGCACCCCCGCCGCGCCGCGACGGCCGGCCTCTAGGAATTTATAGGTCCAGCGGCCGTAGAAGGTCATGGCCTTGTCGTCGAACTTGCCGGCGACCGGATCGCCCGCCGGGGCTTCAAAGTCGGGATCATTGACCAGGACGACGATGACCTTGCCGCGCACGTCCACGTCCTTGAAATCATCCCACTGGCGCTCGGGCGCGGTGGCGCCATAGCCGACGAAGACCACGGGGGCGTCGGTCACGGTGATATGGTCGGTCGGGCGGTCGCTCGAGACCAAGACGTCCGGGCCGCGCTCGAGGGCTATGGTCTGATCACCGACACGGGCGGCGACAGTCGCCGGGCCGTCCTGGCGCGTGCGCGACAGATGGGCGACCTGGACGAAGGCGCCGTCCGGCCCGCCGCCCTCTGCGCCGGCGGCGCGGAACTGTTCGACGAGCCAGGCGACCGTCTTTTCCTCTCCCGCCGATGCGGGGGCGCGGCCTTCGAATTCGTCCGACGCCAGAACGCGCACGGCCTCATTCATCCGCGACGCGTCGATGTCAGGCTTCTCCTGTGCGGTCGCAGAGGAACTGGCGATGATCAGGGCGAGGGCGGAAACAGCGGGCAGGGCGTGGCGCATCGGGGGAGAGCTCCAGAATGGCGGGGGAGTTCAACCCTGCCCGCGTCAGTCCCGCCTGTCGAGCCAGGCCATAAGGCCGCGCGCCGCGACGACGCCCGATGCGAAGCTGGCCTGAAGCAGGTAGCCGCCGGTCGGCGCCTCCCAGTCCAGCATCTCGCCGGCGACGAAGACGCCCGGTCGGGCGGTGAGCATCAGCCTTTCGTCGACGCCCTCCAGCGCCACACCGCCGGCCGAGGAAATCGCGCGTTCCAGGCCCTGAACGCCCGTCAGCGTCAGCGGCATGGCCTTGATCCGCTCGGCCAGGGCGCGGGGCGAAACCGGCGGGGGGCCGGCTTCATACAGCAGGGCGACGGCGGCCGACTCGAGCCCGACCACCTTGCGCAGATGGTTCGACAGGCTGGCCTTGCCGCGGGGCTTCGACAGCCGGTCGGTCAGTTTGCCGACCGCGACATCCGGCTTCAGATCGATTTGGACATCGGCCCGCCCGTCCGCCTCCACCGACGCCCGCAGCGCGGCCGACAGGGCGTAGATGGCGCCGCCTTCGAGGCCGTAGCGGGCGATCATGGCCTCGCCGCGCGCGGTCTTTCCCCCATGCGTCACGGCGACGCCCTTCAGCGGCTGACCCGCGAACCGATCACGGAACAGCGGGGACCAGGCGAGGTCAAACCCCACATTGGCGGGGCGGAAGGGCGCGACGGCGACCCCGGCGGCCTCAAGCCAAGGTTTCCAGGCGCCGTCCGACCCCAGGCGCGGCCAGCTGGCGCCGCCAAGGGCCAGGACCACGGCGTCCGGCCGTTCCAAACGCTCTCCGTCCGGGGTCTCGAACACCAGAGCCCCGTCGCGCCAGCCCGCCCAGCATGATCGGGTGCGGATCTCGACGCCCAGACCCTCCAGCCGCGCCAGCCAGGCCCGGAGCAGGGGCGAGGTCTTCATCGCGTCGGGAAACACTCGCCCGCTGGACCCGATGAAGGTCGGCTGGCCCAGTTCTTTGACCCAGGCGGTCAGGTCGGCGGGCGTGAAGGCGTCGATCCAGCGCGAGACCGGCGCCTGGGCCGGGCCATAACGGGTCAGGAACCGGTCCAGAGGCTCCGAATGGGTCAGATTCAGTCCGCCGCGACCGGCCATCAAGAATTTGCGCGCGACGGACGGCATCCGTTCGTGAACCACGACGCTTAGACCCGCCTGGGCGAGGCGTTCAGCCGCCATCAGCCCGGCGGGGCCGGCGCCGATGACATGCACTTTGCGTTTGGATTGGGTCATCCCCCGCTTTGCCCGCTCGCGGCGACGCTGGCTATAGGGACGGGCGTCGCTATGTTCCGAACCATGAGCGTTGCATTCACCCGAGAAGAAGATCTGGAAGCCACCGCCGCCGACTTGGCGGACCGGCCGATCTCGCCCCACCCCAATCTGGTCACGCCCGAAGGCCTGGCCCTGATCGAGGCCGAACTGGCCGCCGCCCGCGCCGCCTATACCGCCGCCCAGGTGAAGGGCTCCATTGAAACCGACCGCACCGCCATGGCGCGCGCGACGCGAGACCTGCGCTACTGGTCCGCCCGCCGCGCCTCCGCCCAACTCCAGGAGCCCACCGCAGACGACGGCGGAGTGCGATTCGGCGGCTCGGTCTCCATCGAACGCGAGGACGGCCGGACCCAGACCTGGCGGATCGTCGGCGAGGACGAGGCGGACCCGGCCAAGGGCTCGGTCAGCCATGTCTCGCCGCTGGCCCGCGCCCTGCTGGGCAAGCGGGTCGGGGACGAGGCCCTGGTGGCGGGTCAGTCGGTGGAGATCACAGCCGTCGGCTGATCCGGCTCAGCGCGGCTTGTCGGCGCCCTCGCCCAGCATTTCGCGCATCATGTCCAGGATCAGCTTCTGGTTCCGGGCCGGAAGGCGCGGCGCCAGGCGGGCGATCTCGACACTGTGTTTCGTCGGCTTGTGCTCGTGGTCGAAGCCGGGCGTCTCTTCTTCACTCACGCCCGGCTGCGCGTCATGAAAACCCTGGAAGAAGAAGGGGATCTCCACCTTCATGAACTCGGCCATCTCGAACAGTTTCGAGGCCGAGACACGGTTGGCGCCCTTCTCGTACTTCTGAACCTGCTGGAAGCTGACGCCGACGGCGCGGGCTAGAGCGGTCTGGGTCAGTCCCAGATCCAGGCGTTTTTCCTGAACGCGGCGGCCGACGTGACGATCGACGGGATGCGGCTCCTCGAGCTTCTCACGCGCCATGCCGTCCCCGCCCACTCAAATCACTGACCGATTCGGGCGAAGCCTAGTTCTTAGAATCAGCGGCCACAAGCCGGCGAGCGCTGCGGCCAGCAGGCCCGCCAGGAAAGGCCCGTCACCCAGTCGTCCATAAGGGGTGACGCCTGTCGGACGCGGCAGGAGCGTGTCGATCACGCCCATGACGCCAGGGTCCAGACGCTGACCGTCCACGATCCGGCCCCAGGGGTCGATCATGGCTGAAATTCCCGTCGGCGTCGCCCGGGCGATGGGCAGTCCGGTCTCAATGGCGCGGTAGCTGGCCAGGTTCAGATGCTGGCGCGGACCCGAGGTCGCACCGAACCAGGCGTCATTGGAGGCGTTGACGATCCAGTCCGGGCGGCCCGCCGCGCCTGGAGTGAAGCCGGGATAGAGGCTTTCATAGCAGATCAGCACCTGAACCGGCGGCGCGCCCGGAATCTGGATCGGCGCCGGGGTCGGGCCGGCGGAGAAATCGCTGGGCATATGCACCAGGCTGCGCAGGCCGATGGCGGTCATGACCGAACCCAGCGGCAGATATTCGCCGAACGGGACCAGCCGGTGCTTGTCATAAACGGCGGCGATCCGAAGGCCCGGCCCGCCTTCGTCGGCCAGGGCGAACAGACTGTTGTAATAGCGGCCGCCCCCCGGGGCCGTCAGATCCGCCTCGCCGCGCGCCAGCCCCATCAACAGTGTCTGACCCGGCCGCAGGGCGCTGGCGATGGCCGTCGCATCCGTCGAGGCGAAAACCTCATTGGCCGAGGCCGGCAGGGCGCCTTCGGGCCAGACCACCACGTCAGGAACCCGGGCGCCGGGCTGGCCGGTCAGGGCCACATAGCGATCCACGATGGAGCGATAGGCTTCAGGCGACCATTTCGTCTCCTGTTTCACATCAGCCTGGACCAGGCGGACCAGGGTGTCGGTGAACTGCAGATCGGCCTGGGCCAGCCGCACAGCGCCGAAGACGCCGACCAAAACCAGGGCCAGGACGCCCAGTCCCGCCGAGATCAGCCGGTTGCGGGCCGCGCCTGGACCGATCAGGGGCGCGAAGGCGGCCGTGCCGGCGACCGTGACGAGGCTCAGCCCATAGACGCCCACGACTGCGGCGAACTGCGACATGCCGCCGCCCGCCCGCCAGGTCGCGCCGGCCGGGTTCCATGGGAAACCGGTCAGCACATGACCGCGCAGCCATTCGGCGGCGCAGAAGAGGGCGGCGAACAACAGGACTCGAACCACGCCGATAGGCGCGAACCGGCGATAGAGGGCGCAGGCCGCCCCCCAGAACAGGCCGATACCCGCCGGCAGCAGACTGGCGGCGAAGGGCGCCATCCAGGCCTGCTCAGGATTGACGAAAAAGGCCTCGGCCACCCACCAGCAGCCGATGAAGAAATAGGCGAAACCGGCCAGCCAGCCCATCCAGAAGGCGCCGCTTGTCGTGTCCGACCGTTCGGACAGGATCATCAGCAGCGGATAGCCCAGAAGGCCGATCAGGACGCCGAACGGCGGATGGGCCAGGGCTGTTCCCGCCCCAGCCAGCAGGGCCAGGCCGATGCGGATGAACCGCCAGGTCAGGGCGCGCCGCCGCTCGGGCAGGGCGCGGATACGGGCGGCGAACCGGTCCAGGGCGGCGTCGGGAAACATGATCAAACGTCCTGCCCAAGGTCAGCGGATTCGGCGGCGTAGGGGTCGGCGACGCCCAGTTCGGCCAGGATCTCGCGCTCCTCGGCCTCCATTTCTTCGGCCTCGGCGTCGTCCTCGTGGTCGCGGCCCAGCAGGTGCAGCACGCCGTGGACGACCAGATGGCTCAGATGATCCGACAGGGTCTTGCCCTGAGCCTGGGCTTCGGCTGTGCAGACGCCGTAGGCCAGGACGATGTCGCCCAGGTGTGGGGCGGCGCTTTCAGGGGCCGGAAAGGACAGGACGTTCGTCGGCTTGTCCTTGTCACGGAACCGGGCGTTCAGCTCACACACCGCCTCGTCATCCGTCAGCAGGACGACCACGTCGCCCGCGACAGCGCCCAGGGCCGCCTCGGCCGCCTTCGTCACCACCGCCTCGGTTTCCGGCAGGGCGCCGGTCCAGGCCTCGGCCTCGACTTCAATCTCGATCATGCGGGGTCTTCGAGGTCCGGGGCCGGGCGGCCCTTTGCGGCGTCGGCGTCATAGGCGCGCACAATCCGCTCGACCATGGCGTGACGCACCACGTCCGAGGCTTCGAACTTGAGGATACCGACACCCTTGACCCCGTCGAGGATGCGCAGAGCGTGGGCCAGGCCGGAATCGCGCGGGTTCAGCAGATCGATCTGGGACGGGTCGCCCGTCACCACCATGCGCGCACCCTCGCCCAGCCGGGTCAGGACCATCTTCATCTGCAGGCGCGAGGTGTTCTGTGCCTCATCGACGATGACGAAGGCGTGGCTGAGGGTGCGGCCGCGCATGAAGGCGATGGGGGCGGCTTCGATCTCGCCCTTGTCGCGGCGGCGCTGCACGTCCTCGGCGCCCAGGATGTCGTTCAGCGCCTCCCAGATCGGGGCCAGATAGGGATCGACCTTCTCATTCAGGTCGCCCGGCAGGAAGCCCAGTTTCTCGCCCGCCTCGACCGCCGGCCGGGTGATGACCAGCCGGTCCACCTGACCGCGCCGCAGAAGCGAAGCGCCGTAGGCGGCGGCCAGGAAGGTCTTGCCGGTGCCGGCCGGGCCGACGCCGAAGCTGAGTTCGCACCGGCCCAACATGTCCAGATAGGCGGCCTGAGCCTTGGTCTTGGGCACAATGGCGCCACGCTTGCCGCCCGGAAGCGACACGCCCGCCGCCGCCATGCCCGGCGTGCCCTTGCCACCCCGCGCCTGGCCCAGGGCCGCGCGCACATCGGCCTCAGTGACCTCCGCGCCCAGGGCTGCGCGCTTGGCCAGATCCTCAATGACCTGGCGCGCATCGGCGCGGTCGCGCGTGCCGCCGTTGACCGAGACCCCGCCGCCCGGCGCCTCGACCAGCACCTTGAAGGCATCCTCGATCAGGGCGACGTGACGACTGTTCGGCCCGACGACGGCGCGCAATTCGGCGTCGTTCAAGGGGACGAACTCGGATTCTCGCGCCATCAAGCGGCCTTTTCCTCTGGGGCCGTCGCCTCCGGGGCGACGAGCCGACCGGTCAGACTGTTGTGCTGGCCGGCGATGATTTCGACCGGAACGATCCGGCCGATCAGATGATCCGCGTCATCGACGTGAACCGACTGAAGATATGGGGATCGTCCGACCGCTTGACGACGGTGGCCGTGGCGACCCTGACGATCAAACAGCACATTCAGGGTCCGACCCGCCTGCGCGGCGTTGAAGGCGGTCTGCTGTTCGGTCAGCAGGTCGATCAGCGCGTGGAGCCGCGCCTTGGCGACCTCCGGCTCGACCTGTTTGCCCATTCCGGCGGCGGGGGTGCCGGGGCGGGGCGAATACATGAAGGCGAAGGCCGAGGCGTAGTTCACCCGCCGTACCAGATCGAGCGTGTCCTCGAACTCGCGGTCCGTCTCGCCGGGGAAGCCGACGATGAAGTCGCCCGCCATGGCGATGTCGGGTCGCGCGCTGCGGATGCGGTCGATCAGGTCGAAATAGGTCTGACGCCCGTGCTTGCGGTTCATCAGCCGCAGAATCCGGTCCGACCCCGCCTGAACCGGCAGGTGCAGATAGGGCATCAGGGCGTCCAGCTCGCCGTGGGCCGCAATCAGGTCATCCGACATGTCGTTCGGGTGGCTGGTGGTGTAGCGAATCCGGTCCAGTCCGGGAATTTCCGCCAGGGCGTAGGCCAGTTCGACCAGGCTTGACTTGCGGCCGTCGGGCCGTTCGCCGTCATAGGCGTTGACGTTCTGACCCAGCAGAGTGACTTCGCGCACGCCGCGCCCGGCCAGGGCCCGCGCCTCTTCCAGAACCGAGGCCAGGGGACGCGACCACTCCGCGCCGCGCGTATAGGGCACGACGCAGAAGGTGCAGAACTTGTCGCAGCCTTCCTGCACCGTCAGGAAGGCGGTCGGCCCCTCGGTAAAGCGGGCGGCCGGCAGCGCGTCGAACTTGTCGTCCGGGGCGAAGTCGGCGCCGATCCGTTCGCCCCGCGCCCGCGCCGTGCGGGTCAGAAGCTCGGGCAGCTGGTGATAGGCCTGGGGGCCGACGACGATGTCGACCGCCGGCTGGCGGCGCATGATCTCTTCGCCCTCGGCCTGGGCGACGCAGCCGGCGACCGCGATGGTCAGATCGCCGCCGGTCTCGCGCTTGATGTCGCGAAGCTCGCGCATCTTGCCGAGTTCGGAATAGATCTTCTCCGCCGCCTTCTCTCGGATGTGGCAGGTGTTCAAGATGACGAAATCGGCGGCCCGCACGTCCTCGGTGACGGCATAGCCCAGGGGGCGCAGGACGTCGGCCATGCGCTCGGAGTCATAGACGTTCATCTGACAGCCGTAGGTCTTGATGAACAGGCGCTTTGACGGCGCCGCCGGCATCACGTCGGCTTCTTGAACCTGGGTTTCGGTCATGCCGGGCTTATGATCGCCCGGACAGGCGACGACAAGACCGAGGCTCAGCCCGCATCCACGTCTGCGGGCAGATCCGCGGGGTTCACGCGGGCCGCATGGCGTTTGAAGATCAGGCCTTCGCGCTTGGACGGTTCGGCGCCCTCGATCGGCACGCCGTACAGTTCCAGCTTATGGCCGATCAGTTCGAAGCCCAGCCGGTCGGCGATCTCGGTCTTCAGCTTCTCGATCTCGGCGTCGAAGAATTCGATCACCTCGCCGGTCTTGGTGTCGATCAGGTGGTCGTGATGGTCGTCGCCCGCCTCTTCATAGCGGCTGCGTCCGTCGCCGAAGTCATGCTTCTCGACCACGCCGGCCTCTTCGAAGAGGCGCACGGTGCGGTAGACGGTGGCGATCGAGATGTGCGGGTCGATCGAGGAGGCGCGGCGATACAGCTCCTCCACATCCGGGTGATCTTCGGCCGAGGACAGCACCCGGGCGATCACCCGACGCTGTTCGGTCATACGCATGCCGCGGTCGGCGCAGAGTTTTTCGATCCGGTCCATACCCCTAGAATAGGACGTCGGATCGTTTCAGGGAAGCGCCGCCTTTTCAGGATTTTCCGCGAGGTCCAGACTCAGGACCAGGGCGTCGGTTCGCCCCCCGTCCAGGGCGGCGTAATAGGCCTTGCGACGTCCGATGGGACGAAAGCCCGCCCGGTCGTAAAGGGCGCGGGCGGGGACATTGTCTTCGGCCACCTCCAGGAACAGACGCGAGGCCCCGGCGCGGGCGGCGACCAGGGCGCCCTGGCCCGTCAAACGCCCGCCCAGGCCCGCGCGGCGCGCCTCGGGCTGGACAGCCAGAGTCAGGATTTCGGCCTCATCCAGCACCACGCGAACCAGGATGAAGCCGTCCGGTTCGACCACGGCGAGCACGCCGGCCTGGCCAAGAAGGTCCGCAAACTCCGCCTCGCTCCACGGCGCGGCGAAGGCCTGGGCGTGCAGTCGCGCCAGCAGGGCCGGATCGACGGGCGTCATGGTACCGGTTGACGCGGCTGGCCCGGTAGGCGGGTGGGCGGGGTGGCGTCCGGCGCCCGAAGATACAGAGGGCGGGGCGGATGGTCGGCGGGATCGGCTGCGGCGACCAGTCGCGCCAGAGCCTCAGCCGACGGCGCAACACGAGGGTCCACGGACGCCATGATAAGGTCCGGAAAGGCCTCGGCCAGGACGGCGGCGCCGGAGCCGACCAGTCGAACATCTTTCCCCAGGGCGGCGATTCGTCGCGCCGCCTCGTCCAGCGACAGGGCCTCATCCGCACCAACGGCAGCGCCATCCATGAACAGCCTGGCGTAGACCTGGCCTCGTCGGGCGTCGATCAGGGCCGCAACCGGCGTTGCCCCCGAATCCAGAGACGCGGCCAGCGCATCCAGAGCCGACACTCCGACCACCGGCCGATCCAGGGCCGCGCCCAGTCCCTGGGCGAAGGCCAGCCCGACCCGCAAACCGGTGAAGGAGCCCGGCCCGACGGTGACGCCGATCCGGTCCAGAGCGTCGAAGCTGCGGCCCGCCTCGGCCATGACATCGCGCACCAGACCGCCCAAACGTTCCTGATGGCCCTTGGTCATGGGTTCGAAACGAACGGCCAGGGGCCGCTCGTCCTCAAACACCGCCGCCGTGCAGGCGCCGAGCGCCGTATCGATCACCAGAAGTCTCATGCCGCGCCTTCTAGGCCGCGCGAGACAGAACCTCCACCAGTCGCGTCAGGGCCTGACGCACGGCCCGGTCTTCGATGCGGGAAAAACCGGCGGCCATCGCCCGGCCTTCGGGCGTGGCGGCCATGGTCCGCATCATGGACAGTTCGGGGATTTCCCCGCCGTCCGCCGGTTCGGGAAAGAAGGCCCCGACGGGCAGACCGAGGGCCAGGGCCAGATTGTGCAGCCGCGAGGCCGAGATTCGGTTCTGCCCGCCCTCGTACTTCTGCACCTGTTGGCAGCTGACCCCGATCAGGGCGCCCAGGGCGGTCTGCGACAGACCCAGGGCCGTTCGCCGTGAAGCGATCCGGGCGCCGACGACGGCGTCCAAGGGTTCCGGCGCGCGGGCCGTCTTGCGTGCTGTGGCGGGCGTCCTGTCCATGCCGGGACGATCTCACAACCTTTCCGCGTATGCAACCTTTTCGTTTCATGATTCGCGGCGGGCGGTCACGGCCGAGATGCGGACGACAGACTGGCGGTCAATCACCTCCGCCCGATCCAGCGCGCCCGCTCCCCGAACATGGAGCCGGTCGGCCTCGGTCCGGTCGAAGAGGCGTGGGCGCAAGTCGCCGTCCTTCATCTCAATGATGCAACCCTGGCCGCCCCTGGGCCACAGATCCGGTTGGTATTCGAGGATGACTCCCGGTTCGGCCCAGGGCGAGAGGGCGTCGTCCCGGACCCTCAGGTGTTTCACGTCAGCAGGCGGCGGGCCGTCGAAGCCGCGCCCTCGGCTTTCCAGACCGGTCGCGCTCGGATCGACGGGCGGCGTCTGGGCGCCCGAGACAAACAAGGCCAGGGCCTCTGGCGTCGAATCCAGCGCCCCGGTCAGGCGACGCTGAACATCGGGCCGGAACAGGCCGGGTCGGCGGCCGGATTCATAGAGGCCCCAGCCCTGACTGGTCATATCCAGCCGCGCCCCGGCCTCGGCCTGAGACAGGCCGCGTTGGCGGCGCAGAGCGGCCAGGGCGTCACCCAGGCGAAGAACTTCGGGATCGGGGACAAAACGCGGCATGGGAGGACGAGGATGGCGCCCCGCCGCACGTCTGGCGAGAACGAAAACGCTCAGCCGGTCAGAGGGTCTGCTCGACCCGCGTCACTTCTGGCACATAATGGCGCATCATCTGTTCGACGCCAGACTTGAGGGTGGCCGAAGACGAAGGGCAGCCCGAACAGGCGCCGCGCATGCGCAGGCTCAGCACCCCGGTCGCCTCATCGAAGGAATCGAACAGGATGTCGCCCCCGTCCTGGGCCACGGCCGGGCGGATGCGGCTGTCCAGCAGGGCCTTGATCTCGGCCACGATCTCGCTGTCGTCCTCGGCATGGGTCTCGGTTTCAGATCCCGCGAGGGTCAAGGGCCGGCCCGAGACGAAATGATCCATGATAACGCCCAGGATCGGCGCCTTCATCTCCGACCAGTCCGGCCCGCGCTCCTGCCGGGTCACCGACACATAGTCGACGCCGAAGAAGACGCCGTCGACGCCTTCGAGTTCGAACAGGGCCTCGGCCAGAGGCGAGGCGGTCGCCTCGTCGATGGTGCGGTAATCCAGCACGGCGATGGGCGAAACCTCGCGGCCGGGCAGGAACTTCAGCACATTGGGATTGGGCGTGGGTTCGGTCTGGATGAACATGGGCGGGAGATGCGCTCGACCCCGCCCCGTTGCAAGACCTAGCGGCGCTTCAGCCCACCCAGCAATCCGCGCAGCAGTTCGCGGGTGAGGGTGGATCCCGCCGTGCGCAACACCGACTTGGTCAGGGCCTCCATCGGGGTCTGGCGGTTGGAGGTTCGGGCGCGGGGCGCCGGTGCGGGGCGGGGCTGGCTTCTGGCGCGCGTCTTGGCCGTCGCCTCCTGCGCCCGGTCTTCAGCCTTCTCCTCGGCCTCAGTCCGGTCGGAGGCCGCACGGCGGGCCGCGAGGATTTCCTCGGCGGATTCTCGGTTCAGCATCTGATCGTAGAGGCCGCGCACCGGGCTGGCGGCCATGACGGCGGCGCGCTCGGCCTCGGTCGCCGGGCCCAGGCGCGAGGCCGGCGGCCGGATCTTGGTGCGGGCCACGACGGTGGGCGCGCCCTTCTCGTCCAGCACCGAAACCAGGGCCTCGCCCACGCCCAGCCCCTGGATCGCCTCGGCCGTGTCGAAGGCGGGATTGGGGCGGAAGCTTTGCGAGGCGGCCTTCAGCCCCTTCTGCTCCGACGGCGTATAGGCGCGGAGCGCGTGCTGGATACGGTTGCCGAGCTGGGCCAGGACGCTGTCGGGGATGTCGGCCGGATTCTGGGTCACGAAATAGACCCCCACCCCCTTTGACCGGATCAGCCGCACCACCTGTTCCACCTTCTCCAGCAGGGCGCGCGGCGCATCGTTGAACAGCAGGTGGGCCTCGTCGAAGAAGAAGACCAAGCGCGGCTTGTCGGGGTCGCCCACCTCCGGCAGTTGTTCGAACAGTTCCGACAAAAGCCACAGCAGGAAGGCCCCATACAGGCGCGGGCTGTTCATCAGCCGGGTGGAGTCCAGCACATTGACCTGACCGCGCCCTTCCAGACCGACGCGGATCATGTCTTCCAGTTTCAGAGCCGGTTCCCCGAAGAAGGCGTCGCCGCCCTGTTGTTCGAGCTGAAGCAGGGCGCGCTGGATGGCGGCGATGGAGGCGGGGGCGACATTGCCGACCTCGCGGCCAATCCGCTCGGCGTTCTCGCCCACATAGGCCAGCAGGCTGCGCAGGTCGCCGAGGTCCAGCAGCAGCAGGCCCTCCTTGTCGGCGATATGGAAGACGACGGTCATCACGCCTTCCTGCACCTCGTTCAGGTCCAGCATCCGGGACATCAGCACCGGACCGATCTCTGACACGGTCGTGCGGATCGGGTGTCCCTTCTGTCCATACAGGTCCCAGAAAACGGTCGGAGCCGCGCGCGGCGTCAAGTTCAGACCCATTTCGGTCGCCCGGGCGACCAGTTTCTCGTTCGGCGTTCCGACCTGAGAAATGCCGGACAGGTCTCCCTTCACATCGGCGCAGAAGACCGGCACCCCGGCGTCAGAAAAGCCCTGGGCCATGATCTGCAGCGTGACCGTCTTGCCGGTGCCGGTAGCCCCGGCGACCACGCCGTGGCGATTGGCGCGGTGAAACAACAGGGTTTCCGGGCGGGCGGCGTCGGACTGGCCGAGGAAAAGGCCGGCAGGGGCGTCGGACATGAGAGGTCTCCAGAGGACTGGCAATGGTCTAGCGCAGAGCCTGTCGCGCCGGAACCGCCGCTGTTGGTGCGTGTTGACGCCGCTCGGCGCGCCGCCGAAAAGGACCGCTATGAAAAGCCCTATCACCATGCAGCCTTCGGCCGTATCGCGGAACGCCGCCGCCCTGATCGCCACGGTCGCTGCGGGCGCCGCGATCTATTGGCTGAGGGACATCCTCACTCCGCTGGCCATGGCCGTCTTCCTGTTGATCATGATCGACGGCGTGAAGCGTTCGGTGGCCGACCGGACGCCGCTGAACGACCATTGGGCCGGCGTCGCCGCCCTGATCCTGGTGGTTCTGTCCTTCTTCGCCGCCATCGCGATCATCGTGAACGGGGCGGCCAGCTTCTTCGGCGAGGCCTCGGGCGTATCCCAGAACATCGGGCCGCGCATCGATCAGATCATCCGCGACGTCTACGGCCTGGTGCGGCTGGAACAGCCGCCCACCGCGCAAGACCTGATCAACGGCGTCGACATCCGGGGTTATGTGACCATGGTCGCCATGCAGGCCCAGGGGATCGCGTCCGGCGCTTTCTTCGTCATGGTCTATCTCGGCTTCCTGCTGGCCTCGCAGATCGGTTTCCGGCGCAAGATCGTGGCCATGTTCCCGCAGAAGAGCCAGCGCGACGAGGCGGTGGCCGTGTTCAACCGGGTTCGCAGCGGGGTCGAGGGCTATATCTGGGTCCAGACCGTCACCGGCGCCATGATCTGCGTCGTGGCCTGGATCCTGATGCGCGCCGTGGGGCTTCAGAACGCCGAGTTCTGGACCTTCGTCATCTTCATCGTCGGCTTCATTCCGGTTCTGGGTGGCGCAGTGGCCGGCTTGGCGCCGCCCCTGTTCGCCTTGGTGCAGTTCCCCAGCTACTGGCCGGCCCTGATCCTGCTGGTCGGTCTTCAGGCCATACTGTTCATCGTCGGCAATATGATCCAGCCGCGGATGCAGGGCGACAACCAGAACATCGACCCGGTCGTGGTCCTGTTGTCCCTGGCCTTCTGGGGCAAGCTGTGGGGCGTGGTCGGCATGTTCCTATCCACCCCTCTGGCCGTCATGGCCATGGCGATTCTGGCCGAATTCCAGGGATCACGATGGATGGCCATCCTGCTGTCGGGCGACGGCGAACCCTATGCCGACGAGGGCAAGTCAAAACGAAAAAAGGCGGACCAGACCGAGACGGAAGCAGCGGCGGACGCCGGAGCCTGAACCTGCGGCGCCGCGCCACATCGAAAGCTGTGTTTGGGTCTCTTGAACCTCAAACAAGGCTTCCCATCTGATCTTCAACGCTGCGGGACATCCCCCTCCGAACCGCAGCGAAGCGACCGACGCACATTCCCCTCCCCGAGCGTCGTTCGCGCAGGCCGCCGAGTTCCCCCGCTCGGCGGCCTTCTCGTTTGTGGCGCCGCACAAGTCTTCCAACCTGAACACTGTTCATGAGAATCTTCGATCGTCAGGGGCTTCCCGCGCGACCGGACCTGGCCTAGTCAACGCTGTGGCGCCTCGTCGCGCCATGCCCTTGCGGCCAAGGCCGCGTCGCCCGAGACTGTAGTCCATGACCGCCCTCGATCCGCGCCCCGTCCCGGTTCAGCCAATCTCTTCGGCCGCCCTGGAAACCTCATTCGCGCGGATTCTCGGCACCAGCCCCGGCAAGCCGGAGCAGTCCTTCCTGGCTCAGGCGCACGAGGATTACGCCGCCGACGAAACGCCCGAGCTGGACGGCGAGGATCTGGCCGCGCTCTTGGCCGCCTCGTGGCGGGCGGCCAAGGACTATCCGGCCGGTTCCGCCCCCCTGATCACTGTCGGCCCCTTGGCCGGCGCCGACGGTCAGGCGCTGGACTATGACCTGGTCCGCATCGTCCAGACGGACGCGCCCTTCCTGGTCGACAGCGTCATGGGCGCCCTGGCCGAGGCCGGGGTCTCGGTGCGGGCCCTGTTCCATCCGGTGGTCGAGCTGGACGATCGACGTCTGTCGGTGATCATGCTGGTGATCGACGGCGCCCCGCAGGAGCGCCGTGACGCCCTGGGCGAGGGCCTGGCCGAGTGCTTGACCGACGTCCACGCCGCCGTCGCCGACCATGAGGCCATGACCGGCCTGATGCGTCAGGCCATGCAAAGGCTGGAGGCGACGCCGCCGACCGTCGATCCGGCGGTTCTGGCCGAAAACATCGCCTTCCTGAAATGGCTGAAGAGCGATCATTTCGTCTTCCTGGGCGCACGCGACTATAATTATCCCCTGAACGCCGACGGCGACTACGAGGCCGAGGCCCCGCTGAGCCAGTCGAGCGCCGGTCTGGGCATCCTGGCCGATCCGGACCGCACCGTTCTGCGTCGTGCGTCCGAACCGGCTGTCCTGACCCGTCAGATGCGCCGGCAGCTCGACCTGAGCGAACCGGTCACCGTCGCCAAGGCCAACGCCCGGTCCCGCGTTCATCGCCGCGCCTACATGGATTACGTCGGGGTCAAGCGTTACGGGCCGGACGGCAAGGCGACGGGCGAGACGCGGTTCGTCGGCCTGTTCACCTCGGACGCCTATGACCAGTTGGCGACGGAGACCCCCCTGATCCGCCGCAAGGTGGCCAATGTCCTGAACCGTGCCGACAAGGCGCCCGGCAGCCACAACGAGAAGCGGCTGCGCAATATTCTCGAAAATTATCCGCGCGACGAACTGTTCCAGATCGGTGAGGACGAGCTTCTTTCCATCGCCCTGGGCATCCTCCACCTCTACGACCGGCCGCGCATCCGCCTGTTCACCCGCCAGGATCCGTTCGACCGGTTCGTCTCGGTTCTGTGCTTCATTCCGCGTGAAAAATTCGATTCCTCGGTGCGCGAGCGGATCGGCCAGATCGTCGCCCGCGCCTGGGGCGGCCGGATCTCGGCTTGGTATCCGCAGCTGTCGGACGCCCCCCTCGTGCGGGTTCACTTCATCATCGGCGTGACGCCGGGCGACCATCCGGTCCCGGACGCCGCCCAGCTTGAGCATGACGTGGCCGAAGCCGGGCGCGGCTGGGTCGAACGGTTCGAAGCCGCCTTGCGCCGCGCCGACGTGGCGGATGTCGAGGTCGGGCCGCTGAGCACGCGCTGGGCTCGCGCCTTCGGCGCCGCCTACCGTGACCGCTACGACGCTGACGAGGCCGCCGTCGATCTGAGCGAGATGAACCGGCTGAATGCGACGGGACAGGTCGGAGCCGGAGAATCGGTGGCGGTCCGCGCCTTCCGCAACGCCGACGACAGCCGTCTGCAGTTCCGTTTCAAACTCTATCGCCGCGGCCCATCGGTGCCCCTGTCGGACGTCCTGCCGATCATGGCCGACATGGGTCTGAAGACCTTGGAGGAATACGGCTATCCGATCCGGCCGCTGGGCGAGGAAGAGATTCACGTCCACGAGTTCCTGATGGAAGACCCGCGTGGCGAGGCCCTGGTCTTCGCGGATGTGAAGGAGCCGTTCGAGCGCGCCTTCGCCGCCGTGTGGAACGGCCGCACCGAGAGCGACGGTTTCAACCGTCTGGTCGTCGAACTGGGCATGGAATGGCGCGAGGCCGCCCTGATCCGCACCCTGGCCCGCTATCGCCAACAGACGGGCCTTGATCCGTCCCAGGCGGTGCAGGAGGAGGCCCTGCGCGAATATCCCGACCTGTCGCGCGCCCTACTGTCCCTGTTCAAGGTCCGGTTCGACCCGGCGGACGGCGCGGTCGAGGCGCGTGAGGGCGCGGTGGCCGAACTGAACGCCAAGATCACGGCCCTGCTGCAGGACGTGAAGAGCCTGGACCACGACAAGGCCCTGCGCCGGATGGCCGCGCTGATCGGGGCGATCAAACGCACCAACTATTTCCAGCTGGACGCCGACGGCCTGTCCAAGCCGTACATCTCGATCAAGATCGCCTCGCGCGAGCTTGAAGATTTGCCGCTGCCCAAACCCTATCGCGAGATTTTCGTCTGGGCGCCGCACGTCGAAGGCGTTCACCTGCGCTTCGGGCCGGTGGCGCGGGGCGGGCTGCGCTGGTCCGACCGTCGCGACGACTTCCGCACCGAGGTGCTGGGCCTGGTCAAGGCGCAGCAGGTCAAGAACGCTGTCATCGTGCCTGTGGGCTCGAAGGGCGGCTTCTATCCCAAACAACTGCCCCGGACGACCGACCGCGAGGCCATTCAGGGCGAGGCCATCCGCGCCTATCGCACCTTCCTGTCGGGCCTGCTGGACATCACCGACAATATCGCCGCCGACGGGTCTGTGACGCGTCCGGCCCATGTCGTCGCCTGGGAGCAGGACGACCCCTATCTGGTCGTCGCCGCCGACAAGGGCACGGCGACCTTCTCGGACATCGCCAACGGGGTTTCGGCCGCCTACGGTTTCTGGCTGGGCGACGCCTTCGCCAGCGGCGGATCGATCGGCTACGACCACAAGGCCATGGGCATCACCGCGCGCGGCGCCTGGGAGGCGGTCAAGCGCCACTTCCGCGAGATCGGTCCCCGCGACAAGGTCTGGGACATCCAGACCGAGCCCTTCACCATGGTCGGCGTCGGCGACATGTCGGGCGACGTCTTCGGCAATGGCGCGCTTCTATCCAAGGCCACCAAGCTGATCGCCGCCTTCGACCACCGCGACATCTTCATCGACCCCACGCCCGACCCCGCCGCCAGCTGGATCGAGCGCAAACGGCTGTTCGACCTGCCGCGCTCGTCCTGGCAGGACTATGACAAGGGTCTGATTTCCCAAGGCGGCGGCGTCTTCTCGCGTTCGGCCAAGTCGATCCAGCTGACGCCCGAAATCAAGGCGGCGCTGGACATCGCCGACGACGAACTGGATCCCGTCAGCCTGATCCGCGCCATACTGAAGGCGCCGGCGGACCTGCTGTATCTCGGCGGGATCGGCACCTATGTGAAATCGGCGGCCGAGACCGACGCTCAGGTCGGCGACAAGGGCACGGACGCCCTGCGGATCAACGGCGACGAGCTGCGGGTCAAGGTGGTGGGGGAAGGGGCCAATCTGGGCTTCACCCAGGCCGGGCGTATCGTCTTCGCCCAGGGCGGCGGGCGGATGAACACCGACGCCATCGACAACTCCGCCGGGGTCGACACCTCGGACCACGAGGTCAATATCAAGATCCTGGTCGGGTCGGCCGTGACCAACGGCGTCCTGCCGGTCGAAGAGCGGACCCCGCTGCTGGCGTCCATGACCGATGAAGTCGGACTGAAGGTGCTGGCGCACAACTATGACCAGACCCTGGCCCTGACCCTGCAACAGGCGGAAGGGTCTGGGGCCCTGGACGCCCAGCAGCGGTTCATGCTGGCCCTGTCGGCGCGCGGCAAACTGGACCGCAAGGTCGAGGGCCTGCCGGGCGACGCCCGGGTCAAGGAGATGATGGCCGCCGGAATCCCGCTGGCCCGACCCGAGCTGGCGGTGCTGACCGCCTACGCCAAGCTGGAGCTGTCGGAAGAGATCGTCGCGTCCCAGGCGCCGGAGGATCCCTTCTTCGAACAGATCCTGGTCCGCTACTTCCCCGAGGCCCTGGCCCGGTTCGAGCCGGAGATGAAGAGCCACCGGCTGCGGCGCGAGATCATCGCCACCGTCATAGCCAACGAGGTCGTCAACATGTGCGGCCCGACCTTCCCGGACCGGCTGCGCGGCTCGGCCGAGTGCGACACCACAGCTCTGATCATCGCCTTCGAGGCCGCCAGGCGCGTGTTCCGACTGGACGAGGCCTGGGACGCGGTCTCGGCGCTGGACCTCAAGATCTCGGCCGAGGCCCAGACCGCCCTCTATCGCGAGATCGCCGTGGTGCTGCGTCGCCAGACCTTCTGGCTGGCCCGTCGCGCCAAGGCCGGGGCGTCGGTCCAGGCCTTGATCGACCGCTATCGTCCGACCGCCGACGCGCTTCAAGCCGAGGGCGCGCCGGTTCTGTCGCGCTTCGAACAGAACCGTCTGGATGACCGAGTCGCCATCTTCGCGCATCATGGCGCGCCGCAGGACCTGACCCGCCGCATCGCCATCATGCGGCCCCTGGTGGCCGCCGCCGATATCGGCGACCTGGCCCAGGAAAGCGGCTGGCCGGTCGCGGCCATGGCGCGGCTGTATCACCAGGTGGGCGCCGCCTTCGACTTCGACCGTTTGCGCGCAGCCGCCGGGTCGATCCCGTCGGTCGATCATTTCGACCGTCTGGCCGTGCGTCGCATGATCGAAGACCTGATGAACGAGCAGGCGACCCTGACCCGCGCCGTGGCCCGAGCGTCGGACGCCGCCGTCGGGGTCAGCGAGGATGCGGCCGAGGCCGCCGTGGACGCCTGGATCGGTTCGAAACTGGCCGTGGTCGAAGGCGTCCGCGCCTCGGTGGACGAGATCGAACAGTCGGGATCGGGCTGGACCTTCGCCAAGCTGACCATCGCCAATGCAGCGATCCGCGACCTGGCGTCCGCAGCGGTGCAGGCTTGACGGGGGTCTCGTCTCGCGGCCTCTTCGGTCGATAAGAAGAGCGGGGAGGCCGGCATGCCGAGAAAATTCCTGGTCGTCGTGGACGACAGTCCCGAGTTCGAGGCGGCGCTGCGCTTCGCCTGCCGCCGCGCCCGCTCAACCGGGGGGCGGGTGGTCATGCTGCGGGTCCTGCCGTCCAACAGCGACGCCCACTGGTCGGGCGTGCGCGAAGAGATCGAACGACAGCAGCGCGAAGAGGCCGAGGCCCTGCTGAACCGGCTGGGGGAGGAGGCGCTGGAGCGGTCCGGCGCCCCGCCGATCTTCCTGATCGAGAAGGGCGAGGCCCAAGGCGCGATCAAGAAGGCGGTCAGCGACGATCCGGACATCAAGATCCTGGTTCTGGCCGCCGGAACCGGATCGCGAGGGCCCGGACCGCTGGTCTCCGCCATCATCAAACAGGGCGCCCAGCTGGGCGGGCGCAAACTGCCGGTCACCATCGTCCCCGGCGAACTGACCGAGGCCGAGATCGAAGACCTAGCCTAGCACGAAGCCCTAGGCCGAGGCCGACCGGAGCTGATTGCGCAGGTCGATCAGACCATCGCGCAATTGCACCATGGCCTCCGGCGCCAGGCCGGTCGCCTTATGGAAAGCGTCGGGGATACAGGCCGCCTCCTGCGCCAGGACGCGACCGGCGTCGGTCAGACTGACCCGCACGACGCGCTCGTCGGCCGGATCCCGCGTCCGAGTAACCAGACCGGCGGCCTCCAGCCGCTTGATCAGGGGCGTGACCGTGTTGGACTCCAGAAACAGCCGCTCGCCCAGGCGGCCCACCGTCTGGCCGTCCTCCCGCCACAAAACGCTCATGGCCAGGAGCTGGGGATAGGTCAGCCCCATCCGGTCCAGCATGGGCTTGTAGTAGCGATTGAAGGCCAGGCTGGCCGAATAGGCGGCGAAACACAGCATGTCGTCGACATCCAGCGGGGCGGCGCCGGACAGGTCGGATTGGGGAGGGGCGTCGGGCATAGACCTATAATAATCGCACACGATATAATCGCAAGCTTGACGTCCGAAGGCCTCTGGAGCTAGAAGGACCGCGCGATTATATCGTACACGATCTATTTCATCAGGAGCTCGCCATGTCTATCAATGTCCTCTATCGCGCCACCGCCGCCGCCACGGGCGGCCGCGACGGCCGGGTCGCCACCACAGATGGGGCGCTGGATCTGGCGCTCGGCACGCCCAAGGCGCTGGGCGGCGCCGGCGTCGGCAATAATCCCGAGCAACTGTTCGCCGCGGGCTATGCCGCCTGTTTCCTGAGCGCGATGAAGTTCGTCGGGACCCAAGAAGGCTTTGCGAAGGTTCCGGCCGACGCGACGGTCAGCGCCACGGTCGGAATCGGCCCGCGCAGCGACAAGGGGTTCGGTCTGGAGGTCGCGCTGGTGGTCACCCTGCCGGGCGTTGATCGCGCCGAAGCGGAGGCCCTGGTGGCCGAGGCGGACACGGTATGCCCTTACTCCCACGCCACGCGCGGCAATATCGCGGTGACCCTGACCGTCGCCTAACCCTTGGGCGTCAGGCGCCACATGCGCAGGGGGTGACGCACCGTGCCGGCCTCGGCCCCGGCGGCGTCGCCCCGGCCCATATAGAGGTCGGCGCGGACCGGGCCGCGGATGGCCGAGCCGGTGTCCAGCGCCATGGCCAGACCTCGATACGAGGCCGTGGCGCCGCGCAGGTTTCCGCCGTCCGCGTCCAGCCAGACCAGCTCGCCATAGCGCCACTGGGACGGATCGACGGCGACGGCCCGACGCTCGGTCAAGGGCACGCCCGCCGCCCCGGCCGGATGTCCGTCGTCATCCGGGTCTAGCCGGAAGAAGATGTAGCGCGGGTTCAACGCCATGACCGTCTGGGCTTCATATCCCCGATGGTCGGCCAGCCAGGCTCGGATCGCGTCGCCCGACGTGCCGTTTTCCGGCAGCAGGCCCTGGCGCGCCATGGGACGGGCGATGCCGACGAAAGGCCGGCCGTTGTCGGCGGCGTAGGCGGCGCGCGCGCGCGATCCGTCCTCAAAGGTCAGATAGCCCGAGCCCTGGATCTGCAAAAAGAACAAGTCCTCGGCCCGCATCCAGGCCAGGGCCTGATCGGGACGGGCGTTGGATTCCACCATGGCCCGGTCGCCGGCGCCGCGCGGATCGGCGGGCTTGGGCAGGACGGGCGCGGCGAACTCGGCGTCCGGAACCCGGCGTGCCGGGTATTCCGGGGCGAAATAGGCGGTCAGCAGGCCCGGCCGTCCGTCAGGGGTATCGGCCGGGACGGCGCTGAAGTTCGCTTCGAAAAAGGCGCGCGCGGTCGACGGCGTCACAGTCGTCGTCGACGCCATGGTCTTGGCCCGGCCGCAAACCGCACGGGCGACGGCGTCGCGCGCCGCGCCACATCCGTCGAGATAGGCGTGGAAGGCGGCCAGATGATCCTCGTCATTCCAACCCGGCAGGACGGCGGGACTGAGAGCATCGGAGGGCGGGGGCAGGGGAGCGGCCGGTCCCGGCGATGGAACATAGGGCCGGGGCCCCGTTCCCGGAGCGGTCGGCGCCGTGGGCGTCATGGGGCCGGTGGAACAGGCGGCGGCGGCCAAGACGGTCGCCAGAAGCGACGCCGCCCGGACCCGCCGCAGGACGGCCGACATCAGGCGTTGGCCGGCTCGACCCGGGCCAGGACCCAGTTGGGATCGGCGGCGCCCAGGGTGCGTTCGAAGGTCCAGTGTTCGGCGGTGCGGCGTTCCTCGACCAGAGGCTCGCCCGTGACGGAATCAGCGGTTTCACCCGAGGCCTTGGTCACGCGGCTGCGCAGCTCGGCCAGGAAGCGGACCTTGGCCACGGCCTTATCGCCCTGAACCGTGGCGCCTTCCAGATCGGCGCGGGGCGGGAAGAGGAATTCGACCGTCTCGGTCTCGCCGCGCGTCTCGCGCGCCGCAATGCCGGCGTCGAACGAGGCCATGACATTGGGGGTCAGCAGGGGAGCCAGGGCCGCGCGATCACCGGAGGCGTAGCCGCGTACGATGGTCTCATAGGCCTGACGCGCGCCCTCGACGAAACGATTGGGGTCGAAGGCCGGGTCGCGCGCCTTCAGGCCGGCGATGGAGGCCAGGGTCGCGGCGTCCAGCGCCGGGGTCTTGGCGGCGTCCGGGGTGGAGGTCGGCGGCGAAGGGAGCACCTTGGCGTCCTCCTGCGGCTGACGGCCGACCCTTTTGCCCAGCACATTATAGAGCTGGAACAGGACAATCGCCGCGATGACGGCGAAGATCACGATCTGGAACTGGACCGGCAAGGGGACTTCCTGACTTTCGGCGCGCGAGCGAGAAGGCGCCACGGAGACGATTAGGGTCTCATATAGGAGGACGCAAGGCGGCGCGCGCCCCCTGTCGAGCAAGCGACGTTGCGGCCAAGCGTCTCGGCGTGGTAGTCGCGGCGCCTTATTCCCGGCCCAATCGGCCCTTTTCCGTAATCGAAGACGCCCATGACCGACGCCGCTCCGCCCGCCGACACCGCCGCCCCGAACGGGACACAGCCCCAGCAGGGCCAGCCCGCCGGTCCCGGATTCCGCATCCTGGCGCAATATGTCCGCGACTTCTCGTTCGAGAACCCGCGCGCGCCGGAATCCCTGCGCATCGACGGCAAGCCGGCCATCGACCTAGGCGTCGAAATGGCGGCCCAGGGGCGTCCGGACGGCCTGTTCGAACTGGACCTGAAGCTGTCGATCAAGGCCAGTCACGAAGACCAGCCGGTCTTCCATGTCGAACTGGTCTATGGCGGCCTGTTCCAGCTGGCCAATGTCCAGGAGCAGGACATCGAGCCCCTGCTGCTGATCGAATGCCCGCGTTACCTGTTCCCGTTCGCCCGCGAGATCATCGCCCGCGCCACGGCGGACGGCGGCTTCTATCCGCCCTTCATGCTGGACCCGATCGATTTCGCCGCCATCTATATCGCCCGCCAGCAGCAGATCGCCCAACAGCCGGTCGAGACCGGCCAGGCCTAAGACGAACTAAATCTCCCTCCCCCGCAGGCGGAGGGAGAGATTGCCCTCAGGCCGCGTCTTCCGCGATCTTGACCCCATAGGAGTCCCACAGGGAATGATCCTTCAGGGTCTGGGCCAGGAAGGCGATGTGGGCGGCTTGTTCTTCCGGGGTTGAACGGAGCGTCAGCGGCTGGGGCCGGGCGCCATAGACGGCGGTCTGGGTGATCCCGGCCGCCGAACGGCCCGCGACCGGGGCGGCCGACAGGTCCAGCACCCGCTCCTTGCCGCCGCGAAGCTCCAGATAGACCTCGGCCAGCAGACGGGCGTCGATCAGGGCGCCGTGCAGGGTGCGTTCGACCAGCGACACCTTGAACCGTTTGCACAGGGCGTCCAGCGAGTTGGGCATGCCCGGAAACCGGGCCTGGGCCAGCTTCAGGGTGTCGATCCAGCGCGCCTCGCCGGTGATCGGCCGGCCGCACAACTTGTATTCGAAATCGATGAAGTTGCGGTCGAAGGCGGCGTTGTGGGCGATCATCGGCGCGTCGCCGATGAATTCGATCAGGTCGTCGGCGATCTGGTGGAATTTCGGGGCGTCCTTCACCTTGTCGTCGGTGATGCCATGCACCCGGATCGCGTCCGGCGGAATGGTCCGCTCAGGATTGACGAACCGGTGGAAGGTGCGGCCGGTCGGCAGCAGATCCTGAATCTCGATACAGCCGACCTCGATCAGCCGGTCGCCCGTCTTGGGGTCGAAGCCGGTGGTTTCGGTATCCAGAACAATCTCGCGGGCCATGGGCCCTTAATGGAGTCGTTCGTCGCTTTGCGGAAGACCGGCTTTGCCGTGACGCGGAGATATCCACGCCGGATCCAGCACGGTCTCGACCACGGCGGCGACCTCGGCGCGAGCGGCCTCGAGCCCACGGCCCGTATCGATGACGAAATCGGCGCGGGCGCGTTTTTCGGCGTCGGGCAGTTGGCGGGCCAGGATAGCCTCGAACCGGTCGCGGGTCATGCCCGGGCGGGCCAGGACCCGTTCGGCCTGGATCGCCGGGTCGGCGGTGACCACGACCACGGCGTCCACATGGGCGTCGCCGCCGGTTTCGAACAGCAGGGGAATGTCGAGGACCGCCAATTTCACGCCTGCCGCCCGCGCCGCCTCCAAATCAGCGGCCCGGCCCTGGGCCACCAGCGGGTGGACGATGGATTCCAGCCGGCGGAAGGCGGTTTCGTCCCGACCCAGGGCCTCGGCCAGGCGGGTACGGTCGACGGCCCCATCCACGATCACGCCAGGAAAGGCGGCGCCGACCGGTTCGACGGCCGCGCCGCCGGGCGCATAGAGCTGATGCACGGCGTCGTCGGCGTTCCAGACCAGGGCGCCCAGGCCGGCGAACATGGCGGTCGTCGTCGACTTGCCCATGCCGATGGAGCCGGTGAGACCCAGCAGGATCATGCCGTTTCGCCCAGATGCGCCGTCAACAGGGCGCGCAGGTCCAGCGGCGGCGGCGGGCGGCGGAACAGGGCCTGGAACGAGGGCGCCGCCTGGCCGATCAGCATCGACAGACCGTCCACCGTCGGCAGGCCCCGCGCCCGCGCCGCCGTCAGGAAGGGCGTGGCCAGGGGTTTGTAGGTCATGTCCATCATCACCGTGCCCGGCGCGACGGCGTCGAAATCCACATCCGGCTGGACGCTGAGGGCGTTGATCACCAGAACCGCGCCGTCAAAAGCCTCAGGGCCCGACAGGACCTGGACTGAAGGACCCAAGTCAGCGGCCAGGGCCAAGGCCCGGTCGGCCGATCGGTTGACGATCCGCACCTGGGCGCCGGCCTCGACCAGGGCGCCGGAGCCAGCCCGCGCCGCCCCGCCTGCTCCGAGGACGACGACCGGCTTGCCGTCGAGGTTCAAGTCCGGCGCCTGTTCCTTCAGACCCCGCATCAGGCCGACGCCGTCGGAACTGTCGGCCAGAACCCGGCCGGCCTCAAAGGTCAGGATATTGGCCGAAGACGTCAGTTTAGCCGCCGCCGTCGCCGCATCGGCCAGGGCGAAAGCCTGTTCCTTGAACGGCGCGGTGACGTTCAGCCCGGTGATCAGCCCGGCCCGACCGGCGGCCACCAGTGCATCGAACCCCGCCGCATCGGCGGGGGCGAAGGGCACATAGGCACCGTCGATGTCGCCGGCCGCCAGCCAGGCGTTGTGGATGACAGGGCTGAGCGAATGAGCCACCGGATTGCCGGCGATCCCGGCGACCAAGGCCGCGCCCGTGATGCGATGACCGCTCATGCCGTGAGAACTCCCGCGCGACGCAATTCGGTCAGCACCGGCCAAAGAGGCAGGCCCAGGACAGTGAAATAGTCGCCGTTGATCGCCTCGAACAGTTGCGATCCCATCCCCTCCAGCCGGTAGGATCCGACGCAGGACAGCATGGCCTCGCCCTCGGCCGCCAGATAGGCGTCGAGGAAGGCGTCGGAAAAGTCGCGCATCCGCATCTCGACCGTATCGACACCGGACCAGACGATCTCGCCCTTAACGGCCAGTGCGGCGCCCGAATGGAGGTGGTGGGTGCGGCCACGCATGGATTTCAGCCGGTCGCGCGCGGCCTCCAGCGATTTCGCCTTGGAAATCAGTCCGCCGTCGAAAGCCAGGGTCTGGTCCGAGCCCAGCACCCAGGCGGCCGCATCGTCGCGCGACACGGCCAGAGCCTTGGCCTCGGCGAGGCGGACGGCGAGGGCGGCGGGGTCAAGGTCGGTCGAAACGGCCTTGATCGCCTCCTCGTCCACCCCGGCGACGCGGACCTCGAACGGAACGCCGGCGTTTTCCAGCATGGCGCGGCGGGCGGCGCTCTTTGACGCCAGGATGAGGGGTTCGCGCTCAGGCATTTACCAGCTTGTCCCGATCTTGTGGTTGCGATGCTCGCTTAGCAGGTTGGTGATGGCGGCCGCCGTCTCCTCCACCGAGCGACGGGTGACGTCGATGGTGGGCCAGCCGCGCCGGGCGAAGGCGCGTTTGGCCTTGATGGTCTCGTCGCGGACGGCGTCCTGGTCGGTATAGTTGGAGGATTGGCTGGCGTTCAGATTGTCGATCCGGTTGCGGCGGATCTGGACCAGACGGTCGGGCGAAACGGTCAGGCCGATGACCAGAGGGTTCTTCAGCTTGGTCAGCCGTTCGCCGTCCTCCTGGCCCGGCACCAAGGGCACGTTTGCGGCGCGGATGCCGCGGTGGGCCAGATAGATGCAGGTGGGGGTCTTGGACGTCCGGCTGACGCCGCACAGGACGACGTCGGCGCCCTCCAGCTGTTCCAGCGACCCCTGCCCGTCGTCATAGGCCATGGCGAAGTCCAGGGCGGCGATGCGGTTGAAATAGTCGTGATCCAGAGCGTGTTGTGCGCCCACCCGCGTCGACAGAGCCGCGCCCAGATAGCGGGACATGGCCCCGACCAGGGGATCCAGGGCGCCGATCTGGGGCATGTCCAGCCGCCGGCAGCCGTCCTCCAGCTGTTCACGCAGATCACGGTCCACCAAAGTATGCAGAACCACGCCGGGCGCCGCCTCTACCTCCTGCAGGACACGCTCCATCTGCTTCTCGGACCGGACCAGGGCGTAGATGTGTTCGATCGGAATGACGCCGTCGAAGCGGGCCGTCACCGCCTTGGCCATGGCGTTCAAGGTCTCACCGGTCGAATCCGAGACCAGATGGACGTGAAAATAGGTGGCCAGACGGGTGGGGCCGGGACGGGCGCCGGAGGGTCGCGCGGGGCTCATTCGGTCTGTCGACTCCCTGTTGAAAAATGGGGGACGGCGAGGGACCGTCGGGGCGCCGTTCTCCTTAGCGGGTCATAGGCGCGGTCGCGAGCGGGGATGACGGTGGACGGCGGCGTCGGTTCGACAGCGGTTCGTCCCAAGGCGGACAACCGGTTTCGGCTCGGCTGTGGAAAATCCTAATGGAAGGTTAACGACGCTTAACCCCGTTCACAGCCTCAGACCCCCGCAAAGCCTTGGGCGTTAAGGTTTCATTAGGGATTGTCCACCGCCGGGATAGGGCTGTTCGACATCCCCGTTAAGCCATGGTGTGTCGTGGATATCCGCTTTTGTTCCGCCGACGACCGCCAAACCATCCCCGCCGTTCCACCGCCCTACCTGCCACTTCGAATCTTTTAATTCTTAATCTGATTAGGGATTGAGAGCGGGGGGCTGTGACCTTAATCGTCCTGCATGACCGATCAGACCCCGAACCCCGCTCAGACGCCGATGATGATCCGGGCTCTTCGGGGAGAGAGATTGGAGCGCCCGCCGGTCTGGTTCATGCGCCAGGCGGGCCGGTATCTGCCCGAGTATCGTCGGCTCAGGGCCGAGGCGCCGGACTTCATCGCCTTTTGCCTGAACCCCGAGATGGCGGCTGAGGCGACGCTTCAGCCGATGCGTCGGTTCGGCTTCGACGCGGCCATCGTGTTTGCGGACATTCTGCTGATCCCGCGCGCCCTGGGTCAGGACGTCTGGTTCGAGACCGGCGAGGGGCCTCGGCTGGGCGAAATGCCGATCCCCGGCCGGATGGCGGAACTGGCGCCCGACGCCGGCGCGCATCTGTCGGCCGTGGGCGAGACCCTGTCGATCGTGCGCAAGGCCCTGGAGCCGGAACGCGCCCTGATCGGTTTCGCCGGCGCGCCCTGGACGGTGGCCACCTATATGCTGGACGGCGAGCACCGGACCATCGGCAAGGGCGAGCGCGCCCAGGCCCGGACCTACGCCTATGCCGATCCCAAGCGGGTGGACGAGACGCTGGAGGTTCTGGTCGAGGCCACGGCGCGGTATCTGAAGATGCAGGCCGACGCCGGCGCCCAGGTGTTGAAGATCTTCGAGAGCTGGGCCGAGGGTCTGCCGGACGACCTGTTCGAAAGACTGGTCCTGAAGCCCCACCAGGCGCTTGTGAAGCGCACCCGGGAGCTGGGTGTCACCGTGCCCCTGATCGGCTTCCCTCGGGGCTCTGCGGCGCTTGCAGAGCGGTATGCGCAGGAGGTTGAGGTCGACGCCGTCGCCCTGGACACCGCCTGTCCGCTGGAGGTCGGCAAACGGGTGCAGCAGATCAAGCCGATCCAGGGCGCCCTGGACCCCCTGTTGCTGCGCGCCGGGGGCGAATTGCTGGACCGCCGGGTGGATCAGCTGATGGAGGCCTGGGGCCAGGGGCCGTGGGTGTTCAACCTGGGTCATGGCATATTGCCGGACGTGCCCATCGACCATGTCGAACGGGTTCTGAAGAGGATCGGCGCGCAATGACCCAAACCTCGCAAGGTCGCCGTATCGCGGTGGTGCTGTTCAATCTGGGCGGACCGGATGATCAGGCCTCGGTGAAGCCTTTCCTGTTCAATCTGTTCAATGATCCGGCCATCATCGGCCTGCCGGGATTTGCGCGAACGCCCCTGGCCAAGCTGATCTCCAGCCGGCGAGAGACCAGCGCCCAGGCCAACTACGCCCTGATGGGGGGTGGTTCGCCGCTGTTGCCCGGCACCCGCCGCCAGGCTGAGGCCCTGGAGGCGGTTCTGAACGGGCGCCTTGGCGGGGATGAGGTGCGTGTCTTCATCGCCATGCGGTACTGGCATCCGTTTACGGAAGAGACTGCGGTGGATGTGGCGGCCTTCGGGCCCGATGAAGTGGTGCTGCTGCCGCTGTATCCGCAGTTCTCGACCACCACGACCCAGTCCTCGCTGAAGGTCTGGAACGAGACCTATGCCGGGTCCGGCGTCAGTCGGGCCGTCTGCTGCTATCCCCGCGCCGACGGCTGGGTCGAGGCCCAGGCCCAGGCCATCGGAGCGAAGCTGGACGAGGCGGGGGAGGGACCGGTTCGGGTGCTGTTTTCCGCCCACGGCATCCCCGAGAAACTGGTGAGCGGCAAGGGCGACCCCTATCAGGAACAGGTCGAGACGACCGTGGCCGCCGTGGTCGCCGCTATCGAACGCGACCGGGGGCCGATCGATCACGCCCTCTGCTACCAGAGCCGCGTCGGGCCGATGAAATGGCTGGGCCCGTCGACGCCCGAGGCCATCGAACAGGCCGGTCGGGACGGGGTCGGGGTCGTGATCACCCCCATCGCCTTCGTCTCCGAACATATCGAGACCCTGGTCGAACTGGATATCGAATACGGTGAACTGGCCCACGAAAAAGGGGTCAGTTTGTATTTGAGGGCGCCGGCCGTCGGGACGGCGCCGCTGTTCATCGACGCCCTGGCCGATGCGACGGTCGGCGCCTTGGGGCGGACTGGCGTCGCGCCCTTTGGGCCGGGCTGCAAGGCGGATTGGAAGGCCTGCCCCTATCGTCAGCGCAAGGATGCGGCATGAACCCCTATGACCTCGCGCGTGGCCTGCACATTCTGGCGGTGATCGCCTGGATGGCCGGGCTGCTGTTCCTGCCGCGGCTCTATGCCTATGACGCCGAACAGAACGCCAAGCCCGAGCCCCTACGCAGCGAAATGCAAGCGCTGTTGAGGCTGTGGCAGTCCCGGCTGCTGCGCATCATCGTCAACCCGGCCATGATCCTGGCCTGGGGCTTCGGCCTGTGGCTGATCCATATCGACGTCTCGGCGCGGGGGGCTGCGTTTTTGGCCGAGCCGTGGATGGTCGCCAAACTGGTCGGGGTCTTCCTGCTCAGTGGCTGGCACGGCTTCCTGGCGGCGCAGCGCAAGAAGATCGCTGCGGGGACGTCGAAATATTCCGGCAAGTTCTGGCGGATGACGAACGAGGTCCCGTTCGTCCTGGCCATCGTCATGGTGCTGTCGGTGACGACGGAGTGGACCTTCGGGTGAGGCGGTTAGGCGTGGGTCGAGAGCGATATGACGCCGTTCGAGTGACCAGGAAACTTCGTCGGGAATTGGAAGCCATTCAATTTCCGACCGAGCCCCATTCGGGCATGGGATATTTCCATTGGAAAATACCCGTGCCAGCGGGTTTGGTGTCGGGCGCCTCGGCCAGACCTCGTTTTCAGGCGATCTGCGCCCAGATAATGATCGATGCCAGTAGAAGACTGGCGAGTTTGAAGCCCAAGTCGCTCCAGGATACGCGTGTTGTGGTGATCCTGGGCTATCCGGATTTGTTTCAGAGCGAGATCTGCCTCTTCTTCAAACCTGAGTATTTTGCTTCCTTCTGCAGCCGGAACTCGGACGACTTCAAAAGGGTCGCTCGGCCGGATTCAGAACGGGTTGCCCGCTGGAATTTGAGCATCCCACACGGCTTCGAAGTTCGAGGGTTCGATACTTATCAGCGCGATGACTCATTCGATCCTCCCTTTGAAGAGTGGGGGGAGATGTGGCTGATTGGGGAAGTGGCGGATTGATCCTGGGCATCCTGATGCGCCTCCGCTTGACCTGAACCGCCGCCTGTGGTTCCGCTGGCGGTGAACCGTTCGGTCCTTCCGGCGGTCCCTCTCTTTTCGCGACGCCCGCCGGTTCGACCAGCGGGAGCCCGCCGCGCCTCCCTCCGGCCTCACGGCCAGACATTTCCAGAGACCTGACGCCGTGCGGTTCCGTGCGCGCGTCCGCGAGCCTGTATCATGACCGACGTCACCGACAACGACACCCCCGAGACCGAAAACGCCGAGGTTGAAGCCCCGGCCCATCACGGCGCCGAGCATGAAGCCGGCGAGGCGGCGGGCGCCGATTCCGGCGTGGACACCACGGCGGACGACGAAGAAGATGATGGCGAGCCCGTCGTCGCCAACGGCCGGATCACCCTGGCCGAGCTGAACGAGAAGACGCCGGCCGACCTGGTCGCCTTCGCCGAACAGCTGGAGGTCGAGAACGCCTCGAACCTGCGCAAGCAGGATCTGCTGTTCGCCATCCTGAAGGCTCTGGCCGACGAGGAAGTCGAGATCATCGCCGACGGCGTGCTGGAAATCCTGCCCGACGGGTTCGGCTTCCTGCGCAGCTCGGACGCCAACTATCTGCCGGGCCCGGACGACGTCTATGTGTCGCCGTCGCAGATCCGCCGCTTCGGCCTGCGGTCGGGCGACACCGTCCATGGCGCGGTGCGGGCGCCGCGCGAAGGCGAGCGTTATTTCGCCCTGTTGAAGGTCGACACGATCAATCTCGAAGACCCCGAGATGGTCAAGACCAAGGTCCTGTTCGACAACCTGACGCCCCTCTATCCCGAAGAGCGGCTGCACATGGAAATCCAGGATCCGACGCTGAAGGATCGCTCGGGCCGGGTGATCGACATCGTCGCCCCCCTGGGCAAGGGCCAGCGCTGCCTGATCGTGGCGCCGCCGCGGGTCGGTAAGACGGTGATGTTGCAGAACATCGCCAAGTCGATCGAGCGGAACCACCCGGAAGTCTTCCTGATCGTGCTGCTGATCGACGAACGGCCGGAAGAGGTCACCGACATGCAACGCACGGTCAAGGGCGAGGTCGTGGCCTCGACCTTCGACGAGCCGGCCACGCGTCACGTCGCCGTCGCCGAGATGGTGATCGAAAAGGCCAAGCGGCTGGTCGAGCACAAGAAGGACGTGGTGATCCTGCTCGACTCCATCACCCGCCTGGGCCGCGCCTATAACGCCACCGTCCCGTCGTCGGGCAAGGTGCTGACCGGCGGTGTGGACGCCAACGCCTTGCAACGGCCGAAGCGCTTCTTCGGCGCCGCGCGGAACGTGGAACAAGGCGGGTCTCTCACCATCATCGCCACGGCCCTGATCGACACCGGCAGCCGGATGGACGAGGTGATCTTCGAAGAGTTCAAGGGCACCGGCAACTCGGAAATCGTGCTGGACCGCAAGGTCGCCGACAAGCGCATCTTCCCCGCCATCGACGTGCTGAAGTCCGGCACCCGCAAGGAAGACCTGATCACGCCGAAGGACCAGCTGGCCAAGACCTATGTCCTGCGCCGCATCCTGAACCCCATGGGTCCGCAGGACGCGATCGAATTCCTGCTCGACAAGTTGCGTCAGTCGAAGAACAACTCGGACTTCTTCCAGTCGATGAACACCTGATCCGTCGTCTGACGGTTTCACGTGGAACAGGAGAGGGTTCGATGAAGATCAATGTCGAAGTGGACTGCACCCCGGCCGAGGCGCGGGCCTTCCTGGGCCTGCCCGACGTCACCCCCCTGAACGAGGCGATGGTGGCCGAGATGCAGAAGCGGATGGAGGCCAATGTGGCCGCCATGCAGCCCGACGAACTGATGAAGACCTGGACCAGTTTCGGGCTTCAGGCCCAGGACCAGTTCCGCAGGCTTATGGAAGCCGCAGTGAAGTGAACACCACGTCTCCTCCGCACGGGGTGGGGAGGAGACAACAGGATCATGACTGACACCATCTTCGCCCTCGCTACGCCTCCCGGTCGGGGAGCAATCGCCGTTTTGAGACTGTCGGGGCCGGCGGTTGAGCCGGTTCTGGCCGCCATGGGCGCGGGGCGGCTGAAGCCGCGCATGGCCTCGGTCCGCGACCTGACCCATGACGGCGCCCACATCGACCAAGCCCTCGTGCTGCGGTTCGTGGCCCCCAACTCCTATACCGGCGAGGATGCGGCCGAACTGCATCTGCACGGTGGGCGCGCCGTGGTCGAGGCGGCGAGCCAGGCGCTGATCGCCCTTGGTGTGAGGCCTGCGGAGCCGGGCGAGTTCACCCGGCGCGCCTTCCAGAACGGGCGAATGGATCTCGCCCAAGCCGAGGCGGTTGCGGACCTGATCGACGCCGAGACGACCGCCCAGGCGCGGCAGGCCCTGGGCCAACTGGAGGGGAAGCTTAGCGAGACCTATTCCGGCTTTCGCCGCGACCTGCTCCACGCCCTGGCCTTGGTCGAGGCGGAGATCGATTTTCCGGACGAAGATGTGCCCGATAATCTGGCGCGAACAGCCGGGCCTGTGCTGGACCGATTGGCGAATGATTTACGGCGCGCGGTGGATACAGGGCGGCGGGGCGAGCGGGTGCGTGACGGTTATCGGATCGTCCTGATCGGCGAAACCAATGCGGGCAAGTCGTCGCTGTTCAACGCTCTGGTCGAACGCGAGGCGGCTATCGTGACGCCCATTGCCGGGACGACGCGTGATGTCCTGGACGCCGACCTGGTGATTGGCGGCTATGCGGTGACCTTATCCGATACGGCCGGCCTGAGAGAGAGCACTGACCTTGTCGAGGCGGAAGGCGTGCGACGGGCGCGTATGCGGGCCGAACAAGCGGATCTGCGTCTTTGGGTCAGGGCGCCCGGAGATCCTGATGGGGTGGCGGCCGCATATGCCAAGCCTGGCGACCTCGTCGTAGCCAACAAGGCGGATTTAGGCGGCTCTGTTCCAAGCGGCGGTTTTGAGAGAATAGAGGTCAGCAGCCGAAGCGGGGAGGGTCTCTCCGCTCTGCACAACTGGATCGCGGCGCGATTGGCGCAGGATCTGTCCGGCGCCGATTTTCCAGCGATTACGAGAGAACGTCACCGTCTGCGTCTGAACGAGGCCCTGGCTTCTGTCGAGTCAGGAAGACGGGCCTTGGACATTGCGCCGGAGATGGCGGGTGAGGACCTGCGACGGGCGGCCGAGTCCTTGTCGCGGGTGACAGGGGCGATTGGCGTTGAAGATATCCTTGGCCAGGTGTTTTCGTCCTTCTGCATTGGCAAGTAATACCGGTGTTTCACGTGAAACACCTTAGGTAATACCACCGATCTTCGAAGCGATGCCGCGGTGTGCGGTATAGCGAAAACCGTCCATCTGGACTATGTGGCGGGGATGAACCCCCCAATCGAGATTTCCTACGACGTCGTCGTCATTGGCGGCGGTCACGCCGGCTGTGAAGCCGCAGCCGCTTCGGCCCGTGCTGGCGCGCGCACCCTGTTGTTGACCCAGAAGCTCGAAACCGTTGGCGAGATGTCGTGCAATCCCGCCATTGGCGGCCTGGGCAAGGGCCATCTGGTGCGTGAGATCGATGCGCTGGACGGGATTATGGGGCGGCTGGCCGATGTTTCAGGTATCCAGTTCCGACTGTTGAATCGATCCAAAGGCGCAGCCGTGCGCGGCCCCCGAAGTCAGATCGACCGCCGCCTGTATCGCGAGTCCATGCAGGCGGAGTTGGCCCAGACGCCGAACCTGAGCCTGAGGGCGGGCACGGCCGAGGGCTTGATCCTCGACGGCGACCGCGTGGTTGGCGTGACGACGGGGGCAGGGGAGAAGATCAGGGCGGGCGCCGTGGTCCTGACGACCGGCACCTTCCTGAACGGCGTCATTCATCGTGGCGACGAAAGGATTGCGGCCGGCCGTCATGGCGAGGATCCCTCGACGGGTTTGGCCGCTGATCTTCATGCGGCCGATCTGATGATGGGACGTCTAAAGACCGGCACCCCAGCGCGGCTGGATGGACGAACCATCGCCTGGGATCGGTTGGAGATGCAGCAGGCGGACGAGACGCCTTCCGCCTTCTCCTTCATGACGGACGCAATCACCGTGCCGCAGATCGCCTGTGGCGTGACCCATACGACCGAGGAAACCCACCGCATCATCGCCGAGAACCTGGGTGAGAGCGCGGCCTATGGCGGCAAGCTGTCAGGCCGGGGCCCTCGCTATTGCCCGTCGATCGAGGACAAGGTCGTACGGTTCGCCGATAAGACCAGCCATCAGATCTTCCTGGAGCCGGAAGGTCTGGATGATCCCACCGTCTATCCGAACGGTATCTCGACCTCCGTGTCGGAGCCGACCCAGCTGGCGTTTCTCCGCACCATACCTGGGCTGGAGGCGGTCGAGGTGTTCCGCTACGGCTACGCCATCGAATACGACTACGTCGACCCGCGAGAACTGAGCCCGGCACTTGAGGTCAAGAAGCGCCCCGGCCTGTACCTGGCCGGCCAGATCAATGGCACCACGGGTTACGAGGAGGCTGCGGCCCAGGGTTTGATGGCTGGCCTGAATGCGGCGCGAACGGCGGGTGGCCGCGCGCCGGTGATCCTGGGGCGTGACCAGGCCTATATCGGGGTGATGATCGACGATCTGGTGACTCGGGGGGTGACGGAGCCCTATCGGATGTTTACCAGCCGAGCGGAATATCGGCTGACCTTGAGGGCCGACAATGCAGACCAGCGGCTGACGCCGCTGGCGATAGAGCTGGGGATCGTGGGGTCGGAGCGTCGGAGCCGGTTTGAGATTAAGGCCCAAAAACTGTCCGAGGCCGGTCTTGTTTCACGTGAAACCCTGTTCACGCCCAAGGAGGCCAATGCGCTGGGCATTCCGGTGAACGCAGACGGCCGGCGGCGTTCCATGCGGGAGCTGCTGGCTTTCCCGGATGTGAGCCTGGATCATTTCGTTAAGGCCTATCCTGTCATTGCCGACTGGGACGCCGAGGTGCGCGAGCAGGTGGAGATCGACGCCGGCTACGCCAACTACCTGGATCGTCAGTCGGTAGACGCCGAAGCCCTGAGAACCGAGGAGGGCCTGTTGTTGCCCTCGAATCTCGACTATGCCGCCATCGGCAGCCTGTCGAACGAGGTGAAGGAAAAACTGTCGAGGGTTCAGCCCCGTACCCTGGGCCAGGCGGGGCGGATCGAAGGCATGACCCCCGGCGCCCTGACCGCCCTACTTGCGCATGTGAAGAAGGCGCCGAAGCCCTCGGTTCAAGGCGGGGTCGCCGCCTGATGTTGGATGCCGAAAAGACCGCCTTTCAGATCAAGGCCGGTGCGACCCCTCAGCAGATGGCGGACCTGGAGGATTTTCGAATCCGGCTGGGCGAGGCCAATTCGGTGATGAATCTGGTGGGTCCCGACAGTCTGCCGGACTTCTGGAACCGGCATGCCTGGGACAGCGCCCAGCTTTTGGCTCATGCGCCTGAGGCTCTCACCTGGGCCGACCTGGGCGCGGGCGCCGGCTTCCCGGGCGTCGTCCTGGCCATTCTGTTGAAAGACAGGATTGGGGCGCATGTCTGGTTGATCGACAGCCTGGGTAAACGCTGCCGGTTCTTGCAGGAAATCGTCGACGCCATGGACCTGCCGGCGACGGTCATTAATGGGCGGGCGGAGGAGCAGACGGTCAAATGCGATATCGTCACCGCGCGCGCCGTCGCCCCGATGGAGCGATTGCTAGGTTATGCACAGCCCTACTTCCAAAGGGGTGCACAAGGTCTGTTCCTGAAGGGGGAGAAGGCCGAATCCGAGTTGATTGAAGCGCGGAAATCCTGGCATCTCGAGGCTGAACTGGCCCCGTCGCAAAGCGACCCGCGCGGCCGCATCGTGACAGTCCGGAGTGTTCGACGTGCCCGCCCCCAGCACTAGCAAACTGCCTGCCCGCGTTCTTGCCGTCTCCAACCAGAAAGGCGGGGTGGGCAAGACCACGACCGCCATCAATCTCGGCACCGCCCTGGCCGCCATCGGCAAGCGTGTCCTGATCGTAGATATGGACCCGCAGGGCAATGCCTCGACCGGTCTGGGTGTTCCACGTGAAACACGCCGCGTCACCATTTATGATGTCGTTGTCGATCAGCGCTCGGTCGATGATGCTGCGGTTCAGACGACGGTGCCCGGCCTGTGGATCGTGCCGTCCGACGCCGACATGTCCGGCGTTGAGATCGAATTGAGCCAGGCCGATCGCCGCTCCTATCGCTTGCGCGACGCCTTGCGGGCGCATGACGACGGCCCTACCGCGTATGACTATGTGCTGATCGACTGTCCGCCCTCCCTGAACCTGCTGACGCTGAACGCCATGGCGGCCGCGGATGCGGTTCTGGTGCCGCTTCAGTGCGAATTCTTTGCTCTAGAGGGCCTGAGCCAGCTGATGCGGACCATAGACATGGTCAAGCAAAGCCTGAACCCTGCGCTGGAAATCCAGGGCCTGGTCCTGACCATGTATGATCGCCGCAGCGCCCTTTCAGGCCAGGTGGCCAATGATGTCCGGGCCCATTTCGGCGACAAGGTTTATGACAGCGTCATCCCTCGCAATGTCCGCGTGGCCGAAGCGCCCTCGTTCGGCAAGCCGGCCCTGATTTATGATCTGAAATGTGCGGGCAGCCAGGCCTATCTGCGCCTGGCCAAGGAAGTGGTGAAGCGCGAACGCCAGCGGCTGAAACTGGCCGCCTGAGTCGGGCCCGAAACGGTCCACGAGTATTAGAAGAAGAAACGGAACAGTATCTTGGCTGAACGACAAAGAGGTCTTGGACGCGGTCTGTCCGCCCTGATGGGCGAGGCCGTCGAGGCGCCGACGGCGGCGGGCGCGACCCTGCCGTCAGGCGTTCAACGCGTGCCGATCGAGAGCCTCAAGCCCAATCCCGATCAGCCACGGAAGATCTTCACCCAGGAACATCTGGAAGAACTGACGGCCTCGATCCGCGACAAGGGCGTGCTGCAACCGATCCTGGTCCGGTCGCAGCCTGGCGAGGACGGGGTCTGGCAGATCATCGCCGGCGAGCGCCGCTGGCGCGCGTCTCAGGCGGCGCGCCTGACCGAGGTGCCGATCGTCGTCCACGAGATGGACGACGTCGAGGTGTTCGAAGTCGCCATCATCGAAAACGTCCAGCGCGCCGACCTGAATCCGCTGGAGGAGGCCGACGCCTATCGCGTGCTGATGGAGCGGTTCGGCCGTACCCAGGACCAGGTGGCGGGCATTGTCGGCAAGAGCCGCAGTCACATCGCCAACACCCTGCGCCTGCTGCAGCTGCCGGAAGAAGTGCTCTGGTACGTTCGCAACGGCAAGCTGACGGCCGGTCACGCCCGCGCCCTGATCACCGCGCCCAATGCCCCCGCGCTGGCTGAACAGGCCTACAACGAAGGCCTGAACGTTCGTCAGGTCGAGGCCCTGGCGCGGCGCGCGGCGGAAGGCCCCAAACCGGTCAAGCCCAAGCCGGTCGAAAGCGGGGAGGGGGCGGCCGATGTCGCCGCCCTGCAACAGGATCTGGCCGACGCTCTGGGCCTGAATGTCCAGCTGAACGACCGCAGCGGCAAGGGCGAGCTGACGATCCGCTATGGCTCGCTGGAACAGCTGGATGACCTGTGCAGGCGTTTGATGCGCGCCTGAGACGCCAGACTCATCGGTGAGGACGTGCTAGGATCAGTCCATGACCGACGAAACCACCCCCTCCGCCGCCGACAATCTGAAACAGGCCCTCGCCGCCAAGAAGGCCAAGGCGGGTCATGGCTTTAAAGCCCAGGCCGGCGCCAAGGCTGAGGAAAAGAGCGTCTCGGCGCGGAATGTCGCCATGGCCCAACCGGCTTTCCGCAAGGCGTCGAAGCGGGGCTGAGACTGCCTTTCTCCCCCCTTTCAGGGGAGGAAGGCCGTTAAAGACCGAGCCTGCGCGCGCGGCCGGCGATTTCCAGCAGCAGGCGTTCGGCGATCAGCTGATCCGGCATGCCTGTCGTCTTGGTGGCGACGTCAGCGGTATTGATGCTGTCCAGCACCTCGTCCAGCGCCTCCAGGCGCCAGGCGCGGGCCTGACGCAGCATTTCCGCCTCCTGCTTCCAGAACACGCCGGCGGCCTTGGCCGCCTCCTTGGCGCCTGCGCCATTGGTCTGCAGGATATTGATCCGCCGCAGCCGCCCCAGATGCAAGGCGGCGGACCGCACGGCCAGGACCGAGGATTCCCCCTCGGCGAAGGCCCTCCTGAGACCCGCCTGAGCGGGACCGGGCCGGGCCCCGAAGGCCTGAAGCGCGGCGTCGGACAGGGAGGCGTCAGGCTCGACGCCCAGATGCTGTTCCAGTTCTTCTACGTCGATAGTCCGGCCCGAGCCGGGGCCGATGAACAGGGCCAGACGCTCGATCTCCTGGCGCATCAGGCCCCGCTCGCGCGGCAGTCGGCCGACAAACCGGTCCAGGGCGTCCGCCGTCAGCCCCACCTTGTCGATGGCTAGGGCCTCGCGGACCATGCGGGCTACGTCGCCTGTCTCGTCTTCGTAGCAGACGATGCCGACGGCTCCGTTTTCCTTTTCTGCGGTCTTGCGCAGGACGGATTCGCGGCCCAGTTGGTCGGCCTCGACCACCAGCATGGCGTCGGGATTATAACCGCCTTCGGCATGAATCTTAACGGCCGCGGCCACAGCCTTGTCCACGCCGGGCTTCAGCGTCGACAGGCGGATCCGCACCAGACGACGCCCGCCCATCAGGGACATGGCCGTCAGGGCCTCTTCCAGCTTGCTTTCGTCGCTGTCGATGTCGCTGTCGGTGAGGACGGTGACATTGAAGGGGTCGTTCAGATCCGGCGTGATCGCGCGACACAGGACCTCGGCCCGCTCGGCGACGCCCGACCGGTCCTTGCCGTGGATCACCGCCGCCCGGATGGCCGGATCGGGCGCCTTCAGAAAGCGATCGATCTCAGGGCGTTTGGCGAGGATCACTGGTTCGACAGCGCCTGCATCAGGTCCAGCCGGATCCGGCGGGCCAGTTCCGACGCCGCGCGTTCCTCGCCGTCCTGCTGGGCGGCGATGGCGGCGTAGGGTTGGTCGGCGGCAGCGTAGGTGGTGGTGACGGTCTGCACACCCGTGGCGGGCGTCCCGCCGGCGGCGGGCGTCAGGGTCCAGCTGGCCTTGACGGTTAACTCATAACGGGTGGCGGTATCGTCGATCCGCCGTCCCAGCGAGCGCCGTTCCTGTTCCACCTGGGTCGTCAGGCGATAAAGGGGTGTCGCCGACCGATCCCAGCCCAGGGCGTCCTCCAGCTGCTCGCGCAGCCGATAGCCCAGTCGGTCATCCTGGGCCGAGACGGCGATCCGGCGCAGGGGCGAGCCCACAGCCGGCTCGGCGTACATGGGGGTGAAGCCGCACGCGGAGACCGCCAGCGCGCCTATGACCGCAATAACCGCTGCACCGCGCATCAGCCGGCCACCAGATTGACGATCCGGTCCTTGACCACGACGATCTTCTTCACGCTCAGACCCTCCAGCCGCGCCTGCACAGTCTCGTCGGCCAACACCATGGCCTCGACCTCGGCGGGCTCCATGCCGCGCGGTACGCGGATTTCCGCGCGACGCTTGCCGTTGATCTGGATGGGCAGGACCACCTCGTCGTCGGCCGCGAGCGCAGCGTCCCACACCGGCCACGGCGCGTCCAGAACCATCCCGTCCTCGCCCAGCTGGGTCCAGCATTCCTCGGCCAGGTGCGGGGTGAAGGGGGCGATCAGGCGGGCCAGGGCCGATAGGGCCTGGCGCTTGGCGTCGCCGCCGGCCTGAGCGCTGTCGCGGACGGTGGCGACAAAGGCGTACAGCTTGGCGATGGCCGAGTTGAAGCGGAAGCCCTCGACCCCTTCGGACACGGCCTTGATCGCCTTGTGCGTCTCGCGCAGCAGCTCGGCGTTGGCCTTGTCCTCGCCGGCGAAGCCGGCGTCATAGGCATCAAACAGGGTCCAGGTGCGCTGCACGAACCGGCTGGCGCCCTCGACCCCGCCGGGGGTCCATTGCACGTCCCGTTCGGGCGGGCTGTCGGACAGGACGAACAGGCGACCGGCGTCCACACCATGCGATTCCAGGATTTCCTGGGGGGCGACGACGTTCTTCTTGGACTTGGACATCTTCTCGATGTCGCCGATGACCAGGGCCTCGCCGGTCGACAGCTGGCGCGCGGAGCGGACGCCGTCAGCATTGGTCAGCTCGACGTCGGTGGGCTCGACCCACTGGCCGTTCTCACGACGATAGGTCTCGTGAACCACCATGCCTTGGGTGAACAGGCCCGCGAACGGCTCCTTCACCGACAGCATGCCGGCGTCGGACAGGGCGCGGGTGATGAAGCGGGCGTACAGCAGGTGCAGCACCGCGTGTTCGACCCCGCCGATATACTGATCCACCGCCAGCCAGCGGTTCGCCGCCTCGGTATTGATCGGTTCGGCCGCCGTCGGGTCGGTGAAACGGGCGAAATACCAGCTGGAGTCCACGAAGGTGTCCAGGGTGTCGGTCTCGCGCGTCGCGTCCTGACCGCAGGACGGGCATTTGACGTGCTTCCAGCTGGGGTGACGGTCCAGCGGATTGCCGGGTACGTCGAAGGTGACGTCGTCGGGCAGGACCACCGGCAGCTGGTCGGCGGGAACCTCCACCGGCCCGCAGGATGGGCAGTGAATGATCGGGATCGGGCAACCCCAGTAGCGCTGGCGCGAAACGCCCCAGTCGCGCAGACGATAGATGGTCGCGCCCTGGCCCGCACCCGCCGCCTCGACGCGGCGGATCGCCTCGGCCTTGGCGGTCTCGATATCCAGGCCGTCCAGGAAGTCGGAATGGAAGATGGAGCCCGGGCCCGTATAGGCCTCGTCGCCGACGGCGAAATCGTCGCCGGCGCCCTCGGGGCGGACCACCGGGATCACCGGCAGGCCGTACTTGCGGGCAAAGTCGAGATCGCGCTGGTCGTGGGCCGGGCAGGCGAAGATCGCGCCGGTGCCGTATTCCGACAGGATGAAGTTGGCGATCCAGACCGGGACCTCGGCCCCGGTGAAGGGATGGACGGCCTTCAGGCCCGTGTCCCAGCCGATCTTTTCCGCCTGGTCGATATCGGCCTGAGACGTGCCGCCAGCGCGGCATTTGGCGACGAAGTCGGCGACCGCCGGATCGGCCTCGGCCAGCTGTTTCGAGATCGGGTGATCGGGGGCCAGACCCAGGAAACTGGCGCCGAACAAGGTGTCCGGCCGAGTGGTGTAGATTTCGACCCCGGACTCGTAGCCCGCAGGGGCCTGGCCTGCGAAAGCCCAGGTCATCTGCAGACCCTTGGAGCGACCGATCCAGTTCTCCTGCATCAGCCGGACCTTCTCGGGCCAGCGGTCCAGGGTCTTCAGGCCGTCGATCAGGTCGTCGGCATAGTCGGTGATGCGCAGGAACCACTGGTTCAGCTTGCGCTTCTCGACCACCGCGCCCGAGCGCCAGCCGCGCCCGTCGATGACCTGTTCATTGGCCAGGACGGTGTTGTCGACCGGGTCCCAGTTGACCACCCCGTCCTTGCGATAGACCAGGCCGCGCCGATACAGCTCCAGGAACCAGGCCTGCTGCTTGCCGTAGTATTCCGGGTCGCAGGTCGCGAACTCGCGCGACCAGTCCAGCGACAGGCCCAGCAGTTTCAGCTGGTCGCGCATCTGGGCGATATTGTCGTAGGTCCAGCCCTTGGGGTGGATGCCGCGCTCCATGGCTGCGTTCTCGGCCGGCATGCCGAACGCGTCCCAGCCCATCGGGTGCAGGACGTCATAGCCCTGGGCGCGCTTGGACCGCGCCACCACGTCGCCCATCACATAGTTGCGGGCGTGTCCCATGTGGATGTTGCCCGACGGATAGGGGAACATCTCGAGCACATAGTATTTCGGCCGGCCGGTGTCCTTCGTCACGAAGGCGGAGGCCTCGGCCCAGCGGGCCTGTTGGCGAGGTTCGGCGGTCTTGGGTTCGTAACGGGCCACGGTCGTCCTGAAAGTCAAAAGGGCGCTGCCGCCCTCCGTGCTCAACTAGCCCGAAGGACGACAGCGCCCAAGAAAAATGAGTTCTAATCGCCTCAACGACGACCGAACTCAGACTAATCGGCGCTCAACTAGCCCGAAGGGCGGTAGCGCCAACCAGAAAGTCAGCCTGCGTTAGACAGGTTCAGTTGGCGCGCCTTGGTCAGAATGGCGTTTTCCAGGTCCGCCTCGGTCTGGGCGGCGACCGGAGCGGCGGTCCATTGACCGTCCGCGCCCTTCACTTCCTTGGTCACCGTCACGTTCAACGCGTCGGCGCGCAGGCGGGTGTCCAGGATGAAGACGGTCGCCTTGAAGCGCTCGTTCGGCGTCTGGGGGTTGGCGTACCAGTCGTAGTTGATCACGCCGCCCCACGGATCAGCGGTCAGCAACGGCATGAAGCTGAGGGTGTCGAGCGAGGCGCGCCACAGATAGCCGTTGACGCCAATGCCTTGCTGCACGTTCGTCTTGGGGGCCTTCTTGTCGCCGCCGCCGACAAAGGGGATGCTCGAGCAGGCGCTCAGGGCGACGCCCGAGACCAGGGCGATGGCGACGCCGCGAACCAGGGCCTTGTTGAGGCTCATCAAGGAAGTCTCCGTAAACTCAGGGACGTGAAGGCCCTCGCCCACACGCGCGCAGGGGACCGCGCGTAGGTTCGCGCCGCTGCGTGGCTCTATAACACGGGCAAAAGGGGCGATGACAAGGCGAAGTGCAGCCCTGCGCCGATACGAGTTGCGCCGTTCCGTGACAGATCGCTGACAGCAACCCCTCTTTTGGCTCGAATCCCGTGACGCTTGAGCCACATCGCACTGCAACAATGCAGCGGAACCCCGACATCCGGACCACGTTGCGTTGACCGGGCGGACCCCCGGTGTCTAATCGCGGCGTCCACGACCATATTAGGGTCGGTTCAGGGTAGGGACGTCCAAAATCAAGGACGTTCGAAGGGTTCAGAATGCGTTTCGGCGGTTTCTCGGCTGTGATTTTTGCGACGATGGCGCTCGCCGTCGCTGCGCCGGCGCTTGCCCAGAACGCAGCGACCACGCGCGCGCCCAGCGTCACCTTGTCCGAAGCCCAGGCCGCCCAGCGCAACGCCCCGTCACAACAACGACGTGGCCTGCGCCTGAACGACAAGGGTCGGTGGGGTCTCGATTTCAATCTGAACCAACCGGTCGGGCGCGAGACCGACTGGGGCGATGTCGAGGCTGGCGCCTATTACCGCTTGAACGACCGTCTGCGCGTCGGCGCCGCCGCCGCTGTAGCATCGCGCGAAGCCGACCCGGCCCGCGCGCCTGAAACCAATGGCCGGACCCAGCCCCGCGTGCGGCTCGAGACCATCTTCAACTTCTGATTCGTGATCGACGCCTCACGGCGTCGACGCCAGCCTTCCGCCCTGGCCACGCCTTGCGGGCCAGACTGGCCGATGGTTTTTATGCGTCGTCGAGACGACCGTCTCAACGGAAGGCGAATTGGATCGCCTCCACCCCCGCCAGCCCGCACGCTCCCGCTCCGATCAGGGACGCGACATTATCCGGCTTGATCCCACCCAGAGCATAGACCGGAAGATCGACATTCTGGCTCCAACACCTGAATTCGGCGACGCCCAGGGCGGGTTTGACCGCTGAGGTTCCGCCGGCCGGAAACACCGGCGACAGCACCAGGGCGTTCAGACCTTCGGTCATGGGCCGACCCCCATGCCAGGCGGCGGTCAGCAGCCAATCGGGATGAGCCTGACCAACGGACCGCGCCCGTCCCGCCTCGCGTTCAGGCAGATGAAGCCCGTCCGCCTCCAAGGTCTCCGCCAGATCGGCGTCTCGCCCGATCAGAAGCTTCACCCCGACGCCCTGCGTCGCTTCTCTCAACCGTCGTCCCGTCTCGACGGCGTCGGCCGCCCCGAAGGCGCGATAGACCACCGCAGATCCCGCCGGCAGCCGGACCGCCGTCTCCCACGGTCGAGGCGTACGGTCCGGGTCGGTGAAGAACAGCAACGGCGGCAAACCGGCGGCGTGCGGGCTGACAGCGGCGGCGGCACGGTTTAGAGCGGTCGCCGCATCCCAGAGCGCGCGCGCATCGTCGCTGTAATCAGCCGGCAGGATCATGACCTCTTCTTCCCTCGCTTCGTCCGCCCCGTCCATCGCCGAAAGGGTCGCCGCCGTCCGCGCCCGAATCGACGCCGCCTGTCACGCGGCCGCACGAGATCCCGCCGCCGTCACCCTGACCGCCGTCTCCAAGACCCAGCCGGATGAGGCCATCGACGCCATCCTGGCCACGGGCCAGCGGGTGTTCGGCGAGAACCGGGTGCAGGAGGCGCAGGGGCGCTGGACCGAGAGGTTGTCGGGCCTGGCGGGGTTGGAGTTGCGGTTGATCGGCCCCCTGCAGACGAACAAGGCCGAGGACGCCGTCGCCCTGTTCGATGTGATCGAGACCCTGGACCGCGAAAAACTGGCCCGCGCCCTGGCCGAGGCGGCGCAGAAACGCGGCCGATCGCCGCGCGTCCTGGTTCAGGTCAACACCGGCGCCGAGCCGCAGAAGGCCGGGGTCCTGCCCGAGGCCGCCGACGCCCTGATCGAGACGGCGCGACGGACCTACGGCCTGACGGTCGAAGGTCTGATGTGCATTCCGCCAGCGGATCAGGCGGCCGAATCCCATTTTGTCCTGTTGCGCGACATGGCTGAACGCAACGGCCTGTCGGTCCTGTCGATGGGGATGAGCGGCGACTATGAGGCCGCCATCCGCTGCGGCGCGACCCATGTCAGAGTGGGAACGGCGTTGTTTGGGGAACGAAATCGTCCTTAAACCGCCTCTAGGCCGTAACCCGACGTGAATTCGCACCCCCAAGCCTTGGCGCGGGGGCCAAGCCTCGCCATTGTCTGAACATGCCCACGCCCAAGACCATTCTGATCATCGACGACGACGACGACCTGCGCGAGGCCTTGGCCGAGCAGTTGAACCTCCATGAGGAGTTCAAGACCCAGCAGGCCGCGACCGCCACGGACGGGGTGAGGATGGGTCGCGAGATCCGCGCCGACCTGATCCTGCTGGACGTCGATCTGCCCGACATGGACGGCCGCGAGGCCTGCCGCCTGCTGCGCAAGGACGGGGTTTCCACCCCGGTCATCATGCTGACGGCCCAGGCCGCCGACGCCGACGCCATCCTGGGGTTGGACGCCGGGGCCAACGACTATGTCACCAAGCCTTTCCGATTCGCCGTGCTTCTGGCCCGCATCCGCGCCCATCTGCGCAGCCACGAACAGTCGGAAGACGCCGTCTTCTCCATCGGCCCCTACGAGTTCCGTCCTGCGGCCAAGGTTCTGATGGACGCCAAGGGCAAGAAGGTGCGGTTGACGGAAAAGGAAACCAACATCCTGAAATACCTGTACCGCGCCGGCGCGAAGCCGGTGTCGCGTGAGGAGCTGCTGACCGAAGTCTGGGGCTATAACGCCGGCGTCACCACCCATACGCTGGAAACCCATATCTATCGGCTGCGCCAGAAGATCGAGCCCGAGCCTGGGCAGGCCCGACTGCTGCTGACCGACGCGGGCGGATACCGGCTTCAGCCCTGAGGCTCAGCCGCCTTCCTGATCGTGAACATCGGCAGGAAGACGTGGACCAGCGGGCCGATGCTGACGGCGTAAAGCACTGTGCCCAGGCCCACGGAGCCCCCCAGGCTCCAGCCGACGGCCACCACGATCACTTCGATTGTTGTTCGCACCCATTTCACCGGCCAGCCGGTGCGCGCGACAATCCCGGTCATCAGGCCGTCGCGCGGCCCCGGACCAAGACCCGCGCCGATATAGGCGCCGCTGGCCACGCCGTTCAGCAGGATTCCTGTACCTAATAGAACGGCCCTGACGGGTAGGCCCAGGTCTGTCGGCAGCCAGTCCAGACCAAACCCCGCCACCGTGCCGATGACCAGAACATTGGCTAGAGTGCCGATTCCTGGCCGCTGGCGCAGGGGAATCCATAACAATAGCACCGCCATACCGATCAGGTTGACGACCAGGCCGAAGCCGATACCCGCCGGGCCGGCGAACCGTTCGAATACGCCCTGGGTCAGGACGTCCCACGGGTCCAGCCCCAGATCGGCGCGCACGATCAGGGCGATAGACAGGCCGTAGAGGATCAGGCCGACGAACAATTGGATCAGGCGACGGGTCATTTCGTCGAATTGCGACAAACTGGCTATTAGAAAAAGGTCCAGTTATGCCATTCTGGCCTATGTCGCCGCAATCTATCAGTCCCGTCTCCCTGACACGTCATCTCGGCCCCTGGCGCACGCCCGGCGCGGGGGCGGCCTATCGCCAGCTTGCCGGCGCAGTACGACTTTTGATCCTGGACGGACGACTGCCGTTGGCGGCGCGGCTGCCCGGTGAGCGAGAAATGGCGCAGGTGTTGGGTTTGAGCCGTACGACCGTATCCGCTGCCTATGGCCGACTTCGGGATGACGGCTTTCTGACCGGCGGACAGGGGGCGGCGGCCCGGACAAGTCTGCCGGCCGGGCCCGGTCCGCGTCATGCCCCCGGCGTCGACGAGACTAAACCCGGCCTGATCGACCTGACGGCCGCAGTCCTGCCCGCCGACCCCAATGTTCATGCCGCCTATGTTCGCGCGCTCGAGCGATTGCCCGCGAACCTGCCCGGCCACGGCTATGAAACCGCCGGGCTGGAGGAGCTGCGCGAAACGGTCGCGGCCGGCTATCGCCGCCGGGGCCTGCCGACGTCGCCGGGCCAGATCCTGATCACCCACGGGGCGCACAACGGCCTGGTCCATCTGTTGCGCCTGACGGTTCGCCCCGGTGATCCGGTGGTGATCGACCATCCGACCTATCCCCAGGCCATCGACGCCATCCTGGCCGCCGGAGGACGCGCCACGCCCGTGGCCCTGCCGGACGACGCAAGCGAGGACGGTTGGGATGTAGAGGGTCTGGTCTCGGCCTGTCGGCGCAGCGGCGCGCCCATGGCCTATCTGGTCCTCGATCATAATAATCCGACCGGCCGGATGATGCGTGCGCCCGACCGGTCGCGTTTGTTGGCCGGGTTGAAGGGGAGCGAGACCCTGCTGGTCCTCGACGAGACCCTGGTCGATCTGACGCTCAGCGGACCGCCCGCACTCAGCGCCTCGGCCGTCGATGCGCCGCGCGTCGTGCGGCTGGGCTCCATGTCCAAGAGCGTCTGGGGCGGGTTGCGCATCGGCTGGATCCGCGCCGACCGAGCGGTGATCCAGCGCCTGGCCCAAAGCCGCGCCAGTTTCGACCTGGGCGTGCCGATCCTCGAGCAGTTGGCGGCGGTTGAACTGCTGAATGACGGCGGCGCGGCCCTGGCGGCGCGTCGCCCCCTGCTGCGCGCGCGCCGAGACCATTTGCGCGCGCAGCTTGCTCACCGCCTGCCGGACTGGACCTGCCCCCGTCCTGCCGGCGGCCTGTCGCTTTGGGTCCGGCTGCCCGCGCCGATCAGCTCCGCCTTGACGGTGCGAGCCGAGGCCGAGGGGCTGCGGCTCGCGGCCGGGCCTCGATTCGGCGTCGACGGCGCCTTCGAACGCCGCCTGCGCCTGCCCTACACCCTGCCCGAACCGGTCTTGGATCAGGCCGTGGACCGACTGGCCAAGGCGGCCAAGGCTCTGGGCCGACGCCCCAAGCCCACCACCGCGACTCGTGGACGCCTGCTTCCCGTCTATTGAGGGTCAGACGTCCAGATCGACCGTCACCGGGGCGTGGTCCGACGGCCGTTCCCATTCGCGGACGTCGTCGTGGATACGGGCGGTGTCTTTGACGACGGCGGAGGTCAGGCCCGGCGAGGTCCAGATATGGTCCAGGCGCAGGCCGCGGTTGGACTTGCGGAAGTCGGCGGCGCGATAGCTCCACCAGCTGGCCAGTTTCTGCGGCTCGGGGAACCGGTCGCGCAGCACGTCGGCGAAACCGCCGGTCGCTTGGAGCCGATTGAGGGTCTCGACCTCGATCGGGGTGTGGCTGACGATCTTGGACATGTAGCGATGGTTGAAGACGTCGCCTTCACCCGGCGCGATGTTGAAATCTCCGGCCATGACCAGGGGGCGGGCCTGATCCTGGCGGGCGACGATGGCCGTCAGCTGTTCGTAGAAATCCATCTTGTGATCGAACTTGGGGTTCAGGGTCCGATCAGGGACGTCGCCGCCGGCGGGGATGTAGAAGTTCTGAACATCGATCCCGGCGACCTGGGCCGAGACGCAGCGCGCATGGCCCAGTTTGCAGACCTGGAAGGTGTCGCTGTCCTCCAGCGGCAGGCGCGAGGCGATGGCGACCCCGTGCCAGCCCTTCTGGCCCGCCACGCGCAAGTGGGGCATCCCCATCTCTTCGAAGGCCGCGCGCGGAAACTGATCCGTCGTGCATTTGATCTCCTGCAACAGCAGGACGTCGGGCGCGCGTTCGGCGACGAACCGGGCGACCTGGTCGATGCGCAGGCGGACGGAGTTGATGTTCCAGGTGGCGAGGCGAAGGGTCATGCCCCGCCATAGCAGGCCCCGGCGCATAAAAAAGGCCCGGCCGCTACGGGCCGGGCTTATAAAAGGTGATCGTCTCTCTCGCCGCCGGGAGGGGGATGCATCCGAGGCGGTAGAACGGCCGCCGCCGCTCTGTGCTTCTGATGTCACGGCAAAAAGAAAAGGTCAAATTGTCATATTTGACGTTTGGCTGTGATTATCCGGCAACGGACGGATAGTGTTGATCCTTGAAGCCAGACTCAGTTGCGGCCCGGGCGACGGGTCGGATCCCGCAACTGGAACAGGCTGGAAGCCAGGTTCGAAGCCGGTTGAAGAGCGGTCAGCTGGGTGCGGGTGCGGGCGCCCTGTGCGTCCGTAATGGTCCATTCATGCAGCCGCATCGGATCGCCGGCGAAGGCCAGAACGACCGCACCGTCGTTGGGACGACCGGAATCGCGCGCCGTGATCGCGAAGGCGCCCGAGCTCATCCGCGTGACACGGTCGATGCGGACGCCCTGATCCAGGCGGACATTGCGCGCCAGGAAGGTGGACAGGGGCGTGCGGCCCAGCGGCACCTGCTGGAAATTGTTCAGGCGCGGGTCATAGCGTTTGACGTTGTAGCCGTCCGACACCACCAGAAGGCCGGCGGGATTGGTGTATTCGAAGCGCATCTTGCCCGGACGCTGCAGATAGAACCGACCTTCACGGCGCTGACCGCCGGGACCCGTCTCGACGAAGGTCCCCTGAGCAGAGGTCAGGGCCTGCAGATAGGCTTGAGCCTGCTGCACCACGGCGCGGTCCTCGGCGGACAGGTTGGACTGGGCCTGGGCCGCATCGAAGACGCCGAGCGCCGCGAAGCCGGTCAGGAGGCCTGCGCCCAACAGCAGCCGACGGCGCTGGAGATCGGCAGGGGCGATGGCGAGGGTCTTGGCGTGGGCGGTCATGAAGTCAGTCTCCCGTTCGGGACGGTTGTCGATCCTGCCGTCTTGCCCGGTCGGCTTGGCGTCGGAATGACGCGAGCCTGACCATATTCCGGCGCTCCGATGAAGCCCTGTTCATCGAAATGCTGAAGCTTGCGACGGCAGTGGGAGGGGTAACGGCCTTGGACGTCGCCTGTTCCGAAGCGGCGTCACACCATCGGCGGCGGGCCGGCGAGGACGTCGCGCTTGCCGGCGTGGTTGGCGGGGCTGACCACGCCTTCCTGCTCCATCCGTTCGATCAGGGAGGCGGCGCGGTTGTAGCCGATCTGGAGCCGGCGCTGGACGTAGGAGGTCGAGGCCTTGCGGTCGCGGGTGACCACGGCCACGGCGCGATCGTAGAGGTCGTCGCCGGAGCCGCCGCCCCCATCGTCCACGGCGCCGTCCGCATCCCCGTCCGGCTCGTCGGTGATCAGGTCCAGATAGTCGGGCTCGGCCTGCGCCTTCAGGTGTTTGCAGACGTCCTCGACCTCCTTGTCGTCGACGAAGGGGCCGTGCAGGCGGGTGATCCGTCCGCCGCCGGCCATATAGAGCATGTCGCCCTGGCCCAGCAGCTGTTCGCCGCCCTGTTCGCCCAAGATGGTGCGGCTATCGATTTTTGACGTGACCTGGAAGCTGATCCGGGTCGGGAAGTTGGCCTTGATGGTGCCGGTGATGACGTCGACCGACGGGCGTTGCGTGGCCATGATCAGGTGAATGCCGGCGGCGCGCGCCATCTGGGCCAGGCGCTGGACGGCGCCCTCGACGTCCTTGCCGGCGACCAGCATCAGGTCGGCCATCTCGTCCATGACCACGACCAGGAAGGGCAGGGGCTCGGGCCGGATTTTCTCGGACTCATAGACCGGGCGCCCCTGCTCGTCGAAACCGGTCTGGACCGTGCGTTCGAAATGCTCGCCCTTGGCCTGAGCCTCGCGGGCGCGCTCGTTGTAGGAGGCGATGTTGCGCACGCCCAGTTTGGACATGCGGCGATAGCGGTCCTCCATCTCCCGCACCGTCCATTTCAGGGCGACGACGGCCTTTTTTGGATCGGTGACCACCGGGGCCAGCAGGTGCGGGATGCCGTCATAGACCGACAGCTCCAGCATCTTGGGGTCGATCATGATGAAACGGCATTCGGCCGGGCTGTGGCGATACAGGATCGACAGGATCATGGCGTTGACCCCGACCGACTTGCCCGAGCCGGTGGTGCCCGCGATCAGCAGGTGGGGCATGCGGGCCAGGTCGGCGACATAGGGCTCGCCGCCGATGGTCTCGCCCAGGGCCAGGGGCAGCAGATGGCCCTTCTTGTCGTATTCGGCGCTGGACAGCAGGTCGCGCAGATAGACGGTCTCGCGCTTGGCGTTGGGCAGTTCGATGCCGATGGCGTTGCGCCCCTGGACCACCGAAATCCGGCAGGCGCGGGCGGACATGGAGCGGGCGATATCGTCGGCCAGGGCCACGACGCGGCCGTGTTTCACGCCGGGTGCGGGGACCAGTTCGTACAGGGTGACGACGGGGCCGGGGCGGATCTGGTCGATCACGCCGCGCACGCCGAACTCCTGCAGCACGCCTTCCAGCATCTTGGCGTTCTGCTTCAGCGAATCCTCGTCCACCGAGGCGACGCGCTGGGCGGGCTTGGTCAGTATGCCCAGCGGCGGCAGGTCGAAGGCGCCTTCGGGCCGTACGAAGTCGAAGGCCTGCTGGTCGGTGTCCTCCTTGCGGGCCTTGGGCGCCTTGGGGGCGGCCACGCGGGGCTCGATCGGGCGAGCGGCCGAAAGGCGGGGCGCGGCCTGAACTTGTTCGTCCTCCCACGGCGGCAGGTCGTCATAGGCGGTCTGTGGGGCGTCGGCCGAACCCGCGTCGAGCGCCGCCTCACCAGGCGCGACGGCTGAGCGGGGTTCCGGCTTGGGCTTGGCCGGCGCCCGGGCGCGGGGCGTCTTGACTGCAGGGGCGGGGGGGGCGCTCGGGCGACGCAGCGACCGGCCCCAGTGCAGGGCGTCCACGAAATCCATGGCGCGCAGGCCGATGGCGAAACCGGTCAGCCACAGGCCGCCGATCAGGAAGATCAGGCCGGCGATGATCCGACCGCCGGGAATACGCAGGGCGCCCAGGCCCTGGGCCGTCAGGCCGGTGAAGCCGTCGCCCCAAAGTCCGCCCAGTCCGGCGGCCAGGGGCCAGGCGGCCGGCGCGGCCAGGGCGGCGAGGGCCCCGGACAGCAGCAGCACCCCGGCCGTCGCGGCCAGGGCCTTCAATGGTGTCGGCTTCAGCCGCTGCTGGATGGCGTCGCCGACCGCACGGGCCAGGCCGAAGGCGACCAGCAGCAGGGCTGCGGGCCAGGCGGCCAGACCCAGCGACTGCATGAACAGATCGGCGAACAAAGCGCCGTTGGCGCCCAGCCAGTTGGTGGTCGGCAGGCTGGAGGCGGCGTTCAGACTGGCGTCGGCCGGGTTCCACGAGATCAGCGCGATCATCAGCAGGGTGGCCAGCAGGGCCTGAAGCACGCCCCGGAACCGCACCACAAAGGGCGCGCCCCACAGGATGCGGGCGCTGATCCAGGCCTGACGGCCGACGGCGAGGGCGGTGGACATGAAAGGCGGACCTTCCGGGCGGCTGACGTTCAACCGCCCTTGTCGCACCTTCAGGGTTAAGAGGTTGTTTACCAGCCGGCCCAAGCCGTCAGACGATCACCGCCTCGACCGAGCGGCGCGGGGACAGAGGCAGGGTCGGGCCGTAGCCGAGCCGCAGCACCAGGTTCGGGCGTTTGTCGCCCTCGCCGACCAGGGCGGCCAGTTCCGGGCGCAGGGCCGCGACCTCGACTGGCTGATTCACGAAGGCGTGGCGCAGCCCCAAGCCCGTCGCGGCCAGCATCAGCCTCTGGCAGGCCCGGCCGACGGCGATCCAGTGGGCGGGATCGGATCGTTCCGCCACGAAGACGGCCACGGCGGCGGACGAGGCGATCTGGGCCTCATAGCGGGTGTTTTCGCTCGCGGCGGTGAAGAACCGGTCGAAAGCGAGCCGGCCGAGCCCGTCGGGAAGGACGGGACTGCCGCTGGCCGCCGAAAACAGGCCGTCGCCCTGGCGCAGAGCCGCGCGGGGATTGAAGCGCAGCCATTGCTTCAGCTCGGCCATGAAGGCGGGATCGGCCATCTGAACTGTGTTGCCGGCGACGACCAGTTCGCGGACGCGGTCCAGACTGGGTCGGTCGATCAGAAGATGAACGGCGACGCCGGGCGCCGCAGCCGCCTGACGCAGTTGGGCCAGCGCGTTCGCCGGTATAAGGCGGCCGTCATAGACGGTGCGGCTGGAGCGTCGAGCCGGAATGGCGGCGAACAGGGGATCGGGCTGGGCGCTTCCGGAGGTGAAGCTGTAGCGCAGGCTGCGTCCATCGGGGCCGACGGCTAGTTCGCCGGGACGGCCGGTCGCACCGGCGGCGATCCGCAAATTCTCGGCCGCACAGCCTAGGCTGACGAACAGGTGATGGTCGTCAGGATCGACCGCCGGCGTTCGACGCGACAGGTCGGGCAGGATGTCGACGGCCCCGTCGGACAGGCGAAAGCGCCAGGGCTGGGTGTTGTGACCACTGGCCGCCAGGGCGGCGTAGCGGATCAGTTCAGTGACGGGCGGCGCGTCGGTCAGGGGCGCGCGAAACCGGGCCGCCAAGCGGTCGTAGTCGCCGCTCGATCCGGTGGACGTCCGCCAAGCCACGCCGCCCGCTGCGCCCAGGGCGAGCGTGGCGCCAGCGCCGATCAAAATCCGTCGTCTGTTCATCCGGGCCTCCTGCCCCGACACCCGTGAGCCGGCCGCCGGGCGAAAGCCTTGACCTCGGTCAAGGCTCGTCGGCGCTGTGACGATTTCCCGTCTGGACGTTTCGGTCTTCGGGCGCGACAAGCCTGCCATGGCAGACACCGAACGCTACGACATCATCATCGCCGGGGCGGGGTTGAGCGGGGCGGCGTTCGCTCTGGCGGCGGCCCAGGCCGGGCTGAAGGTGGTCCTGGTCGATCCGCAACCGTTCAGCGCCCAGCTGGCGCCGACTTTCGACGGCCGTTCGACGGCCGTGGCCTTTTCGACCTTCCGCATGCTGGACGTCCTGGGTCTGGGCCAGTCCCTGCGACCCCACGCCTGCCGGATGGACCATATCCTGGTGACCGACGGCCGTCGGCCGGGCGCGGCCAGCCGGTCGGCCTCGCCGGCCTTCCTGCGGTTCGACGCCGACGAGATCGGCGGCCGCACCGGGGGCGAGCCCCTGGGCTATATGGTCGAGAACCGCCGCATCCGCGTGGCCCTGGCAGAGGCGGTGACGGCGGCGGGGATCGAGGTGCGGGCGCCGGCCTCGGTCGTCCGGGTCGAAACCGACGCCGGCAAGGCGACCGTGACCCTGGCGGACGGCGCGACCCTGATCGCGCCTCTGGTGGTGGGGGCGGAAGGCCGGGGTTCGACCGTGCGGCGCGCCGCTGGGATCGAGACGGTCGGCTGGAGTTACGGTCAGAGCGGCGTAGTGGCCACGGTGCGGCTGGGCCGCGACCACGGCAATGTCGCCCATGAATATTTCCTGCCCAGCGGCCCCTTTGCGATACTGCCGCTGACGGACCAGCGCGCCAGCCTGGTCTGGACCGAGACCACACGCCGGGCCGAGGCGTTGCGCGACGCGTCCGATGCGGCCTTCCAGTCCCATCTGATGCGACGGTTCGGCGATTTCCTGCAGGATGTGACGGTCGAGGGGCCGCGTTTCGTCTATCCGCTGTCGCTCAGCCTGGCCGAAAAACTGATCGCGCCGCGCATCGCCCTGATGGGCGACGCGGCTCACGGCGTGCATCCGGTGGCGGGTCAGGGCCTGAACATGGGGCTGAAGGACGCCGCCGCCCTGGCGGAGGTGCTGGCCGAGGCCGCGCGTCTGGGCGAAGACTTGGGCGCCGAGACGGTTCTGGAACGCTACGCCCGCTGGCGCCGGTTCGACACGGCGGTCCTGGCGGCGGGGTTCGACGCCTTCGTGCGGCTGTTCTCCAACGACATCGCCGCTGTGCGGATCGCGCGCGACCTCGGCATGGCGGCGGTGAACCGTATCGGACCCTTGCGCCGGGCCTTCATGCAGGAGGCCGGCGGGGCGACCGGGGATTTGCCGAAGCTGCTGCGCGGCGAGGTGGTCTAGTTCAGTTGCAGCCGCACGCGTTCGAAGGTCGAACTGCGCCGCGCCTCCTCGACACCGTCCAGACCGTGGGCGCGCGACAGGGCCTGGAGCGAGCCGGTCAGGGCGCCCTGTTTCTCGCGCGCGGCGGCGACGTCCAGCCAGGGCCGGTGGTCGTCAGGGTCCAATAGGGCGCGGCGTAGGGCTGAACGCTCGGCGGCGTCATAGTCGCGGCTGTGGATGGCGCGGCTGAACAGCATGTTCTGCAGCCGGATCAGGGTCTGGCGGTCGGTCACCGGCGCCATCAGTATGTCCAGACGGTCGGCGACATGCGGCGTCAAGCCGGCTCGCAGGGCGCGCCGGGTTAGTTCGCTGGGCATGACCAGCCGCCCCTGACTGAAGGGGTCCAGGGCCACGGGCCCTTCGCCGGTCTCGACCCGCACCAGAAAATGGCCCGGAAAATCGACGCCGGCCGCCTTGAGTCCCGCCGCCTTGGCCGCGTGCAGATAAAAGACCGCAAGCGCCGCCGACAGACCGCGCCGACGCTCGGCCACCGCAATGATGTCGGTATTGTCGGGATGGTCGTAGTGCAGCAGGTCGCCGTTCAGCCGCAGATCGGCCGCCATGGTCTCGGACAGGGCGTCGTCGGGGCCTTCTGCGCCGATCCGCTCCTTCAGCCGTTCGCAGGCGCTGTGGGCCAGGGTGCGGACGGGCTCGGCGTCGCGCAACGGGTCGTCATGGATGGCGCAGGCGATCGCCGCCTCCAGCAGAGGGAAGCCGTCGTCGCCGGCCGCTCCGGCCGACGTCAGGATGGCCTCGGCCTTCTCCCGCGTCATGCGATCCTTTCAGCCCCCGCCGTGTCTCTGGACGCCGCGAAGATGACGTGGAAACCGACCGGGAGCCAGCGCCACCATATCAATTCTCAAATCAAGAGGTTGCAGGGCCGGCCGATTGCGCCGGACGGCTTCGCCCGCTGCGACCAGTCGATCATGCTGGGCCGGCTTCAGCGCAAGGAGGGCGGCGTTCAGAGTGGCGCGTCGCTTGACCTCGACCACGGCCAAGATCCGGCCGTGGCGGGCCAGCAGGTCGATCTCGCCCGAGCGGGTCTTCAGCCGGAAACCCAGCACCTGATAGCCTTTGAGCATCAGCCACAGGGCGGCGATCCATTCCGCCGCGTGGCCGGCCTTGAAAGCGGCGCCGCCCTTGGCCTGACGCCACGCCGCCTTGGGGCGACGAATCGGCGTCGGGCGAGGCAGACGGGGGCTCACTTGCCCTGAAGCTCCAGAGCCCGGCGGTACAGAGGCTTGCGCGGCAGATCCAGCGCGCGCGACACCTCGGACGCCGCTTCGCCGGGCGCCAGCCGGGTCAGGGCCTCGGCCAGAGCCGCATCCGCATCGGCCGCCGAGGCCACCTCGGCTTCGCCGGGACCGACGACCACGACGATCTCGCCCTTGGGACCGTCGAGCTTGGGATGAACCGCCAGTTCGTCGAGCGAGCCGCGCACGCATTCCTCAAACAGTTTCGTCAGTTCGCGGGCCACGGCGGCGGGGCGCGGACCCAGGACGGCGGCCATGTCCGTCAGACTGTCGCGCAGACGCGGCCCGCTCTCGAAGAAGACCAGGGTCTGGCGCTGGCTTTTCAGGTCTTCCAGCATCGATTTGCGGCCGGCGGTCTTGGGCGGCAGGAAACCGGCGAACAGGACCCGGTCGGCGGGCAGGCCGGCGATGCACAGGGCGGCCAGCAGGCTAGACGGACCGGGGATCGGGTGGACTGGCAGGCCCTCGGCGATCACCGCACGGGCCACGACGAAGCCGGGATCAGACACCAACGGCGTGCCGGCGTCGGACACCAGGGCCACGACCTCGCCGTTCCTCAGCCGTTCGATGGCCAGTTCGGCGGCGCGGCTCGAGGCGTGGTCGTCGCATCGCTCCAGCTTGGCCTTCAGCCCATAGGCGGTCAGCAGCTTGGCGGTGACGCGGGTGTCCTCGGCCAGGACCAGGTCGGCGGCGGCCAGGACGTCCAGGGCCCTGAGCGTCATGTCGCGCAGGTTCCCGATCGGCGTCGCCACCAGATAGAGACCCGGCTCCACCCGCCGGGGCGGGGGGGCGGTGGGCGGGAAGGGGCCGGGTTCGCTCATGATTAGACGGTGGGAGGCACCGCAGTGGTGGTCTTCTCGACCGCTGCTGCGGGCGGGCGCGGGGCCGAGGTGAGGCCCGATCCCTGGAAGGCGGGACCGGCGTCATAGGCGGCGAAGGTGGCGGCGGTGATGATCTCGCTGACCGAGGCGCCCAGGGAGACGATCTGCACCGGCTTCTCCAGGCCCACCAACAGCGGGCCGATGACCGTGGCGCCGCCCAGAGCCTGAACCAGTTTGGTCGAGATGGCGGCTGAATGAATCGCCGGCATGACCAGGACGTTGGCGGGCTTGGTCAGGCGGTTGAAGGCGTAGGCGGGGTGGCCCGCCGGATCCAGGGCGACCTCGGGCGGCATTTCGCCTTCGTATTCGAAGTCGACGCCCTTCTTGTCCAGGATGCGGATGGCCTCGCGCACCTTTTCGGCCCGGTCGCCCGGAGGATTGCCGAAGGTGGAATAGCTTAGGAAGGCGACGCGCGGGTTGCGGCCCAGTCGGCGAACGGTCTCGGCCGCCTTGACGGCGATGTCGGCCAGATCCGCCGCGTCCGGCAGTTCGTGAATGGAGGTGTCGGCGACGAACAGGGTCCGGCCCTTGGCCAGCAGGATCGACAGGCCGATCAGGGTGTCCTCGACGTCCAGCACCCGCTGGACTTCCTTCAGGGCCATGTTGAAGTTGCGGGTCACGCCCGCGACCATGGCGTCGGCCCGGCCCTTGGCGACCAGGGTGGCGGCGAAATAGTTGCGGTCCTGATTGATCATCCGCGCCACATCGCGGCGCAGATAGCCCCGGCGCTGCAGCTTTTCGTACAGCCAGTCGGTGTCCTCGACATTGTGTTCGGAGACGCGAGCGTTGGTGATCTCGATGCCCAGGTCGTCGAAGTTCAGACCGGCCTCTGCGGCGTTCTGGCGGATCAGATCCTCGCGGCCGACCAGGATCGGCGTGCCCAGATCGGCCTGTTTGAAGCCCCAGGCGGCGCGGATCACGGCCAGTTCTTCACCCTCGGCGAAGACGACCCGCTTGTTCGGTCCGCCACGCACGGCCGAGCTGATCTTCTGCATCAGGGCGGCGGACGGATCGACGCGCGAGCGCAGGGCGTTGCGATAGACGTCCATGTCCTCGATCTGGACCCGGGCCACGCCGGTATCCATGGCCGCCTGGGCGATGAAGGGCGGGATGTACCAGATCAGGCGCGGGTCGAACGGGGTTGGAATGATGTAGTCCGGGCCGAATTTCAGCTTGCGGCCGCGATAGGCGGCGGCGACCTCATCCGGCACGTCCTCGCGGGCCAGGGCTGCCAGGGCCTGGGCGCAGGCGACCTTCATCTCGTGGTTCACCCGCCGCGCCCGCACGTCCAGGGCGCCCCGGAACAGATAGGGGAAGGCCAGGACGTTGTTGACCTGGTTCACATAGTCCGAGCGGCCGGTGGCGATGATGGCGTCGGACCGCACCGACTTGACGTCTTCCGGCGTGATCTCGGGATCGGGGTTGGCCATGGCGAAGATGATCGGATTGGGGGCCATGGAGGCCACCATCTCCTTGGTGATCGCGCCCTTCGCCGACAGGCCTAGGACGACATCGGCCCCGACCATGGCCTCGGCCATGGTGCGCAAGGGGGTGTCGGTGGCGTGAGCGGCCTTCCACTGGTCCATGCCGTGTTCGCGGCCCTGATAGACGACGCCGTCCCTGTCGCAGATGACGGTGTTCTCGGCCTTGACCCCGGCGGCCTTCATCAGGGCGATCGAGGACAGGCCGGCCGCGCCGGCGCCCGAAAGGACCACCTTGACCTCGTCCAGCCGTTTTCCGGCGACGTGGCAGGCGTTGATCAGGCCGGCGGTCGAGATGATGGCCGTGCCGTGCTGGTCGTCATGGAAGACGGGGATATCCAGCAGGTCCTGAAGTTCGCTCTCGATGACGAAGCATTCGGGGGACTTGATGTCCTCCAGATTGATCCCGCCCCAGGTGTCGCCGATGTTCTTGACGACGGTGATGAATTCGTCCGGGTCCGTGGTCTTGACCTCGACGTCGAAGCTGTCGACGTCGGCGAACCGTTTGAACAGGACCGACTTGCCTTCCATCACCGGCTTGGAGGCCATATGGCCCAGATTGCCCAGGCCCAGGATGGCGGTGCCGTTCGAGATGACCGCGACCAGATTGCCCTTGGCCGTATAGTCGTAGGCCTTGTCCGCATCGGCGGCGATGGCCAGGACCGGCACGGCCACGCCCGGCGAATAGGCCAAGGACAGATCGCGCTGGGTCGCCATCGGCTTGGTCGGCGCCATGGAGATCTTGCCCGGCGTCGGGATGCTGTGGAAGTCCAGCGCTTCCTGGTCGGAGAAGGTCTGTTTTTCGGTTTGATCAGGCATCGGAAGGTCCAGGGCGTCGGCGGGGCTGTAACCGTTCGTGTCCTAGAGTGTGGGAAGGGCCACGCCAAGCCTTGACGCTCCGTAAGGCGTACGGACCTGTTCCGAAGCTTCCGTTCGCGTCAGCGTCAACCAGCTAAATCGCCTAGAAGGTCAGCGCGCCCGTGCGTTCGATCTCGACCGGGCCGGTCATCAGGACATGGTCGGTCGCCGCATCCCAATCGATGACCAGTTCGCCACCATCAACGACGACGGTGGCCTTGCGGTCCGTCAGGCCTCGCCGGGCCGCCGCGACCTGGGCCGCGCAGGCGCCGGTGCCGCAGGCCTTGGTCAGGCCCGCGCCCCGTTCCCAGACCCGCAGGCGGATGTGGTCGCGGTCCAGCACATGGGCGAAACCGACGTTCACACCCTCGGGAAAGAGCGGGTGATGTTCGATTAGCGAGCCCGAGCCGGTGACGAAGCCGTCGTCCTGGCGGTCGGTGAAGAAGACGACGTGCGGATTGCCCATGGAGACGGCGCCGGGCGTGTGCAGCAGAGGGGCGTCGATGGGGCCGACCTGAAGCTCGATCCCGCGGGTGTCCATCTCCTCGGCCAGGGGCACCTGGGTCCAGTCCAGCCGGGGCTTGCCCATGTCGACCGTGACCTGGTGGTCGCCAGCGCGCGTGGCGGTGGTTGGTCCGGCGGCGGTGTCGATCGTCACCTTGTCTCCGCCGCCCGCTTCCATCAGCAGCCAGCCGACGCAGCGCAGAGCGTTGCCGCAGGTCTCGACCATGGAGCCGTCGGCGTTCCACACCCGCATGAAGGCCTCGGCCGTATCGGACGGCTCGATGGCGATCAGCTGGTCGAAACCCTCGCCCGAGGCGCGGTCGGCCAGGGCGCGAATCTGGTCCTCGCTCGGACGGAACGGCTGTTCCAGCGCATCGACCACGACGAAGTCGTTGCCGGCGCCGTTCATCTTGACGAAGGGACGGGTCATGTCGGGGATATAGGCCAGCCGGCCGTGCGGCGAAACGGCCGTATCGCCCCTTGCCGTCCGGAACCGTTGGACAGTTGAGGCCGTAAACGATTGAGTGGCGGCTCCCCCAGGATCCGGCCCCGCCGGAATAAGCGGAATACAGAGTGTCTCAAACGGAATCTGAGCCGACAGTCCCGGCCGACAAGACCAGCGGCCTGAGACTGAGGGCCCGGCTGCGCTATCTATACCATGGAAGCCAGCCGCCGGCGGTGCGGTTCCGGCTGATGGTGATCACGGTCGATTTCGCCATCATCGCCTTTTTCCTGGCTTCGCCCATTCTGAAGAATATGGGGGTCGCCTTCTATGTGCTCGACTATCTGATCGCGGCCATATTGGCGGCGGATCTGGCGGCCCGGGCCTATGCCTATTCGGACATCCGGGACTGGCTGAAACGGCCGATCGTCTGGCTGGATCTGTTTATCCTGGCCACCCTGCTGTTCCCGATCTGGCTATTCAACCTGGGTTTCTTGCGGATGCTGCGGCTGTGGACCCTGCTGAACTCGGACTTCTTCTGGCGCACCATCGGCGCCAAGTTCGACGACACGCGGGTCGAGGCGATCGTGCGGGCCTTGTCAGGGCTGGTGACTTTCGTCTTCGTCGTGACCGGCTTCGTCTATGCGACCTTCCGGGGACACGACGGGATCAACGGCTATGTCGACGCCCTGTATTTCACCGTGGCGACCCTGACGACGACGGGGTTCGGGGACGTCACCCTGCCGGGATCGGCGGGCCGGCTGCTGTCCATCGCCATCATGCTGGTGGGCATCACCCTGTTCCTGCGTCTGGCTCAGGCCCTGATCAAGCCGCACAAGGTGCGCTTCCCCTGCGACCGCTGCGGCCTTCAGACGCATGATCCGGACGCCGTCCACTGCAAGGCCTGCGGGAACCTGCTCTGTATTCCCGACGAGGACTGATCGGACATGACAAAAGCGTAAGGATCGGCTCGGCCGCCTTGCCGCGAGGCGGGTCGCCGCTAAGGTGCCGGGCTTCATTCCGGGGACTGTTCATGATCCGCTCATCCGCCGCCGTGCTCGCGGCTCTTCTCGCCTCCACCAGCCTGACGTCGATATCCATGGCCCAAACCGCTCCCGCCTCCACCCCGGTCCCTGGCTCCGGTTTCGCCACCAGCGAGGCGGCCGACCCCTATGTCTGGCTGGAGGACGTCGAGGGCGAGCGGGCCATGGCCTGGGTCAAGGACCACAACACCCATTCCCTGGGCGTGCTGCAGGGCGACCCCCGGTATGAGCCCCTGCACCAGCAGGCGCTCGAAATCGTCCAGGCGCGTGACCGGATCCCCGCGCCTGGCTTCACCCATGACGGCCATATCGACAATTTCTGGCAGGACGCCGAGCATGTGCGCGGCGTCTGGCGCCGCACGACGCTGGACTCCTACAAGACCGCCGAGCCCCAGTGGGAGACGGTGCTCGACATCGACGCACTGGCCGAGGCCGAGAGCGCCAACTGGGTCTACAAGGGCTCGACCTGCCTGGCCCCCGAAGAACGCTACTGCCTGATCAGCCTGTCGAACGGCGGCAAGGACGCCGTGACCCTGCGCGAGTTCGACAGCGTGACCCGCAGCTTTGTGGAGGGCGGCTTCGTCCTGCCGGAATCCAAGGGCGGGGCGACCTGGCTGAACAAGGACACCCTGCTGATCGCGCGTGATTTCGGCGTCGGCACCCTGACCAACTCGGGCTATCCGATGGTGGTGAAGCGGATGACGCGCGGCCAGTCGCTGGATCAGGCCGATGTCCTGTTCATGGGCGAACCGACCGACGTCTCGGTGTCCGGCTATACGCTGCGCGACGCCGACGGAGTGCTGAAGGCGACCCTGATCAACCGGTCGATCGACTTCTACTCGTCCGAGACCTATCGCGTGACCGACGACGGGGCGGTGGTGAAACTGGCCCTGCCGGCCAAGTCGGACATCACCGGACTGGTCGCCGGCAAGCTGGTGGTGTCGCTGAAACAGGACTGGACCGCGCCGTCGGGCCAGGATTTCAAGAGCGGCGACCTGATCGCCTGGCCGCTGGACGCCTGGCTGGAAGACCAGGCCACGCCCGCGGTCCTGGTGCTGCGCCCGACCGAGCGTCAGGCGGTCGAGGGCGTCAACGCCACGCGCAACACCCTGGTCGTCGCCCTGTACGACAATGTGCGCGGTTCGGTGCGGATCTACCGGCCCGGAGAGACGGAATGGACCCATACGACCCTGGACCTGCCGCAGAACGTCTCGGTCGGCGTCGGCTCGGCCTCCGAGACCGACGACAAGGTCTTCGTCAGCGTCACCGGCTATCTGAACCCGTCCAGCCTGTGGCTGGCCGATGCGGCGACCGGAGCGGTGGATCAGGTCAAGTCGATGCCGGCCAAGTTCGATGCGACGGGCATGACGGTGGATCAGCACGAGGCCCGGTCGGCCGACGGGACCATGATCCCCTATTTCGTGGTTCATAAGGCCGACATGCCGCTGGACGGGTCGAACCCGACCCTGCTGTACGGCTATGGCGGGTTCGAAAGCTCGCTGCTGCCCGGCTATTCGGCCACGGTCGGCAAGCTGTGGCTGGAGCGGGGCGGGGTCTATGTCATCGCCAATACGCGCGGCGGCGGCGAGTTCGGTCCGCGCTGGCACGAGGCGGCCCTGCAACAGAACCGCCAGCGGGCGCACGAGGATTTCCAGGCCGTGGCCCTGGACCTGATTGCGCGCAACATCACCAGCCAGCCGAAGCTCGGGATCATGGGCGGCTCACAGGGCGGCCTGTTCATGGGGGCGATGCTGACCCAGCGGCCCGATCTGATCAACGCGGCCGTCATCCAGGTGCCCCTGTTCGACATGCTGCGCTTCCACAAGCTGCTGGCCGGCGCCTCGTGGATCGGGGAATACGGCAATCCGGACGTTTCGGAAGAACGCGCCTGGATCCAGGCCTATTCGCCCTATCAGAACCTGCGGGCGGGTCAGCCCTATCCGGAGGTCTTCATCCACACCTCGACCAAGGACGACCGGGTCCATCCGGGTCATGCCAGGAAGGCGGCGGCGCGCCTGGAGGAACTGGGCTATCCGGTCCTGTTCTACGAGAACACCGACGGCGGCCATGCGGCGGGGGCGAACCTGCGCGAGACCGCGCGGCGGTTGGCGCTGGAATACACCTACCTGTCGCGGCGGCTGATGGATGCGCCGGCGCAGGAATAGGCCCTATTTCTTTCCGCTCATCCCCGCGAAAGCGGAGACCCAGTTCTTTCGCAAGGTTCGGCGGCTGGGATCGAGTTCAGTACGAACGGGCGACGCCGAACGCCCAAAGGTCTGGGTCTCCGCTTTCGCGGGGATGAGCGGAGAGTTTGAGTCATGCGTCACCTGATCTTGTCCGCCGCCATTCCGGCGCTTCTGCTCGGCGCCTGCGCGAGCAATCGGAACATGGAAGAGTATTTCTCCCCCATGACCGTCGCTTCGGAGACGTCCCCGCCCCACTTCCCCCGCGACCTGACCCCGGCCGGCGTCGCGGCAGCGGACGATCATCTGGCGCTGGAGCAGGTGGACGGGGCCGAGGCCATGGCCTTCGTCGCCGAGGAGAACCGCAAATCCCTGGCCGTCCTGACCGGCGACCCTCGCTACGAGACCTTCCGCGCCGAGGCTCAGGCGATCCTGACCGCCACCGACCGGATCCCCGGCCCGTCCTTCCTCGGCGACGGGATCGGCAACTTCTGGCAGGACGCGGCCAATCCCAAGGGCGTCTGGCGCCGCACGACGCTGGACAGCTACCGCGCCGCGACGCCGCAGTGGGAGACCCTGCTGGACATCGACGCCCTGTCCAAGGCTGAGGGCAAGGACTGGGTGTTCAAGGGCGCCGACTGCCTAGCGCCCGACGAGACCCGCTGCCTGATCAATCTGTCCGACGGCGGCAAGGACGCAGTGGTCGTTCGCGAGTTCGACCTGACGACCAAGCGGTTCGTCACTCCAGGCGAGGGGGCCGGGTTCAGCCTGCCCGAAGGCAAGCACCGCATCGAATGGCTGGACCGTGACACCCTTCTGGTCGCCACCGACTTCGGCGCCGGGACCATGACCGAGTCCGGCTATCCCTTCATCGTCAAGACGTTGAAGCGCGGCCAGACCCTGGCCCAGGCGACCGAGGTCTATCGCGGCGAACAGGGCGACGGCGGCTACGGCGTCAGCCCCGCCGTCTATCGCGACAAGGACGGCAAGGTGACGGCGGTGATCATCACCCGTCCGCTGGACACCTTCCGGTCGGAGACGTGGCGGCTGGTGGGGGAGCGAACCTATAAGCTCAGAATTCCCGAACGGGTAAGCATCTACGGCATGCTCGACGGCATGTTGGTCTTCACGCCTGAAGAGGTCTTTGGCCGGGATCTTCTCGGATATGGCGGTGGGCCTGCCGGAGCCCTGATGGCGATGCCATTGGACAGCTTACATGACCGGCCTGACGGTTCCCGGGCGGGACCGAGCCATCAGGCGGCACAGGTCTTCGTTCCAACCCCACGGCAAGCCATCGCCGATGTCAGGGTGCTTTCCGATCGCATCGTCGTCGCCATAAACGACAATGTCAGCGGTCGCCTCTCGATCTTCACGCCTCAAGGCGAGTTCCCTTGGCACGAGCGGTCCGTCGCCGTTCCCGACAACCTCGCCGTCGGCCTGGGCGACTCGTCCAAGTCGCGAGGCGAGGTTTTCGTCTCGACCCAAGGCTTCCTGGTTCCGCCGACTCTCAGCCTGGCCGATGCGGGCGACGCGAGCCTGACCCCGCTGAAATCGGCTCCGGCCAAGTTCGACGCCTCGACCCATGTGACCGAGCAGTACGAGGCCACCTCGACCGACGGGACCAAGATCCCCTATTTCATCACCCGTCCGCGCGACATGAAGCTGGACGGGTCGAACCCGACCATCATGCTGGGCTACGGCGGGTTCCAGGTCAGTCTGAACCCGGCCTACAAACCCGAGATGGGCAAGCTGTGGCTGGAGCGGGGCGGGGTCTTTGTTCAGGCCAATATCCGCGGCGGCGGCGAGTTCGGTCCCGACTGGCACCAGGCGGCCCTGGACGGAAACCGCCAGCGCGCCTTCGACGACTTCGCCGCCGTCGCGCGAGATCTGGAACAGCGCGGGATCACCAGCCCGCGTCGGCTGGGCATCTACGGCCGCTCGAACGGCGGGGTCCTGACCAGCGTGTCGATCACCCAGCACCCGGAACTGTTCAACGCAGCGGTGATCGAGAGCCCGCTGGTGGACATGCTACGCTATCACGAGCTGCCGGCCGGCGCCTCTTGGATTGGCGAATACGGCGACCCGCGCATTTCGGAAGAGGCGGAATGGATCGCCCGATATTCGGCCTATCAGCAGTTGCGGCCCGACGTGACCTATCCGCGTGTCTATCTTACCACCAACACGCGCGACGACCGGGTCCATCCCGGCCATGCGCGCAAGTTCGCCGCGCGCCTGGGGGATCAGGGCCACGACCATCTCTATTACGAGGACACGGCCGGCGGTCACTCGAACGACGCCGATCCGGTGGCCAACGCCCGTCGCTGGGCCCGCCACTATGTCTATCTGTCGCAGCAACTGATGGATTGAGGCTTGCCGCTGCGGGTCACGCACTTATGACCCCCGGCCGCATCCGCGCGGGCTAAGAACGTCGCCATGAGAAACAGGGTCTGGGTCATCGCAGCCACGGTCATGACGGGCGTCCTGCTGTCCGTCGGGTCGATCGCCCAGCCCGTCGGGGCGCGGGCCAAACCCGTGCGCCCGGCCGTTACGGCCGGTCCCCCGGTCGTGGTCGAACTGTTCACCGCCCAGGGATGCGGCGGCTGTATCGAGGCCAATGCCGTGGTCGAGCGGGCGGCGGCGGAGCCCGGGGTGATCGCCCTGACATACGGCGTCGACTACTGGGACTATCTGGGCTGGACCGACACCTTCGCCCGGCCGGAGTTCACCCAGCGCCAGCGGGATTATCGTGTCGCCCTGCGCCAGCGCGGCGTCTCGACCCCGCAGGTGGTGATCGATGGTCGTCGCCAGGTGTCCGGCGCGCGCGGCCTTGAGCTGGAAACCGCCATCGTTCAGGAGGCAGGCCGTCAGGTCTGGCCGCCCGAGATCGAGTTCCGCGAGACCGGCGACCGGGTCGGGATCGGCTCGGGCCGTCCGCCGTCAGGCGGCGCCGAGGTGCTGGCCGTCACCTATACGCCCGGTCCCCAGGTGGTTGAGGTCAGCCGTGGCGAGAACCGGGGTCAGACCGTGCGCCATATCAATGTGGTGCGCGATATCGTGAATCTCGGCGACTGGCGCGGCCGGCCCATCCTGTTCGACCTGCCCCAGACGCATGGCGGCGACGCCGTGGTGGTGATGATCCAGGGCAAGACGGACCGCCGCATCCTGGGCGCCGCCGTTAGAAACTGAGCGACGCCGCCCGAGCGACCGCGCTCACTTCGACGTCGGGCAGAGGGCGCTGACGGGATTGGGGCCGGTCGCCGTCAACAGACCGAGGCGATAGGGCAGGTCGATATAGGCTGTATCGGGCGCGTGGGGCTCCAGGCCCTGATAGAGGAACTGCAGGGGCCGGCAGGGATCAAGGGTCAGGGTCTGGTCATAGCCGCTGCGAACCAGTTCGCCGTGCGACACGCCCTGAGACCAGGCCGGGCCGTCGAAGACGACATTGTCCGATCCGGCGAAGGAGTCCGACGGGCTGCCCGCCAGCAGGGTCCAATCCCCGTCCAGCCGATCACTGGTCCAGGCGCGGAAATAGCGTCCCTGGGGTCCGATGGCCTCGATCAGGGTCAGGTAGGTGTTCGTTCCGGCCAGCCGGTAGTGCAGGCTGGCCTCGAAGATATCGTCCCGCGGCCCCGACATGACCCGTTGCGTGTCGGAAAACCCGGCCGGAAACTGTTGGATCGAGGTCCGGGACCGGAACAGATTGCCGTGGTCGTCGGTGTTGAACAGATAGCAGGACGTCTCGTCGCAGATGACCCAGAAATCGAGCCAGGCCTCCTCGCCCGTGGCGGCCTTGATGAGGTCAGGGGTCTGGTCGAAGAAGGGTTTCGGGGCGGTCCAGGACGACGGATCCCCCAGGGTCGCTGTCGTCGAATAGACGGGCGGGCCGCTCTGATAGACCATGTACCAGAGCTTATGCGGCGCGAAATAGAAGACCTGGGGCGCAGCGCGATAACCGGGTCCGATCCCGGACTGTTTCAGGTCCACGATGGGGGCGGCGGAGGCCTGGGACCAATCGGTGAAATGGGTGTAGGCCATGTGCCACCCTTCGGCGCCGACCGAGGTCATGAAGACATGATATTCGCCGTCCACATAGACGATGGACGGGTCCTTGAGGGCGGAATAGCCGTTCCCGTCCTCGGCGTGCGGCGAGATCAGCTGGGCGGAGGACCGCCAGTGGAACTGTGTCGGCGACTTCGCCGGCTCGGCCGCGCCGGCTGTCGCTGGTCCAACCGCGCCGATCAAAGCGATGGCTGCCGCCAGCGCCCCGGCGCGTCGCCCTCGTGTCAGGATTGGGAAGATCATCGCCTGGCCCCGGATAGATAATCAGAACGCGCCGTTACCGTCGCAGACAGCCTGCGTAAAGCCAGGCGCTAGGCGCCGGCCTTCTTCGCAAAGCCCCAGGCCGCGTCGCTGAGCGGTCCGACCTGGGCGGCCATGGTGCGGGCGTGGGCGCTGGCGGCCGTGCCGTCGCGGACCCGGCCGGCGATGCCCTGGCAGATGGCCGCCAGCCGGAACAGATTATAGGCGTATAGCCAGTCCAGATTGGCGGGTCGCATCCCGGTCGCCGCCGCATAACGTTCGACCGTCTCCTCTACCGACGGAATCCCCAGGGCCTCCAGGTCGGCGCCCCCGAGGCCGTTGCGCAGCGACGCCGGAATGGCCCAGGCGATCAGCAGATAGGAGAAGTCGGCCATCGGATCGCCCAGGGTCGACAGCTCCCAGTCCAGCACGGCCCGAACCTCGGCCGCGTCCGGCGCCAGGATCAGATTGTCCAGCCGGAAATCGCCGTGAACGATGCGGCTGGGGCTCTCGGGCGGCAGACTGTCCGGCAGGAAGGCGATCAGCCGATCCATGGCCGGGATCGGCTCGATCTCTGAGGCGCGATACTGTTTGGTCCAGCGGCCGACCTGGCGAGCGAAGTAGTTGCCGGCCTTGCCATAGTCCGACAGTCCGATGGCGTCGGGATCGAAGGCGTGCAGCCGGGCCAGGGCGTCCGTCTGAGCCTCATAGACGGCGCGCCGTTCCGTCGGAGCCAGGCCGGGCAGTTTCAGGTCCCAGAAGATCCGCCCCTCGACCTTGTCCATCACATAGAAGATCGAGCCGATGACGGTCTCGTCCATGCAGAGGGCGTGCGGTCGGGCGACTGGAAACCCTTGGGCGGCGAGGGCGGAGATGACCTGGAACTCGCGGTCCACCGCATGGGCGCTTGGCAGCAGAACCCCCGGCGGCTTGCGGCGCAGCACATAGGCGGCGGACGGCGTGGTCAGCTCATAGGTCGGGTTCGACTGGCCGCCCTTGAACTGGCGCACAGTCAGGGGGCCGGCGTAGTCCGCGACATGGACCGCCATCCAGGCGTTCAGAGCGTCCTCGTCCAGCCGATAGCGAGGATCGACCTCGCGCGTGCCGGAAAACGCCGTCTGGGCGTCGATTGAAGCGTCGGTCATGGGCGGCCTGTCGTTTCCTGCACCGGCCCCGTCTTATGCGCGGTCCGGTGCGGCGATGATGGCGGCCTTTACAGCGCGGCGCCAGCCGGAAAGCAGATGGTCGCGCTCGGCCGGCTTCATGCGGGGCCTCCAGCGGGCCGGCGCCTCGGTCGTGTGCGCCTGAAGATCCGGCAGAAGCCCGACGCCCAGGGCGGCGAGGCGGGCGGCCCCCAGGGCCGTCATTTCTTGGAAGGCCGGGCGTTCGACCTCGACCTCGCAGATGTCGGCGACGAACTGCATGGCGAAACTGTTGGCGGTGACGCCGCCGTCGACCTTCAGCGTTTTCAGCGGCGGAGCGCCATCCTGGGCCAGGGCGTCCAGCAGGTCCCGCGTCTGATAGGCCAGGGCCTCCAGCGCCGCGCGGACGAAATGGGCGGGGCCGGAATCCCGCGTCAGCCCCACCACGGCGCCCCGCGCATCAGGCTCCCACCAGGGCGCGCCCAAACCCGTGAAACCGGGCACCATATAGACCCCGCCATTGTCGATCAGGCCTTGAGCCATAGCTTCGGATTGGCGGGACTCCGAGATCAGCTTCACCCCGTCACGAAGCCATTGAATCGCCGAGCCGGCCGAAAAGATCGAACCCTCCAGCGCATAGGCGGTCTGGCCTGCGGCCTGATAGCCCAGCGTGCCCAGCAGGCGACGGGTTGAGGCGACGGGTTCCGGCCCGACATTGGCGACCAGGAACGCCCCGGTGCCATAGGTGATCTTGGCGTCGCCGGGGTTCAGGGCGCCATGCCCGACCAGGGCCGCCTGCTGGTCTCCAGCGGATCCGGCCAGGGGCAGGGCGCGACCGAACAGGCCGGGCTCCGTCTCGCCGATCACCCCCGCGCAAGGCACGATGACGGGCAGGGCGGCGCGGGGTACGGCGAACAGGGCGCACAGATCGTCACGCCATTCCACCGTCTTCAGGTCCATCAGGGCGGTGCGGGCGGCGTTGGAGGCGTCGGTGGCGTGGACCCGGCCGCCCGTCAGTTTCCAGATCAACCAGGCGTCGATCGTGCCCAGTTTGACCTCGCCCCGGATCGCCCGGTCGCGCGCGCCCGGCACGGCGTCCAGCAGCCAGGCGAACTTGGTCGCCGAAAAATAGGGATCCAGGATCAGGCCCGTCGCGGCCTGGACGGCGGGCTCGTGGCCTTCGGCGGTCAGACGGGCGGTGACGGGGGCGGTGCGTCGGTCCTGCCAGACGATGGCGTGGTGCAGGGGCGCGCCGGTCTCTGCGTCCCACATCACCGCCGTCTCGCGCTGGTTGGTGAGGCCCACGGCGGCGAAACGATCCACGCCGCCGGCCTTCTGCACCACTTCACGACAGGTCTGGAGCACGGCGGACCAGATCTCGGACGCATCGTGTTCGACCCAGCCGGACTGGGGGAAATACTGGGCCAGTTCGATCTGACTGACGGCCACGGGCCGCAGGCCCTGGTCGCGGATTTCGAAGGCGATGGCGCGGGTCGAGGTCGTGCCCTGGTCGATGGCGAGGATCAGGCTCAAGCGGTTTCTCTCCATATCGGCGCCTTACGCGGCGCTCAGTCCTTGGGCTAAGGGGGACATATGACCACGCACCGGCCCAGCTATGAAGGCGTCCTCGACGCCGCCCGCCAGATCTATGGCGTCGCCGTCCGCACGCCGTTGATCGAAAGCCCCGCATTGAACGCGGTTGTCGGCGGTCGGGTGCTGATGAAGGCGGAGAACCTGCAACGGGCAGGGGCCTTCAAGTTCCGCGGGGCCTACAACCGTATCAGCCGACTGAGCGCCGAAGAGAAGACGCGCGGCGTCGTCGCCTTTTCTTCCGGCAATCACGCCCAGGGCGTGGCCGCCGCCGCCCTTGTCGGGACGTCGGCCATCATCGTCATGCCGTCCGACTCGCCTCGGGTGAAGGTCGAGGGGGTGATCGGGTTCGGCGGCGAGGTTCGGCTCTATGATCGCTGGACCGAGAGCCGCGAGGCTATCGGCGCCGCGATAGCAGACGAGCGGGGCTCGGTTCTGGTTCCGCCGTTCGACGATCCCTTCATTATCGAAGGCCAGGGCACGGTGGCGCTGGAGATGCTGGATCAAGCCGACACGCCGATGGATCAACTATTGTGCGGCGCCTCGGGCGGCGGGCTGATGGCCGGGATCAACCTGGTCATGGCAGAACGCAGTCCGCAGACGAAGGTGATCGTGGTGGAGCCCGAGGCCTATGACGACACGGCGCGGTCTCTTTCGGCGGGAGAACGGGTCGGTCATCCGGAGGGCGCGCCGTCGATCTGCGACGCCCTGATGTCCCCAATGCCGGGCGCATTGACCTGGCCGATCAACCGGCGGCTGGCGGGGGCGGTCACGGTGTCCGACGCCGAGGTGGCCGAGGCGGTGCGGTTCGCCTTTCGTCACCTGAAACTGGTCGTCGAGCCCGGCGGGGCGGTCTCCCTGGCGGCCCTGCTCTCCGGCAAGTCTGAAACGAGGGGGCGAACCACAGGTATCGTCCTATCCGGGGGCAATATTGACGCCGCCCTCTACGGTGAGATCGTCGAGGGCCGTTTCAGGGGGTGAGTCTTTCTTTCGGCCTCCGTCTAAGCCACCGTCGCTCAAACAGAAAACGACAGGAAGGGATCGCATGGCGAAGACAGCGAGGACGACGACGGGCGAACTCCAGAGTTTGGTCGGTCAGCAGGTGGGCGTATCGAAGTGGTTCGAGGTGAGTCAGGCCAGGATCGACGCCTTCGCGGATTGCACTGAGGATCGGCAGTTCATCCATGTGGACCCCGATGCGGCCCAGGCGACGCCGTTCGGCGGAACCATTGCCCATGGCTTCCTGACCCTCAGCCTGGCGTCGGCCATGAGTTATGACGCCGTTCCGCCGCTTGAGGGCGTGTCGATGGGAATCAACTACGGGTTCGACCGGCTCAGGTTCCTGGCGCCGGTGCGAGCGGGGTCGAGGGTTCGGGGGCGGTTCCGGCTGCTGTCGGCCGAAGACCGGGGCGCTGGGCGTTGGTTGTTGAAGCATGAGATCACGGTCGAGATCGAAGGCGACGACAAGCCTGCCCTGATCGCGGAATGGTTGGGAATGCAGGTGATCGCCGACTAGTGTCCTCGCTTCAGGACGCCCGCTCCGCGCCCAGCCGTTGTGTCGCAGCCGGGTCGGAAACGCGTTCAAGCAAAGGTCGCCGGACAATTTCACCTGTAGCATCAATAGCACGGTGATCAATTCAGCGCGCTTGTCCGCCTCGTTTTCGCCTCGACCTTCCACGGCAACGCTGGTAAGACCCGCGAAGGCGGTAGACCCGCCCCAATATGAACAGGCGGAGGGCTAACCCCCATGAGTATGAAGACTATCGTGCTGGCCTCCAGCGCAGCGGCCGCCCTGGCCCTGTCTGCTGGCGCGGCTTCGGCAGAACCGAACGGCTGGTACGGCGCGATCGACGCCGGCTACCACATCATCGACGACATCAACGCCGAGTCGTCGACGACGGGCGCCAACTGGAACTATGAAGTGAACGACGGCTGGGCGGCTTTCGCCCGTCTCGGCTATCGCTTCAACCCCAACTGGCGCGTTGAACTCGAAGGCGGCTATCGCTCGGGCGACATCGGCAAGGTTCGCGCCGTCTCCGGCACCCAGGGCCTGTGCAACCTGACCCCGGCGACCGGCGGCTGCTACTCCCCGGAAGGCGACATCGAGTCGACCACCCTGATGGCCAATGTCATCTATGACTTCGGCTATGAAGCCTGGGGCATCCGTCCCTTCGTCGGCCTCGGCGCCGGCGTGAACCACGTCAATACCGAGACCGTGGGCGCCCTGCGCGCCAACCGCGCCGCCACCTTCGCTGTCGATGACAGCTCGACGGAGTTCGCTGCTCAGGCGATCGCCGGTCTGGCTTGGGCCATCAGCGACCGCGCCAACATCGACCTGACCTACCGTTATCTGACGGGCGACGCTTCCTTCGCCTCGACCACGGTCGGCACCGGCGC
>NZ_JAUSOE010000032.1 GCF_030656255.1 Brevundimonas sp. | reverse complement strand
AGATTGACCTCGTACTGGGTCGTGGAGCTGAGCTCCTTCTTGGCCTTTTCGGCCTCTTCCTTGAGGCGCTGCAGGGCCAGCTTGTCCTGGCGCAGGTCGACGCCCTGCTCCTTCTTGAACTCGTCCGCCAGGTAGTCGACCAGACGCAGGTCGAAGTCCTCGCCGCCGAGGAAGGTGTCGCCATTGGTCGACTTCACCTCGAAGACGCCGTCGCCGATTTCGAGGATGGACACGTCGAAGGTGCCGCCGCCCAGGTCGTAGACGGCGATCTTCTGGCCTTCGTTCTTCTCCAGACCATAGGCGAGCGCGGCCGCGGTCGGCTCGTTGATGATGCGCAGGACTTCAAGCCCGGCGATCTTGCCGGCGTCCTTGGTGGCCTGGCGCTGGCTGTCGTTGAAATAGGCCGGGACGGTGATGACGGCCTGCGTCACCTTTTCGCCCAGATAGGCCTCGGCGGCTTCCTTCATCTTGATGAGGGTGAAGGCCGAGATCTGTTGCGGCGAATAATCCTTGCCATGGGCGCGGACCCACGCGTCGCCGTTCGGACCCTTGACGATCTCATAGGGCACCATGCCCTTGTCCTTCGCCACGACGGGATCGTCGAAGTTGCGGCCGATCAGGCGCTTGATGGCGAAGAAGGTGTTGGCGGGATTGGTGACGGCCTGACGTTTGGCGGGCTGACCCACCAGGGTCTCGCCGCCGTCCTGAAGGGCGACCACCGACGGGGTGGTGCGGGCGCCTTCGGCGTTCTCGATCACCTTGGGGTTCTTGCCGTCCATGACGGCCACGCACGAGTTGGTGGTGCCGAGGTCGATGCCGATAATCTTGGCCATGGGCGTACTATTCTCTCCGTATGGCGGGCGATGCGGCGGCCTTCGACGAAGCGCCGCGCGTGACCGCCCCCTGTGGGTTGGCGTGATAGATGCCGGATAGCCCCAAACTTCTCGGGGTTTCTCCGAAGCTGGCCCCGATATGGGAAAGTCCCCTAGGCCTGCAAGGGCGTTCTGCGATTCAGCGGTGCGCCGGAACCGGTTTTCGCCCAGGATGAGGCTATGTCCCCGGTTTCAGCATGATTTCAGAGGTCAAAACCGCCGTCGAGGGCTTTCGCCTCTGGCCTGCCGCCCTGGACGCCCAGGCTCAGGCCGATCTGGTCGATGTGGTGTTCGCCCGTCTGGAAGCGGTGCCGCTTTACCAGCCGATGACGCCGGGCGGACGGCCGTTTTCGGTGCGGATGAGCAATCTTGGGCCGCTGGGCTGGGTCTCGGACCGGGGCGGCTATCGCTATCAGCCGACCCACCCGGAGACGGGGCGGGCCTGGCCGGATATTCCGCCTGTGTTGCTGGACCTCTGGGACGCCACGGTCGGCGGACCCCGGCGGCCGGACGCTTGTCTGGTCAACCTGTATCGCAAGGGGGCCAAGATGGGCCTGCACCAGGACCGGGACGAGGCCGACCTGGGCGCCCCGGTTTTGTCGGTCTCGCTCGGCGACGCCGCGATGTTCCGCATCGGCGCGGCCGAGGGCGGACGCACCACCGCCCTGCGGCTGGAGAGCGGCGACGTCTGCGCCCTGACGGGCCCGGCGCGGCTGGCCCGGCACGGGATCGACAGGGTGCTGGAGGGCTCCTCGCGCCTGATCCCCGGCGGGGGGCGTCTGAACCTGACGCTGCGCGTGGCGGGTTAGCCCGCTTCACTTTCGTCATTCTGGGCGAAGGCCCGCTTGGCCCGAAGATCCGGAATGACGAAAGAATTAGTTCTCGATGACCTCGTGGGCGCCGGCGTCGCCTAGACGCCAGTAACCAGCCGCCTTCATCGCCTTGGCCGAAAAACCGAGATCGAGCAGCCTTGTCCGCAGGACCTTGGCCACGGCGGATTCGGCCGCGACCCAGACATAGGCGTCGGCCCGGTCGACCTCGGCCAAAGCGGACTCGACCGCCGCCAGCAAGGTCTCAGACCGGCCGCGCGGGGCGCCGTCGCGCAGCGCCCAGGTCACGGCGACCTCGGCCGCGCTGTCGAAGGTCAGTTTCGAGGCCGCGTCCGCGATCTCGACCACCACATGGGCGCGGACGCCGGACGGAAGCTCCTCCAGCCGGCGGGCGATGGCGGGCAGGGCTGTCTCGTCGCCGATCAACAGATGATCGGCATAGTCGGTCGGCACGATGAAGGAGCCGCGCGGTCCGCCCACGCCCAGGATCGAGCCCGGCTCGGCCGCCTCGGCCCATTCGGTGGCCGGACCGCCGTGGCCGACCACGAAATCGAGGGTCAGCCGCCGCGTGGCGACGTCATAGGCGCGTGGGGTGTAGTCGCGCGCGACCGGACGCGGTTCAGGCAGGATCGGCCCGTCCGGACCCAGGGTCGGCAGGACCGGGGCCTCGCCGTTGCGGACGGGGAAGAGCTTCACATGGTCGTCGAAGCCCAGAGAGACGAAACCGTCCAGGTCCGCGCCCTCCAGCACGATGCGGCGATAGGTCGGCGTCAGGTCCTGGACCGACGCGACGGACAGGGTGCGGAACTTCAGATCGTGCCGCACCCGGCGGACTTCGCGCCCGCTCATGCCTGTTCCACCTTGTCGGCGGCCTCGGCCAGGATGGCGGCGATGGCCTGAACCTGAGCTTCGGTCAGGGCGGTTTCGCCCGTCATTCGTCCGTGCAGCGTGGCGCGCAGCCGACCGACGGCGTCCTGGATGGCGGCCGGGCGCAGGGCGCGGGCGGCGAACTTGTCCATCGTCGCCTCGGCGGCGCGCAGGACCTCGGCGTTCTCGGCCAGCAGGGCGCGGCCCGCCTCGGTGATGGAATACAGCTTCTTGCCGCCCTCGGTCTGGGACTCCAGCGCGCCCATTTCTTCCAGCAGGGTCAGGCTGGGATAGATGACGCCGGGGCTGGGCGAATAAGCGCCGCCCAGTCGGGTCTCGACCGCCTTGATCAGCTCATAGCCGTGGCTGGGTTTCTCCGCGATCAGCGACAGCAGGACCCAGCGCAGGGTCCCATGGTCGAACAGGCGCGGGCCGCCGCCGCGCCGGCCGTGGCCCCGGCCCTCGCCGCCGCCCCAGCCCGGTCCGAAGTCCGCGCCGCGTCCGCCGCGCATGAACCGACCAAAGCCCAGGCCGCCGTGACGCCCGTGTTTTTCGCCGCATCCGTCGCGGCGGTGTTGAGAATGTCCGTGGGATCTCATCGCCCACTCCTTTTCGATATATCTATTCACTGAGGATTAGATATATCGAAATGATCGGTTCCGCAAGGGGGCTGGCGCTCGGGCGCCGGCTGCGGCCATAAATCGGCATGGATGATCTGAAGCGCCGCTGGGCCCGGCTGGAGCCCCATGTCACTGTCGTCGGCCCCGACGACGACCGGCCACGGCCGGCGGTGCTGCTGTTCCACGGCTGCGGCGGCCTGCGCGACCACCTGCCCCGTTACGCCGAGGTGGCGAAGGCGGCCGGCTGGCGGGCCTTCGTCATCGATTCCTATGGCCCGCGTGGCTGGGGCCGGGCCTACACCCTGACGGCGGTCTGCACCGGCCTGGCCTTTCGCGGCTATGAGCGGGCGGGCGACGTTCTGGCGGCCATCCAGGGCGTGTCAGCGCGGCCGGACGTGGATGCGACCCGGCTGGCCCTGGCGGGCTGGAGCCACGGCGGCTGGTCGATCATGGAGATGATGAGCGCCGCGCCCGCGCCGAACACCCTGGGCGTGGCCGATCCGGCGGCGGCCGACCTGTCGGGCGTCAAGGCGGTCTGGCTGGCCTATCCTTACGTCGGGCCGTTCGCCTTCAACCGGATGAAGCCCTGGCGCCATTGTCCCAAGGTGCTGGCCGTGACCTGCAAGGGCGACCACCTGACCACGGTGCGCAACGCCGAACGGGTCAACGCCATGATCCGCCACTGCGGCGCCGAGGTGGAAAGCTGGATCGCCGAGGGCACCCACGCTTTCGACGAACCGACCAACAACGGCCCGATGCGCCACGACCCGGCCCTGACCGAGGAATCCCTGCGCCGCTTTCGCGCCTTCCTGACCGACGCCGCGCCGTACGCCTGAAAAGAATCCAGGCCGCGCGTCTTGACGCACGCCGCATCACGTAACAATTGAAGTTACATGAAAAGAGACTCTCGCCTCTCCAACATCCTGCACGCCCTGCTGCACATGGCCGACCATGAGGCCAAGACGGGCGCGCCGATGACCTCGGACCAGCTGGCGCTCTGCCTGTCGACCAATCCGGTCGTGGTGCGCCGGACCATGGCCGGCCTGCGCGAACAGGGGCTGGTGGCGTCCGAAAAGGGGCACGGCGGCGGCTGGCGTCTGGCCAAACCCCTGGACCAGGTGAGCCTGGGCCAAGTCAGCGCAGCCCTGGGCGGCGCCGATCTGTTTCCCGAGGCTCCACCGGTCGAGGCCGACGGCTGTCTGGTCGAGGCGGCGGTCAACGACGCCCTGGCCGAGACCTACGCCGCCGCCCGCGCCCTGCTGGTCGCGCGACTGAACGACATCACCCTGGCCGATCTGGCGGCGGATTTTTCGCGCCGGATGGCCGCTCACCCGAACAGGACTCCGCCCCATGACCCCAGACCTGGATCGTGAACCCATGCCCCACGACGCCCTGATCATCGGCGGCTCCTACGCCGGCCTGTCCGCCGCCATGCAGCTGGTCCGCGCCCGACGCCGGGTCCTGGTCATCGACGACGGCCGGCCCCGCAACCGGTTCGCCGCCCGCGCCCACGGCGTCCTGGCCAACGACGGCAAGCCGGGGGCCGAGATCGCGGCGGCGGCGCGGTCACAGGTCGCCGCCTATCCCACCGCCGCCTTCCGCATAGCCGAGGCGGTCGCGGTCGAACGGATCGACGACGGCTTCTTGGTCGCCTTCGCCGACGGGACCCGGACCCGTGGCCGCCGGCTTTTGCTGTCGCATGGGGTTGAGGACGTGCTGCCCGATATTCCCGGCGTCAGGGAACGCTGGGGCCGGACCGCCCTGCACTGTCCCTGGTGTCACGGCTACGAGATCGGCGGCGGTCCCATCGGCGTGCTGGGCCGCGGCGACCATGCGGTGCAGTACGCCGCCATCGTCGCGGAATGGGGCCAGGTGACCCTGTTTATGGATCTGGACGTCGGTCTTTCGCCCGAGGACGCCCATCTGTTGTACCGGCGCGGCGTGACCATCGAGACCACCCCCATCGCCCGGCTGGAGGGCGAGGCTCCCACCCTGACCGGGGCGCGTCTGACCGATGGCCGGTTCGTGGATCTGAAGGCCATTTTCGTCGGGGCCAACGTCCGCGTGGCCAGCCCGTTCGCCGAAAATCTGGGCTGCGAGATGACCGACACGCCCATGGGCCGGGTGATCAAGGTGGACGCCATGCAGGCGACGTCCCAGCCGGGCGTCTTCGCCGCCGGCGACCTGGCGCGGGCGGCGTCCAACATCACCCTGGCGACTTCGGACGGCATGATCGCCGCCCACGGCCTGTTCCGCTCCCTGGTCGAGGAGGAGACGGCCCCCGCCTAGCCTCGGCCGCCTGACCTAGCCGATGGTCGCTTCAATGGTGATTTCCGCGCGGACCGAATGGGCCATTTCGCAGTGGTCGTGGGCCTGGTGGTGTAGGGCGTCGATTTCGGCCTGGTCCGGTTCGCGGCCAGAGAAGCGGGTGAAGGGCTGCAGGGTGACCTGGGCGAGATAACTCTTGCCGGTCTCGTCCTTGCCCATCTTGCCGGACGCCTCGTCCACATAGCTGTCGACCACCAGGCCGGCGTTGGCGGCGAAGGCCAGGAACCACAGCATGTGGCAGCTGGATAGCGAGGCGATCATCGCCTCTTCGGGATCGACCGCCGTGGGATCGGACATGGGCACGGGCACGCTGACCGGGGCCGACGAGCCGGGCACGACCGCGCCCCCGTCGAAGGTCCAGCTGTGGAGGCGGCTATAGCGCTTGTCGAGGAAGGGCTGGTCGCCCCGGCTCCAGGCGATCTTGGCTTCGTACACGCCCATCACGCCCGCCAGAAGCCGACGATCTTCTTGACCTCGTCCACCACCGGGTCGGCGACGGCGGCGGCGCGTTCGGCGCCGTCCTTCAGCACGCGGTCGATCTCGGCCGGGTCGTCCATCAGGCGGCGCATTTCGGCCGTGACCGGGGCCAGGGAGGCCACCGCCAGGTCCGCGAGGGCCGGCTTGAAGGCGCCGAAGCCCTGGCCGCCGAACTGTTCGATCACCTGTTCGCGGGTCAGGCCGGCCAGGGCGGCGTAGATGGCGACCAGGTTCTTGGCTTCGGGCCGGTCGTTCAAAGCATCCAGGGTTTCCGGCAGGGGCTCGGGATCGGTCTTGGCCTTGCGGATCTTTGACGCGATCGTGTCGGCGTCGTCGGTCAGATTGATGCGGCTGTTGTCGGACGGGTCCGACTTGGACATCTTGGCCGCCCCGTCGCGCAGGGACATGACGCGCGTCGCCGGCCCCTGAATGATGGGCTCGGGCACGGGGAAGAAGCCCGGAACGCCGAAGTCGTTGTTGAACTTGGCGGCGATGTCGCGGGTCAGTTCCAGATGCTGTTTCTGGTCCTCGCCGACCGGCACTTCCGTGGCCTTGTACAGCAGGATATCGGCCGCCTGGAGCACGGGATAGGTGTAGAGGCCGACCGAGGCCCGTTCCTTGTGCTTGCCCGACTTCTCCTTGAACTGGGTCATCCGGTCCAGCCAGCCGAGGCGGGCGACGCAGTTGAAGATCCAGGCCAGTTCGGCGTGGGCGCGCACGGCGGATTGCGGGAAGATGATCGACTTGGCCGGGTCCAGGCCCGAGGCCAGATAGGCGGCGGCGATCTCGCGCGTCTGGGCCGCCAGCTTCTCGGGCTCCTGCCAGACGGTGATGGCGTGCATGTCGGCGACGAAGACGAAGACCGGCGCGCCCTGGTCCTGCAGTTCGACGAACCGTTTCAGGGCGCCGAGGTAGTTGCCCAGGTGCAGGGCGCCCGAGGCCTGGATGCCGGACAGGATGCGGCGCGGGCCGGTGTAGGCTGAGAGTTCTTCGGACATCGCCCGGCAATGCCCCAGCCCTTCAACAAGGGCAAGTTCCTGCTGCGAACTTGTCCTCCTAGCGACGAGATGATTAGATTTCCGCAATCGAGGGTAGGTCATGAATCGCGGCCCGTTCGTTTTCTTTATCCTTGGCGCTTCCCTGGCGATGAGCGGGTGCGTGACTCGGTCGCCCGAGAATGACAGGTCGTATGTCTCGATTTCAAACCAGCCCTATGAGAGGGAAGGTTGCGACCCGGTTGTAAGCCCCGTTGAGCGACGGCGCTTGCTGCCTATGACGCGGGACCGCCTTCCAAACCGGATCGCAGCGGCGCCGTTTCGCACCTATTCCTACGGGACACAGACCCCGCTGGATGCACGCCCTGAGCCTGGGCGCGCGCTATGTTTCGTGGTGATCCGCGAGAAACACAGCTGGCATGGCCCGGTAGAGTCCATTCTGGGTCTGGAGATGGAGGCGGCGGGCGACCAGGCGGTTCGCCTGACCATCACGCGCATTAATCTCGATTCATCCGCCCTGTGGAAGACTGGGCCGTCCGAGGTCAATTTGGCGATCCTCTTCGCTCTGGCCGATGATGACGGCGCGCCGCCCAGACTGGTCTCCCAAGGCGCGATCGATCTGGGGCCGACGCTGATGGGGCAAGACTGGCGTCGGCCGTGGCAACCACCCGTCCCGATCGAGAAGCAATCAACGATCCTTTCCTGGCCGTCTGACCTGACCAATGTCCGATTGATCGCCGTGGTGGGGGAAAGGCGCTGGGGAAGAGCCCGCCCCAGCGCCGCCGTGATGGCGCTTCAGGTCAGAACCATCGCCGCTGACTCTATCGAATGGGCTCCGGCTCGATAGGCCTCGTTCAGTCCAGAACGGACAGGGTCGAACCGCCGGGCTCGCGGCGCAGGGTCGCCTTCAGTTCGGACAGGGTGACGGCGCGGAAGGCCAGCAGACAGACGCCATAGACGCCCGCGCCCAGGCCGCAGACCGCCAGGACGGCGACCTCCTTGGCCAGCAGCACCCGGCTGAGCAGTCCATAGTTGATCCCGGCCAGCAGCAGCAGGCCGGCCATGACCGCACTGGCGGCCAGGACGCGGGCGATGCGCGAGACGAAGGCTGGCGACGGCCGCCAGCTGTTCTCGCGGATCAGAACCCCCGCCAGCAAGGCGACATTGACCCAGGCCGAGACGCTGGTGGCGATGGCCAGGCCCAGCACCCCGTCCCAGCCCTGGGCGCGGAACCAGAAGAACAGGCCGGACCCCAGGACGACGGTGATGATCACAGCGGTCACGGCGAAATACATGGGCCGGCGCGTGTCTTCGCGGGCGAAGAAGGGCGGGGTCAGGACCTTGGCCAGGACGAAGGCGGGCACGCCCCAGGCGAACTGGCGCAGCACGTCGGCGGTGCGAGCGGCGTCGGCGCTGGTGAAGGCGCCGCGCGTCACGGTGGCGTCGATGATGAAGAAGGGAATGACGAACAGGGCCACGGCGGCGGGCAGGGTGAAGGCCATGGCCAGGTTGATTCCGTCGTCCAGCGTCTTCTGCCCGCCCTCGTGATCGCCAGAAACGAAGGCTCGGGTCAGGCGCGGCACCAGGGCCAGGCCGATGGCCACGCCGACAAGACCCAGCGGCAGCTGGTACAGGCGGTCGGCGTTGTACAATACGGAACGGGCGCCCGCGTCCGAGCCGGCCAGGACCTGGGACACGACGGAGTTGACCTGCATGGCGCCCCCGGCCATGGCGCCGGGCACGGCCAGTGCCAGGGCGCGTTTCACATTGGGGGTCAGGCGCGGCAGGCCCAGCTTCAGCTTCACGCCCAGACGCCGCACGCCCCACCACAGCAGACCGGCCTGGATGACGCCCGACACCGTGATGGCGGCGCTAGTGGCCAGAAGCACCGTCTCGGGCGAGATCGGCAGGACAAAACCGCTGATCAGGGGCGCCAGGGTGCACAGGTTCAGGAACACCGGCACCGCCGCCGACAGGGCGAACCGTCCGCCCGTGTTCAACACCCCCGACAACAGCGAGGCGATGGTCATACAGGCCAGATAGGGCATGGCCAGCTGGGTGGCGATCACGGCGACCCGCATGACCTCGGCGTCGTCCTTCCAGGCCGACAGCAGCAGCGGCATGATCCAGGGCATGGCGACCTGCAAGAGGATGCAGAAGGCCGCGACCACGGCGAAGATGAAGGACATGGCCTCGGACGCCGTCACCGCCGCGGCCGCGTCGCCCTCGCGCGCCTTGACCCCGCCATAGACCGGCACGAAGGCCTGGGCGAAGGCGCCCTCGGCGAACAGGCGGCGGAACATGTTGGGCAGCATCAGGGCCGTGGACCAGACGTCCATCAGCGGCCCCTGGCCGAAGTTGGCCGACAGGGCCAGGTCGCGTCCGAAACCGAGCAGGCGGCTGCCCAGGGTCAGGCTCGATTGAACCAGGGTGTTGCGGGCGAGGCTCATGCGGAATCCGGAATGCTATCTCCCGCTCATCCCCGCGAAAGCGGGGACCCAGTGCTTTCGCAGCGCAAGCCTATCCTGGATCGACGACGTCGATGCTGGAAAGACCGGATCGCCCAAAGATCTGGGTCCCCGCTTTCGCGGGGATGAGCGGATGTCTTGTCTCGCTTAGCGCGCTTCCTGGGGCGGCGATATGGCCTTCGCGCGGGTGCGGCGGCCCAAGTCCGAGACGTCGCGGGCGCTGGCCCGGGCTGAGGCGACCTTGCGACCCTCGGGGGCCGGGGCGCGGCTGTCCAGCACGGCCTCCAGGGCGGTGCGCAGTTCGGCGATCCGCTGTTCGGACGTCACCTTTCGTCCCTTGCGATCCACCACATAGAAGCTGTCCACGGCGCGTTCGCCATAGCTGGCGACATGGGCCGAGCGGATGTTCAGGCCCTCGTCGTTGAAGACCCGCGACAGGGCCGCCAGCAGGCCCGGCCGGTCGGCGCCCGACACCTCGACCACGGTGGCGGCCTCGCTGGCGTGGTGATCGACCATGACGACGGGCCGGACCTCGAAGGCCGCCTTTCTGGCGTTGCCGGTCGGGTCCGGCGCCTTGCCGATGCGGCCGTCGCCGCGCGCGGCCTTTTCCAGCGCCTCGACCAGGGCCTTGAGCCGGCGCGGTTCGGCCTGGCCATAGGGCTGGCCCGCCCCGTCCTGAACCCGGAAGACGTCCAGCACCACCCCCTCGTTCGTCGTCGCCACCCGGGCGTCGGTGACGTCGGCGCCAAGCGCGGCCATGGTCTGGGCCAGGTCGGCGAACAGGCGCGGCCGATCCAGGGCGGCGATGGAGATTTCCGTGGCCTGGACCGGCAGGCCCTCGACCGGCGACACCGGCGTGGCCTGGACGGCGGCACCGGTCTGACGCGCCCGTTCCACCAGGGCCGGATGGGCCGCCAGCGGGTCCTCGCGCGCCACGTCCTCGCCCCGGAACAGGGCGGCGACCTGATCGTACAGGGTGCGCATCAACTGGCCCTTCCAGCCGTTCCAGACGCCCGGCCCCACGGCGCGGATATCGGCCACGGTCAGGACCAGCAGCATGCGCAGCCGCTCGGGATCCCCCACCAGTTCGGCGAAGGCGCGGATGGTGGCCGGGTCCGACAGGTCGCGCTTCTGGGCGTAGTCCGACAGGGCCAGGTGGCTGCGCACCAGCCAGACCACCAGTTCGATCCGGCGCGGATCGACGCCCAGCCGTTCGCAGGCCCGGCGCGCGGCGATGGCCCCGTCCTCCAGCTGCCCCCGCTCGCCGCCCTTGCCGACGTCGTGCAGCAGCATGCCCAGCATCAGGGCTTCCATGTCCGAGATCAGATGCACGATCTCGGTCGCCATCGGATGGTCGGCCTTCAGCTTGCCGCGCGCGATGTCGTTGATGATGCCGATGGCCTGGAGCGTGTGCTCGTCCACCGTATAGGCGTGGTACATGTTGAACTGGGTCTGGCCCACGATCCGCCCCCATTCGGGCAGGAACCGGCCCAGCAGGCCCGTCTCGTTCATGATGGTCAGGGTGCGATAGGGCCGCTGTCCGTGCGTCAGGACGTTCAGGAAGGCGCGCGTCGCCTCCGGATCACGACGCAGCCTGGGCGTCACCAGCGACAGGGACCGGCTGACGGCCGAGAAGGCGTCGGGGTGCAGGTCCAGGTCGTGGCGGTCGGCGCAGACGAACAGGGTCAGCAGCTTGACCGGATCGGCGGTGAAGACCTCGGGCCCCTCGACCGACAGACGCCCCTGATCGACCCAGAAGCCCTCGACCTCCAGCTTGCGGCGGTTGGGCCGGAACGGGGTCATCAGGCGCGACAGGCCCTGGGTGGGCTTCTGGTGGCGGGCCTCCAG
>NZ_JAUSOE010000024.1 GCF_030656255.1 Brevundimonas sp. | reverse complement strand
GCGGGGCGTCAAACCTTCGTCGAAACGGTATTTCTAAATCAAAACTCCGGGCGAAGGCCCGGCGCCCCGCCCAGCCCTCCGCTTCCAAAGGGCTTCCAACTACGCCGCAAAAACGGCGGAGGCGCCGTCGTTGGCCGCTCGCCTTATTTGCTCTCTGGCGCCAGGATCGCTACATCCGCCCGAACCTCCCAATCCGACGAAACCCGAAGGGCGAAACCGCACCTCATGGCGCAGCAATATATTTTCCAGATGCAGGGTCTGACCAAGACCTTTCCCGGCGGCCGCAAGATCTTCGAGAACATCTGGCTCAGCTTCTACAACGACGCCAAGATCGGCGTCGTCGGGGTCAACGGCTCGGGTAAATCCACCCTGCTGAAGATCATGGCCGGCCTGGACAACGAGTTCACCGGCGAGGCCCGCGCCGCCGACGGCATCAAGCGCGGCTATCTGGAGCAGGAGCCTCAGCTGGACCCTGCCCTGAACGTTCGCGAAAACGTCGAGGCCTGGTGCGAAGAGAAACAGTGGGTCAACCGCTTCAACGCCGTGGCCGGCGAACTGGGCGAGAACTACACCGACGAGCTGATGGAGGAGATGACCGCCCTCCAGGAGAAGATCGACGCCGGCGACGTCTGGGACATCGACAGCCGCATCGAAATGGCCATGGGCGCCCTGCGCTGCCCGCCCGACGACTGGGAGGTCGCCAATCTGTCCGGCGGTGAAAAGCGCCGCGTGGCCCTGGCGCGGCTGCTGCTCAGCAAGCCGGACATGCTGCTGCTCGACGAACCGACCAACCACCTGGACGCCGAATCCGTCGCCTGGCTGCAGCACCACCTGGAAAACTTCCCCGGCTGCGTCATCCTGGTGACCCACGACCGCTACTTCCTGGACCTCGTCACCAAGTGGACGCTGGAGCTGGACCGCGGCAAGGGCCACCCGCACGAGGGCAACTATTCCTCGTGGCTGGAAGCCAAGACCAAACGCGTCATTCAGGAAAACTCGGAATCCGAAGCCCGCCAGCGCGCCCTCAGCCGCGAACTGGATTGGGTCCGCTCCGGCGCCAAGGCCCGTCAGGCCAAGTCCAAGGCCCGTCTGGCCGCCTACGAGCGGATGGTGGACGAGCAGGAATCGATGCGCGGCGCCCAGACCCACGCCCATATCCAGATCCCGCCCGGGCCGCGCCTGGGCAATGTCGTGCTCGAAGTCGAAGGCCTGGCCAAGACCTATGGCGACAAGACCCTGTTCGACAATCTGACCTTCAAACTCCCGCCCAACGGCATCGTCGGCGTCATCGGCCCCAACGGCGCCGGCAAGTCGACCATGTTCAAGCTGATCACCGGCCAGGAAACCCCCGACGGCGGCACGATCAAGGTCGGCGAGACCGTCAAACTGGCCTATGTCGATCAGTCGCGCGACGACCTGAAGCCGGACGAGACCATCTGGCAGGCCATCTCCGGCGGCACCGACGTGATGATGGTCGGCAAGCGCGAGATCAACACCCGCGCCTATGTCGGCAGCTTCAACTTCAAGGGCGGCGACCAGCAGAAGAAGGTCGGCCAGTTGTCGGGCGGTGAGCGCAACCGCGTCCACCTGGCCAAGACCCTGGCCTCGGGCGGCAATCTGATCCTGCTCGATGAACCGACCAACGACCTGGACATCGAAACCCTGCAGAACCTCGAAGAGGCCCTGGAAGAGTTCGCCGGCTGCGCCGTGGTCATCTCCCACGACCGCTGGTTCCTGGACCGTCTGGCCACCCACATCCTCGCCTTCGAAGGCGACGGCCACGTCGAATGGTTCGAGGGGAACTTCGAAGCCTACGAACAGGACAAGATGCGCCGCCTGGGCGCCGACAGCATCATCCCCAAGCGCATCCAGCACCAGAAGTTCGGGCGCTGATCGTCTGACCCCACCAGAGGAGCCGCTGCATGACCCAACGCCCCGCCGTTCTCATCATGCAGCGGCATCTCGCCCCGCTCTCGCCGATCCTCGAGAGCGCCTATGACGTCTATCGCTTCTGGGAAGGCCCGCCGATCGAGGCCGCCCACGACATCCGCGCCCTGGTCGTCGCTGGCGAGGCGCCGTTAGACAAGGCGCTGATCGAACGCCTGCCCAACCTCGGCCTGATCGCCTGTTTCACCTCCGGCTACGACGGGATCGACGTCGACTGGTGCCGAGACCGCGGCCTGCCTGTCACCCATGCCCCCGGCGTCAATCACGAGGACGTCGCCGACCACGCCCTGGGCCTGATCCTGGCCGCGCGTCGGCAGATCGTCTCGGGCGACCGCCAGGTCCGCACCGGCGGCTGGACTGCGGAGACCCGCACCATCACCCCCTCGATCGGCGGGCACAAACTGGGCGTCGTCGGTCTCGGCGCCATAGGCAAGACCGTCGCCGCCCGCGCCGAGGCCTTCCGCATGGACGTCAGCTGGTGGGGTCCTCGCCCGCACGACGCCGAATGGCCCCGCGCCGACAGTCTGCTGGCCCTGGCGAAGGCCAACGACATCCTCGTCGTCGCCTGCAAGGCCGATGAAACCAATCGCGGCCTGATCTCGCGCGAGGTGCTCGAGGCGCTGGGCCCCGACGGCCTGCTGGTCAATGTCTCACGCGGCCAGGTCATAGACGAAGACGCCCTGATCGCCGCGCTCAAGTCCGGCGCCCTGGGCCAGGCCGCGCTGGACGTCTTCCTGGACGAACCCACCGATCCGAGCCGCTGGTCGGACGTGCCCAATATCGTCCTCACGCCCCACACCGCCGGCGCGACGACCGCCGGGGTGCAGGGCATGCTGATGCTGCTGATGCAGAACCTTCAGGCGCATTTCGCGGGCGAGCCGCTCAAGACGCCCGTCGGCTGATCAGTCCGGGCGGCCAGGACGTTGCGGACGCTCGTCGGCGGTGATGACGCCGTCGCCGTTCTTGTCCATCACCTTGAACATGGCGTCGGCGCCGGCTTCCATCTCGGCCTTGGTGATGAGCCCGTTTCCGTCCATATCCGCGCGGCTGAGCATCCGACCGGCTGGCGAGGCGGCCAACTCCGAAGCGTTGATCGCGCCGTCATGATTGGCGTCGACGCGGTCGAACATTTCGACCATCCGCGCCTTCATGTCGGCCAGGGTTTCGCGCTCCGGCGGACGCATTCCGCCCATCGGCGGCGGGCCGGACATCTGTCCGCCCATCGGCGGCTCGGGAAAATCGCTCTGCGCCAGGGCCGGACCGGCGGCGACGAGGGCGAGGGTGGAGATCAGGAGACTGCGCATAGAACCACTCCAAAGGGATTGCGTGTGCTTTAACGGAGGACAGAGGGTTTCCCGTCGCGCCATGTACAAGGTGGTTTTTGCTTGCCAAATCATATAAGGATATCTTTATATGATCTCATGAGTCTAACCGCCGACCAGACTGTCGAAGCCCTGCGCGCCGCCGGCGAGCCGACCCGCCTGCGCATCCTGTCGCTGCTGGCGGGCGAGGAGCTCTCGGTCATGGAGATGTCGCGCATCCTGGACCAGAGCCAGCCGCGCGTCTCGCGCCATCTGAAACTGATGACCGACGCCGGCCTGATCGAACGATTCCCGGATGGTGCCCGGGTCTATTACCGCCTGTCGCACGACGCCCATGCCCGCCGGCTGATCGACACCGTTCTGGACATCCTGGCCGACGACGCCGGCGAGGCGGACCACCGTCGCCTGGACGAGGTTCGCAAGGATCGCGAACAGGCGGCCGAAAGCTATTTCGAACAGATCGCCCCCCAATGGGACCGTCTGCGCTCCCTCTATGTCAGCGAAGCCGCCGTCGAGGCCGCCCTGGAAAAGGCCGTCGGCCCCGGCCCGTTCAAGCGCGTCGTCGATCTGGGCACAGGATCCGGCCGGATGCTGACCCTGTTCGGCAAGAAGGCGAAGATGTCGGTCGGGCTGGATCTCAGCCAGAACATGCTCAACATAGCCCGCGCCAATGTCTCCAAGGCCGGGCTGAACAAGGTCGAACTGCGCCACGGCGACATCTTCGCCACCCGCCTGCCCGCCGCCAGCGCGGACTTGGTGATCGTCCATCAGGTGCTGCACTATCTGGCCGACCCCTTCGCGGCCGTCGCCGAGGCCGCACGCCTGGTCTGCCCCGGCGGCCGGCTGGTGATCGTCGATTTCGCCCCCCACGACTTCGAACATATGCGCGAGGCGCACCAGCATCGCCGCCTGGGCTTCGCCGACCACGAGATCAACGGCTGGCTGACCGACAGCGGTCTGACGCCCTCCGCGCCCATCGCCCTGCCGCCGGACAACGAGGGTCTGACCGTGACGATCTGGACGGCCGAACGTCGCGTTGCCACGCCCCTGGCTCAGGACAGAAAGACCGCCTGATGGCCCACCCTGCCCCCAATCTCGCTGAAGCCCGCGCCCTGCTGTTGTCGCCGCTGGGCCCGGTCGCCCGCGCCGGGTCGAACCATCATGACGTCCGCGTCTCGTTCGAATTCTTCCCGCCCAAGACCGACGAGGCCGAGGCCAATCTGTGGACCGCCATTCACCGGCTGGCGCCGCTGAACCCGGCCTTCGTCTCCGTGACCTACGGCGCTGGCGGCTCGACCCGCGAACGCACCCACCGCACCGTTCAGCGCATCATCGCCGAGACCGCCCTGCGTCCCGCCGCACACCTGACCTGCGTCGAGGCCAGCCGTGACGAGGTCGATGAGGTCATCGCCGGCTACAAGACCATCGGCGTCGATCACATCGTGGCCCTACGCGGCGATCCGCCCGGCGGCGGCGGCATCGGGGGCGTCTATCAACCCCGCGCCGACGGCTACGCCAACGCCACCGAACTGACCGCCGCCATCAGCCGCGTCGGCGGCTTCGACGTCACGGTCGGCGCCTATCCGGAAAAACACCCCGAAAGCCCCTCCATCGACCACGACATCGATGTGCTGAAGGCCAAGGTGGACGCCGGCGCCACCCGCGCCGTCAGCCAGTTCTTTTTCGACATCGACGCCTTCCTGCGCTTCCGCGACCGGGTGCGGGCGGCGGGCGTGACTATTCCGCTGATCCCCGGCGTCATGCCTGTGTCCAACTTCGCCGGCCTGACCCGGATGTGCGGCGCCTGTGGGACCAGCATACCCGATTGGCTGAAGTCCCATTTCGACGGGTTGGACGACGACCCGGAAACCCGACGCTTGCTCGCCGCCTCGGTCGCCGCCGAAACCTGCGCCCGTCTGCAGGAAGAGGGCTTCTCCGACTTCCATTTCTACACCCTGAACCGCGCCGATCTGGTCTATGCGATCTGCCGCGTGCTGGGCGTGCGTGAAACCAGGAGCGCCGTCGCATGAAGTTGCTTTCGGTCGCCGCCTTCGCCGTCGCTCTTGTTTACTCGCCGCTTTCCGCTACGGCCCAAAGCGCCGAGGAACGGATCGAATGGAACAGACCGGTCCAACCCTTCAATGTGGCCGGCAATGTGAACTATGTCGGCGTTGAAGGGGTCTCGGCCTACCTTATCACGACGCCGCAAGGCCATATCCTGATCGACGGCGGTCTGCCCGAAAGCGCGCCGCTGATCCTGGCGTCGATCCGTAAGCTCGGCTTCGATCCGGCTGACGTAAAATTGCTGTTGAATAGTCACGCCCATTTCGACCACGCTGGCGGCCTGGCCGCGCTGAAAGCCGCCACCGGCGCCCAAATCGTCGCCAGCGAGGGTGACAAGCCGGCATTGGAGAGTGGGCGCCATATCGGTCTGGCCAACTACGAAGGACGTTTTCCGGCCATCACCGTCGATCGCGTAGTCCGAGACGGCGATACGGTGGAGTTGGGCGGTACGGTCCTAACGGCGCGCGTCACGCCCGGTCACACCGCCGGATGCACAAGCTGGAGCGTGCCGGTCGAGCAGCAGGATAAGACCCTGACGGTCCTGTTCTTCTGCAGCGCCAGCGTTGCCGGGGCGACCTTGGTCGACAACACGGAATACCCCCAAATCGTGTCGGACTTCCGCTCGACATTCGACCGGTTGGACAGGATTCAGGTCGATATTCTGCTGGCGAACCATCCGGGCCTGGTGGATCTGTTTGAACGTCGCCGGCGACAGCAGGCTGGCGACGCCGCCGCATTCGTTGATCGGGGCGCCCTCCCCGCGCTCTCGCATGAACTGAGGGCCGCTTTCGAGTCGAACCTCGCACGTCAGGAAGCCAATCGATGACCCGCGCCGAACGCATCGCCGCCCTGCACCTGGCGGCCAAGGAACGGATCCTGGTCCTCGACGGAAGCTGGGGCGTGATGATTCAGCGTCGCGGCCTGTCCGAGGCCGACTTCCGCGCCGACCGGTTCGTCGCCGCCAACGGCTATGACGAGAAACAACAGATGAAGGGGAACAACGACATCCTCTGCATCACCCGGCCCGACATCATCTCGGACCTGCACGACCAGTATTACGCCGCCGGCGCCGACATCAGCGAGACCAACACCTTCTCCGGCACCACCATCGCCCAGGAGGACTACGCTCTCGACGCCCAGGCGGTGTGGGACATCAATCTGGAAGGCGCGAAACTGGCCCGCGCCGCCGCCGACCGCTGGACAGAGAAGGAGCCGCACAAGCCGCGCTTCGCCGCCGGCTCCATCGGCCCGCTGAACAAGATGCTGTCCATGTCGTCCGACGTGAACGACCCCGGCGCGCGGCTCGTGACCTTCGACCAAGTCTATGAGGCCTATCGTCATCAGGTGAAGGCGCTGAACGAAGGCGGCGTCGACCTCTATCTGATCGAGACCATCACCGACACGCTGAACTGCAAGGCCGCGATCAAGGCGATCAAGGACCTGGAAGACGAGGGCATGGACGCCCTGCCCATCTGGATCAGCGGCACCATCACCGACCGTTCGGGCCGCACCCTGTCGGGCCAGACGGCCGAGGCCTTCTGGAACAGCGTGCGCCACGCCAAACCCTTCGCCGTCGGCTTCAACTGCGCCCTGGGCGCCGACCTGATGCGGCCCTTCATCGCCGAACTGAGCCGCGTCGCCGACACCCTGGTCGCCGCCTATCCCAACGCCGGCCTGCCCAACGCCATGGGCCAGTACGACGAGGAGCCGCACGAGACCGCCCACTTCATCGAGGAATGGGCCGCATCCGGCCTGGTCAACATCGTCGGCGGCTGTTGCGGCACCACGCCGGATCACATCAAGCACGTCGCCGAAGAGGTCGCGCCGCTGAAGCCGCGCGCGATCCCGGAACGACCGGTGGCCCTGCGGCTATCGGGGCTGGAACCGTTCGAGATGGTGGCGTGATGACGCCGTGTATCGGCTATTTTTCCGATGAGTTAAGAGCATTAGCTCATGCCTCGGAAGGTGCCCTCACAATGGACGGAGATGCTGCGGGTGATTTCGAGGCGATCTTCTATCCCCCGACTGGCGCCTTAGAAGTCATTGTCAAAGCCCCGACCGTGAGCATCGCTTGGGAATATCTCTTTATAGAAGACGTCCCCGTGAGCGACCGTGAAGTAGCAGATCGTCTGCTCGCCATTTGTGATGGAATTCTAGCCGGCACCGCCAGTTCGCACAGAAGCGGCCTACCGATTTGCCGGCGCATCGAGACAGCCGTTTCACTGAAGACAAGAGGCCTGGATACGGTGTGGAGAGATCGCTCAACCGTATTCTTCGACTTCGGTCACGCGAACCAAGCAAGCAGAAAAGCCTGATGCGTCCCACCTTCATCAACGTCGGCGAACGAACCAACGTCACCGGGTCGGCCAAATTCCGCAAGCTGGTGGTCGAAGGCGACTATTCGGCCGCGCTCGACGTCGCTCGCCAACAGGTCGAGGCCGGCGCCCAGATCATCGACATCAACATGGACGAGGGCCTGCTGGACGGCGCCGTCGCCATGCGGACCTTCCTCAACCTGATCGCGGCGGAGCCGGACATCGCCCGTGTGCCGGTGATGATCGACAGCTCCAAATGGGAGGTGATCGAGGCGGGGCTGAAGTGCGTCCAGGGCAAGCCCATCGTCAACTCGATCAGCATGAAGGAGGGCGAACAGGCCTTCCGCGATCATGCGATCAAATGCCTGCGCTATGGCGCCGCCGTCGTCGTCATGGCCTTCGACGAAGTGGGCCAGGCCGACACCGCCGCCCGCAAGATCGAGATCTGCACCCGCGCCTACAACATCTTAGTCAACGAGGTCGGCTTCCCGCCCGAGGACATCATCTTCGACCCCAATATCTTCGCCGTGGCGACGGGGATCGAGGAGCACGACAACTACGCCGTCGACTTCATCGAAGCGGTGAAGATCATCAAAGCCACCCTGCCCTACGCCCGGATCAGCGGCGGGGTGTCCAACGTCTCGTTCAGCTTCCGCGGCAATGAGCCGGTGCGCCGGGCGATCCACAGCGTCTTCCTGTACCACGCCATCCAGGCGGGCATGGACATGGGCATCGTCAACGCCGGCGACCTGCCGGTCTATGACGACATCGACCCGACCCTGCGCGAGGCGGTAGAGGACGTGATCCTGAACCGCCCGCAGCGGACCAATGTCTCCAACACCGAGCGGCTGGTCGACATCGCGCCCAACTACAAGGGCGACAAGGGCGTCGCTCGCGTCGTCGATCTGAAATGGCGCGACCAGCCTGTCGCCGCCCGTATCGCCCACGCCCTGGTCAACGGCATCACCGAATATATCGACGCCGACACGGAAGAAGCCCGCCTGTCGTTCGACCGTCCCCTGCACGTCATCGAAGGTCCGCTGATGGACGGGATGAACGTGGTCGGGGACCTGTTCGGCTCGGGCAAGATGTTCCTGCCCCAGGTGGTGAAATCCGCCCGGGTGATGAAACAGGCCGTCGCCTGGCTGGAGCCCTTCATGGAGGCCGAAAAGGCCGGCAAGCCGCGCGAACAGGCCGGCCGCATCCTGATGGCGACGGTCAAGGGCGACGTCCACGACATCGGCAAGAACATCGTCGGCGTCGTGCTGCAGTGTAACAACTACGAGGTCATCGACCTGGGCGTCATGGTCCCGGCCGACCGCATCCTCGACGCCGCCATCGAGCACAAGGTCGACATCGTCGGCCTGTCGGGCCTGATCACGCCGTCGCTGGACGAAATGGTGTTCGTGGCGCGCGAAATGGAGCGGCGCGGGTTCGACATCCCGCTGCTGATCGGCGGCGCCACCACCAGCCGGACGCATACGGCGGTGAAGATCGACCCCGGCTATCACAGCGGCTCGACCACCTATGTCATCGACGCCAGCCGCGCCGTCGGCGTGGTCTCGGGCCTGTTGTCGAAGACCGAACGGGCCAAGAACGAGGCCGTTACGCGCGACGAATACGTCCGTATCCGCGAGCAATATGCGCGCGGTCAGGAGGTCAAGGCCCGCGCCGCCCTGCCCGCCGCGCGCCAGAACCGGTTCCGGCCCGCTCCGGCCACGCCCCTGCCCTGCGCCCCGTCCGTCCTCGGGGTGCGCGCCTTCGACAGCTGGGATCTGGGCGATCTCGCCGACCACATCGACTGGACGCCCTTATTCGCCAGCTGGGAGCTGATCGGCCGCTATCCGCTGATCCTGGACGACGAGATCGTCGG
>NZ_JAUSOE010000022.1 GCF_030656255.1 Brevundimonas sp. | reverse complement strand
CGAAGGACGATTATCGAGGACGGTATTGCCGGTTATGGCGACGTTTCGGATACGCACTGCGGGGCCCAAAGTGTCTCCCACCAGGATGCCAAAACTATCCACCCCCGGGTGCGCCGTACCGGTGTTGCGGATGATGTTGTTTCGAACAACAACGTTCTCGATCTGACCGCCAAGGTCCAGCCCGATGTGAATGCCCTGTTGCGCGGCTTCTTCCACGAGATTGTTCTCCACCAAACAATTGCCTGGCGCATCAATTCCGAAAAGGCCGGCTCGTCTCACAATATTACCGATGATACGCGACCTGCCGAAGGGCGTGCCGTCTTCCGATACCCCAATGCCATCGTATCCCGCCCGCCGATTGTCGTCGCAGACGTTCTGTTCGATGAGGGTTTCATCGCTCGAAGGGTCGAAAGCAATCATGAAGCCGCCTTCGACGCCTCCAAGCGACCCAGTCCCATTAAAGATGCGATCGGGAGAAGTCGCCTTTGTGACGTGATTGCCGGTGATCTGCGTGCCCTTGCAGCCCAACATCGCGGACAGGCCGTGGTAGCCGGTACGGTCGATGACGTTATTTGCAAGACGGCCTTCAGTGGAAGACTCCAGATTGATGCCCACCCAACCGACATTGCGGATGACGTTCCCTTCGATGACCGGACCCAGATGCCTATAAGCGCCTGCCCCCCCCGAGATATCGATGCCGTCGAACGACAGGTTGCTGATGATGCAGTTTTGGACTGTTAGACCGGTAGTAGATCCGTTGGCACGGATTCCGGAGATCACGTGCGCTAGAGCCGCCGCCCCATCCACCTCAACGCCCCTAACGCCGCTACCACTTCCCGCTGCGAACTCGATCGCCCACTGACCTTGAAACGCTGCAGCCAGGGTCAAGCGGCCAGGGCCGGTGAGCATCCCGCCGCCGCCAATGACAAGCGGTCGATCAATTGCGTAGTTCAGCCCCCCTAGGTCGATCCGCCTGCCGGCGTAGGCGTCCCGGAAAAGGCGATCCGTCTCAGCCGCCGAGGCGGCCGGTAAACGACTCCGGCCCACGACGCGTGAGCCCCCCGCGCTGGTTCCCGGCTTGCAAGCGGCAGAGGTTGCCAGCACGCTCGCCATTGCGACGACGATATCGCGGCGACCAAGGAGATTTCTCAAACCGACAAGAACCTTTCGGCTTCAAGACGCAGACGGATGAACATCCAGAGATCGCCGACATTTACGGTATTCCCGCGCTCGTCGCCCGAGGTGAGGATTGGGGGCAGAACTATGCTCGCGTAGCTGGCGGCGACGAGATTTCTATGGCCGAAATCTATCCAGTCGATGGATCCCGCAAACCCGGTCAATCCGTCCTTACTCGACAATTTCGGGTGCGTCATGGCAATCAGGGTGAAGGTCGCGAGGACGGTGTCGATCACGACGTCGTCCCAGATGCGGAATATAGCGTGCCAGCATTAAGTCCAAGGAACAAGACCTTAGCTTGCAGAGGGAAAACGAATAGCGCGACGATCGAAAACTCTATCTTCATAGCCCCACGCGTGCGTAAAGCTTTTGCAATCGCTTTTGATATTCTTTGGGCTTGAAGGCCATCGCCCGCTCTAGCCCTCGGGCAGCAAGTTCAAGCGTGAGATCCTGGTCCTGATCGAGCGAAAGGATGGCGCGGGCAATGGTCGAGGTGTCGTAGGGATCAACGAGTAGGGCCGCGCCCCCCGAAATCTCGGGTAGGGACCCCGCCGTGGAGGTCAGCACTGCAGTGCCGAGGGCCATCGATTCCAACACCGGCAGGCCAAAACCTTCGTAAAGGGACGGGAACAATGTTGCTCTCGCGCCGCGGATCAGTGTCATCAACAAGGGGAAAGGGAGATATTCGTACTGACGGACCCGCTCTGCTTCGGCTCCGCCGTTGCGCCGAATTCCATCCAGTAGCGCGGTCTCATCTTCCGACATCCAAGCAGCCCCCCCCACAATAATGAGTGGGCACGCCGCGCCGCTTGCCAGATAGGCTTCTATGATCCGCCCTAAATTCTTTTTCGGCTCAATGGCTCCAAAATGAAGCATATAGCCCTTCCAGTCGAGGCCGAAGATCCCCTCAAGCTCCCCTAGGATTTCCTCCTGTGGGCGGTTCATAATTTCGTCGGGCAGGGTGATGGCCTGATAGGTGTTCATGACACGATCTTCCTCAACGCCGAGAAGCTCGATCACGTCGCGGCGAGTCGTCTCTGAGACCACTGCGATCTGGTCGGCGTTGCGCGCAATCATTTTACACATCTGCATATACCGGCCAGGATCGTCCGTCGTCAGATGTGGTAACTTGAGCGGGATCAGGTCGTGGATCGTATAGACATTGGCCATGCCCGCGGCACGAACTGGAAGGGTCGCGGTCCAGTGCATAACTGTCGGAGCCGGAATCTCGTCTGTACACCGAAAGGTAACCGGAGTTTCCGTACCGTAGTGGACGAAGGCCCGGCTGGCGAGCCGATAAAGGGAGGGCGACATCCAATAGTGGTCGACGTCCGGGCGATTTTGATCTCGCCAGACGACCTGTCCGGTCGGCTTGACGGGATAGGCGCTCTGACCGAAGCGGCTGATCAGGGTTCGAGCGAACAGTTCGCCCTTGCCCCATTTTCGGCGGACCGTTTCGCGGCCTGCGATGGCGGATTCATCCGCGACGTCGCCGCCGTGGCCCCGCGTCACCGGTCCTGCCAGCAGCGACGGGCTGAAGCCCAGAGTGCGCGCGTTCGCTAGCAGGTTCCGACCATAAGTCGCAATGCCCGTACCCTTTGAGAGGCCAATATTGTAGCCGTCGATGCACAAGCGTCCGTGCGGAACGCCAAGCGTGGCAGGAGAGGTCTGAGATGGAGTCATCGGCTAGGCATACATGAACAATGGGCGCAGGGGGATGGCACCACGGCTATTGTTCCGACCGGTAAACCACAGATTGCCGACCACGGCGTCTATCAGACACGGGGACTGTTCTCTTCACCAGCTGTCCACGGCGCGGCAGGGATTGGGGCACCGGACCGGAAGAGGCCAAGGCCATCATTGATGGCTAATCCGAATTGGGTTCATCAACACCGGACCCAGAGAGTTTACTTCTCCAAAATGAAGCCGCCAGACACCGAATTCACACTCCTCTAACAGTAAATTCCTTTTGAATACTTCAATATAACAGCTTATACGATCAAACGACGCCGCCTTGTCTTCCGCCGCCTTAATTTTCTCCCGATAAATTTAACAGCGTAGGATCTCCTCCCTGCGCAGCGATGTTCACGCTGATCGCTTTTTCGGATGCATAGCGGATAAGGCTGTTTGGCCCGCCCGCCTTGGGGCCGGTGCCGGACAGGCCTTCACCGCCGAACGGCTGGACGCCGACCACGGCGCCAGTGATCGACCGGTTGACATAGACGTTGCCCGCAGGGACGAGGTCGATCACTTCAGCGGCGAAGGCCTCGATACGGCTGTGGACGCCCAGGGTCAGGCCATAGCCGCGGGCGGCGAGCTTGCCGGCGACCGACTTCAGGTCGGACGGGGCGTACCGGTAGATGTGCAGGATGGGGCCGAAGACTTCGCGTTCCAGGAAGTCCGGCGTTGGGATTTCGGCGATGGTAGGGGCGAACAGGTCGCCCTTTTCGGAACCCAGCGGCAGGTCGGCGCGAGCGATGATCTTGGCCTCGTGAGACAGGCGTTCGACGTGAGCCTCCAGGGCGCGGCGGGATTCCGGGTCGATGACGGGACCGATGTCGGTCTTGGGATCGGCGGGGTCGGCGACGGTCTGGACGGCCAGGGCGCCCTTCAGGCCCTCGATCAGGGCGTCGGCCGAGTCCTTGGGTACATAGAGGACGCGCAGGGCCGAGCAGCGCTGGCCGGCCGAGCCAAAGGCGGACTGGATCACGTCGTCGATCACCTGTTCCTTCAGCGCCGTGGTGTCGATGAACATGCCGTTCAGGCCGCCGGTCTCGGCGATGAAGGGGATGATGGCGCCGGGGCGGGCGGCGATGGCGCGGTTGATCGCGGCGGCCGTGTCGGTGCCGCCGGTGAAGGCGACGCCGTCGATTCCGGGGTGGGTGACGAGGGCAGCGCCGACCGTCTCGCCGCGGCCGGGAACCAGGGCCAGCAGGTCCGGGTTCAGACCGGCCTTGTGATACAGGCGCACGGCCTCGGCGGCGATCAGCGGCGTCTGTTCGGCAGGCTTGGCCAGGACGGCATTGCCGGCGGCCAGGGCGGCGGCGATCTGGCCGGTGAAGATGGCCAGGGGGAAGTTCCACGGGCTGATGCAGGCGAAGACGCCGCGTCCGTGCAGGAACAGTTGGTTGGTTTCGCCGGTCGGGCCCTTCAGTGTCTGGGGGGCGGTGAAATCGCGCTCGGCCAGCAGGGCGTAGTAGCGGCAGAAGTCGGCGGCCTCGCGCACCTCGGCGACCCCGTCGTTCAGGGTCTTGCCGGCCTCGCGGCTGAGCAGGGCGACCAGGCGGTCCAGATCGGCCTCCAGCGCATCGGCCATGGCGCGCAGGACGACGGCGCGCTTGGCGCCGCCCTGACGGTCCCATTGAACCTGGGCGTTCGCAGCGGCCTCGACGGCGGCGTCGATGTCGGCCGCCTCGGCTTCCGAGACATGGCCGAGCCCCTGCGACCGGTCGAAGGGATTGGTCACGGCCTGGGCATGGATCCCGGCGCGCAGCTTGCCGCCGATGATCGGGCCGGAGGTCAGTTTCTCGCGGTCGATCCCTTCCAGCGCGCGCGCATGCGCGTCACGGACGGCGGCCTGGGAATAGTCGCGGCCGAGGGAGTTCTGACGATCGCCGTACATGTCTTGCGGAACCGGAATCTTGGGGTGACGGTCGGGCGCTTGCTCGACCAGGGAGATGGGATCGGCCGCGACGGCCGAGGCGGGGACGCGCTCGTCCAGCAGGGCGTGGACGAAGGAGGAGTTGGCGCCGTTTTCCAGCAGGCGCCGAACCAGATAGGGCAGCAGTTCCTCATGCCCGCCGACGGGGGCATAGGCGCGGACGATCACGGTCTCATCGGCCCACGCCTCGTGCGCCGCGTCGTAAAGCGCCTCGCCCATGCCGTGCAGGCGCTGGTGCTCGACGGCCACGCCCCGGTCGCGGGCCATGCGACGCACGGCGGCTAAAGTGTGGGCGTTGTGGCTGGCGAACTGGGAATAGATCGCCGGCGAGGCCGCGATCATGGCCTTGGCGCAGACGAGATAGTTCAGGTCGGTCGCCGCCTTGGTGGTGAAGACCGGATAGTCGGTGCGGCCGAACACCTGGGCGCGCTTGATCTCGGTGTCCCAATAGGCGCCCTTGACCAGCCGCACCATCAACCGGCGGCCCGAGCGAAGGGCCAGGTCGGCGACCCGTTCGATCGTCTCCAGACCGCGCTTCTGATAGGCTTGGACCGCCAAACCCAGGCCAGTCCAGCCGCCCAGCGACGGCTCATGCGCCAGCCGGTCCAGCAGCTTCAGCGACAGGGCCAGACGGTCCGCCTCTTCGGCGTCCATCGTATAGTTGATGTCGTATTTGGCCGCGATCTGGGCCAGGCGCAGGATGCGGGGATACAGGGTCGCCCAGACGTCATCCTCATGCGTCGCCTCATAGCGGGGCGACAGGGCCGACAGTTTCACCGATACGCCATGACCGTGTTCCGGCCCCTGGCGCTTCGAGGTCTTGCCCACCGCCTCGATGGCGTCGGCGTAGATCTTTTCGTAGCGGTCTGCGTCGGCGACAGTCCGCGCGCCCTCGCCCAGCATGTCGAAGCTGCACAGCCAGCCTTCCCTGTTCGACCGCTTCAGCGCCCCCTGGATGGCGCGGCCGACGACGAACTGTTCGCCCATGATCTTGACGGCGGTCGCCACCGCTTGGCGGATGACCGGCTCGCCCAGACGGCCGGCGATCCGCTTCAGGAAGCCGGGCAGGTCGCTGCGCGCCTCGTCGTCCACGTCCACCAGCTTGCCCGTCAGCATCAGGCCCCAGGTCGAGGCGTTGACGAACAGGCTGTCGGACTGGCCCAGATGGCTGGCCCAATCGGCGGACCCGATCTTTTCGGCGATCAGCCGGTCGCGCGTCTCCTCGTCCGGCACGCGCAGCAGGGCCTCGGCCAGACACATCAGGGCCAGACCCTCGCGGGTGCCCAGCGAAAACTGTTGCAGGAAGCTTTCGACCACGCCCTGTTTCTTCTGGCTGCGGCGGGCGTGTTCGACCAGGGCCGTCGCTTCCGCCACCACGGCGGCGCGCTCGGTGGCGTCCAGCGGCATGCGCGCCAGGTTGGCGGCGACGGCTTCGCGCTCATCGCGGAACTTGTGCGCGTCCAGACCGTCCCAGGCGGCCAGGCTCGAAGGCGTGAAAGCGGGCGAGGTCATGGGCGGGAAAATCCTGTGGATTTCCGCCGTATAGGCCGGAGTTCATTGAAGGTGCTTCGTATGATACGAGACTTGACCGAAGATCGTTCGGTGCAGAGCCTCGATTTCCGATGATCGATATAGACGCTGTCGACCGCCGCATCCTGCGGGTGCTCCAGACCGACGGCCGGCTGTCCAACGCCGAACTGGCGCGGCAATGCAACCTGTCGCCCGCCGCCTGTTTCGAACGGGTCAAACGACTGCGCGAAAAGAAGATCATCACCGGCTACGCCGCCATGATCGACCCGACCCAGGTCGGCCGCGACCTGCTGATCTTCGTCGAGGTTCTGCTGGACCGCACCACCGGCGACGTCTTCGATGCCTTCGCCGCCGCCGTCCGCAGCCAGCCCGAGGTGCTGGAGTGCCACATGGTCGCCGGCGGCTTCGACTACCTGATCAAGGCCCGCGTCGGCGACATGGACGCCTATCGGGCCTTCCTGGGCGACGTTCTGGTGCGCATGCCGGGCGTGCGCGAAACACGGACCTATGCGGTGCTGGAAGAAGTGAAGTCGACGACGGTGTTGCCGCTCTGACTAGAAGCGTCGAACCAAGTGACGGGTCGCGCAACTCTGGCGCATTCGACAGGTGACGCGATAGCAAAGCTCGCGTAGTAGGCGGTTCGGTCAAGAAATGGCAGCTCTAAGAATATGGCAACGCTTTACCCGGTCATCATGTGCGGCGGTTCAGGTACGCGGTTGTGGCCTGCGTCACGGCCATCCCTGCCGAAGCAATTCATCCCGCTGGCGGGAAACCGGTCACTGTTTCAAGAAACAGTCGAACGCGTTGTGTCTTTGGCGGCGGGAGCTGACCTCATTGTCGTCGCCGGACTATCACATCGCGACGCGATCCAGTCCCAACTTGACGAGATCGGGATATCGGCAACGATAATCTTGGAACCTGAAGGTCGGGATTCTGCAGCTGCCATGGCCGCTGCCGCACTTTGGACGACCCAGAAGGATCCTGACGCGATCAATCTGTTTGTCGCTTCTGATCACCACATCCCCCACGAAGAAGAATTCAGGGACGCGGTTCGCGAAGCCGTTGTCGGCGCTGAGGATGGACGTATCGTCACCTTGGGCGTCGTGCCGACCGAACCGTCGTCGGCCTACGGATATATTGCGCCTGAAGGCCCTGGCTTGTCGGCAGTCGCCGCTTTTGTTGAAAAGCCCGACGCTACGACGGCGCAGCGCTATATCTCCGAGGGGTACCTCTGGAACAGCGGCAACTTCATCGTCCAGTCCAAGGTCCTCGTTCAAGAAATAACAGACCGCGCCGCCGCAGTCGCGGAAGCCGTAGAGGGCGCATTGGGGAGTGCAGTGCAGGATGACGCATACATCCTGCTGGGCTCGGAGTTCAAACTGGCTCCAAAAATCTCGATAGATTATGCGGTGATGGAGAAAACCAGTCTCGCCGCAGTGCTGCCGGTACGGTTCGCTTGGACCGACCTCGGCGCGTGGGATTCCGTGCACGCCTCAGGCGAGGGCGATGTCGGCTTGCATGTTCTGGAAGACTCGGAGGGCTGTCTGATCAGAGCCTGCGATGGCGTGATGGTCGCCGCGATTGGCTTGCGGGACGTTGGAATTATCGTAGAGCGCGATGCGGTCCTGGTGACCGATCTGAGAAAAAGCCAAGAGGTGAAGAAAGTTGTCGATCGCCTTCGAAACCTCTCTCCTCAACATTTGGACTTTCCGCCACTTCCGGAGCCGGAAGGGCTGAAAGACGGTGCGGTCAGGTTGACGAACTGGTTGCGGCAAGCCGCGCTGCCGGTTTGGTCCGGTTTGGGCCAGGACGCTACGGGGGCTTTTGAAGAAGTTCTGGCACTTGATGGCCGGCATGTCTCGGCCCCGCGCCGCGCCCGTGTCCAGGCGAGGCAGTTGCAGGTCTATGCGGAAGCAGGATTGCAGGGCTGGCAGGGCCCTTGGAAGCCGGTGATTTCAAAGGGTCTTGAGCGACTTAGGTCTCTCTACCTGCGTCCTGACGGGCTGATGCGCACGCTTCTTACAGCCGACGGCTCGCCAATGGACGAGACCGCGATGGTTTATGATCAAGCGTTCCTGATCTTCGCTCTCTCACGCGTGTCGGCTGCAACCGGCGACCCCGCGCTGGAAGTCGATGCGGCTGCCGTCAGAGAAGAAATACTTAAGCGAGCGGATGCTGCCGGCGGCGTAATGGAAAGTGGGGCTCACCCTTACCAATCAAACGCTCATATGCATTTGCTAGAGTCCGCCCTCGCCTGGGAAGAAGCAAACGGCGACGCAGCATGGGGGCGTCTCGCTGACCGCATCGTAGACCTAGCTCGGACCCGATTCATTGATCCCCAGTCCGGATATTTGCTGGAGTTCTTCCAGAAGGACTGGTCTCCGGCAGCAGGAGAAGACGGGCGTTTGGTCGAGCCGGGACATCAGTTCGAGTGGGCTTGGCTATTTGCAAGGCATGGCCGCAACAGGCGCGATGAATCCGTCATTGCGGACGCCTGGAGACTTTATGAAGCGGGCCTGAAGGGTATCGACAGGAAGCGCAATATCGCCATAGACGCCATGAACACCGACGGAAGCGTCAGGAGCGGCAGATCCAGGCTCTGGCCTCAAACTGAATGGCTCAAGGCGTCTCTTATACTGGCGTCGTTAAGCGATGACGGCAAACGCGTTCAATGTTTGGAACAGGCCGCCAATGCGCAGCGCGCGCTTTGGAAATATCTCACGCCGCAAGGACTTTGGCATGACAAGCTCCTTGCCGCTGGCGAGTTCATCGACGAGCCAGCTCCTGCCAGTTCCTTCTATCACATCATGGCAGCTTACGTTCAGGCGAAAGAAACCCTGACCTTACTTGATCCTGATATGGCTCAACCCTTGCGGCTGCTTTAGGTGCCGGAGACATCGGAGACCGTCTCGCCTTCGTCATTCGAACCGTCTAGATGTTCCGCCCTTACTTAACGGCTCAGGGTCCGCCCGCCTCAATGCGCATCGTTCTGGCCACCGACGCCTGGGAACCTCAGGTCAATGGCGTCGTCCGCACCCTGACCCGCACGGTCGCGGAATGCCGTGGCATGGGCCATGAGGTCGAGGTCATCGAGCCCAGCCTGTTCAAGACCATTCCCTGCCCGACCTATCCCGAGATCCGGTTGGCCCTTGGGGCGGAAGAAGAGATCCGTGAGATGTTGCGCGCCTTCGAGCCTGAGGCGGTTCATATCGCTACAGAAGGTCCGATCGGCATCGCCACGCGCCGCATCTGCGTGGAATGGAAACTGCCGTTCACGACCAGCTATCACACCAAGTTCCCGGAATATGTCTCGTCGCGTTTCCCGATCCCGGTCCAGGTCGGCTACGCCTATATGAAATGGTTCCAAAAGCCGTCGGGCCGATTGATGGTGCCGACCCCGA
>NZ_JAUSOE010000014.1 GCF_030656255.1 Brevundimonas sp. | reverse complement strand
ACCACACCTTGAAATGCTTCGACAGCTTCAGGCCCTGGTTCTGATAGTGGCTGCCGCTCTCGCCATACAGGCGGCTGGGACGTTCGGTCAGGGGTTCATAGACCAGGCGAGCGACGATCTGGCCGTGTTCCAGCAGGAAGGGCGTGTCGTGGGTGCGGACCTCCAGCACCCCCTTGGACCCCGCGCCATGCGCCTCGTCCGTGCCGAAGCCGGGGTCGAAGAAGCCGGCGTAGTGGACGCGGAACTCGCCCACCGAAGGGTCGATGGGGGTCATTTCGGCGGCCTGATCGACCGGGATCTCGACGTCGTCGGACGAGGCCAGGATATAGAACTCGCCCGGATCCAGCAGCAGTTCGCCGCGCCGCAGGCTCAGCGGCTCCCAGAAGTCGCGGGGGTCATGGCCGTCGATATGGTCCAGATCGACCACTCCCGCGTGGCGGCGGCCTCGGAAGCCGACGATGTCGCCGCCCTGCAGATCGACGCCGACACTGCGGGTCTCCAGCTTGGGCGGATCGCCGGCCTTGAGGCGCAGCTGGTTCAGCCGGGTGCCCGGCCGCACCAGGATGGAGAAGGTCTGGGGCGCGACCTCCATATAGAGCGGGCCGTCATAGCCCTCGGCCACATCGTCGAAACTGGCGCCCTGATCGGTCAGCAGGCGCACGAAGACATCGACGCGCCCGGTGGAGGACTTGGGATTGGCGCGGGCGATCAGGCCCTTGGGCAGGTTAAGCCGCTCCTGCAGGCGCACGATATAGACGCAGCCCTTTTCCAGCACGACGCCGGCGTCGGTGATCTCGATGGCGTGCATGGCCACATCGGCGATCCGCTCCTCGACCTTGCGGCGGCCGGGCAGGAAGGAGGCGCGGACGCGCCAGGCCTGGTCCGACAGGCGCAGGTCCAGGCTGGCCGGTTGGACCTGGTCGTGATCGAACGGGGTGTCGGACGTGATGGCGCCGGTGGCGATCAGCGTCTCGATGGACTGGGCGGGCAGGATGCCGGGACGGGGCGCTTGGAAGGAGCTCATGGCGTCTGTCTCACACGGATTTCACGACTTGTCTCCAAGTCGCGCTTGCGGCCCGCGCGCGGCGGGGCGAGCATATAGCCCATGCACGATGGTCCTGCCTATACCGCCGAATCGAACGGCATCCTGATCCGGGTCCGGCCCAGCTATCTGGCGGGTCAGTCCGATCCCGACGAAGGCCGCTGGGTCTGGGCCTATCAGATCGAGATCGTGAACCTGAGCGGATCGACGGTGCAGCTGATGGCGCGCCGCTGGACCATCACCGACGGCCACGGCCATGTCGAAGAGGTGCGCGGTCCGGGCGTGGTCGGTGAACAGCCGGTGATCGAGCCGGGCGGCAGCTACGCCTACGCCTCGGGCTGCCCGCTGGGGACCGACAGCGGGTCCATGGTCGGCGCCTATTATATGACGGATGCGGACGGCCGCAGTTTCGAGGCGGAGATTCCGGCGTTTTCGCTGGATACGCCCGATGCGCGGCGGGTGTTGAACTGATCGAAAAGCGGATGGGGCTGCGTCAACCCGGATGAACCGCAGCCCCGCCCCCTGAAGTCTCGCCGGCCGCTTGCGCGAACCGGCGAGGGGGAGGTCGGCTCCATAAGGAGCATCTGTGACGCGGGGATGAACCCGCGCAAAGCGCGGCGCTCAAGTAGCGAGCGACCGCGTCGCGAGCGTAGCGCCCTTAGATATAGCGCCGCAGGCTACGGGCCAGGTCCGAACCGCTTTCCTTGGCGCCGCGGCGAACTTGCGGCTGGTAGGCGACGCGGGCGTGTTCGACGCAATAGACGCCTTCCGAGGCGCGGCGGCCGCAGAAGCTGAACTCGCGCGAGGACGGGTCGCCGATCGGCCATTTGCACATGTGGGCGCCCAGGGTCATGACCGTGGCGGTGCCGGGCAGGTCCGGGATCGGAGCAGCCGGGGGCGTCGGCGGAACCGGCTTGGACGAGACGGCTTCCAGGCGGCGCGGGGCCGACGGCTGGGGCGCCTGGGCCTGAGCCGTGGTCGCGGCCGGGGCGGCCGGACGCGGGCGGGTGGTGCGGAAGCTGGTCGCGGTGCGCGCCGGCTGCGACGGTGCGGCCCGGCCCGACAGGCCCAGGCGGTGCACCTTGCCGATCACGGCGTTGCGGGTGACCCCGCCGCCCAGTTGTTTGGCGATCTGGCTCGCGGACTGGCCCTCAAGCCAGAGCTTTTTCAGCGCGCCTACGCGGTCGTCGGTCCAGCCTGCGGTCATGCCACCCTCCAGCGAGTTTGGATTCAATATCTAGGTCCAGGCTCCCCCTCCGGGGTCTTGACCTACCACTAATCGTAAACCAGCCGTTAAGAGACGCAAGATGTGCGAATCAACCGTCCACAGAAACCAGATATTGAATCATCGTTAAGGTTAAGGCTGGTTCGTGAGGGGTGACGCGTGAATCGTGATTTAGCGAAGGTCACGATTCACCAATCACGAGTCACCGCGGCCTTGCGAAGCCAGGCCCCAAAGCGCATCTGGCGGCCCATGACCGAGACCGCGCCGAACCTGATCTCCACCCGCCCCGCCGGCCTGCCGCAGCCGCGGCGTTATCCGGGGGTCAACTGGATCGGGGTGCAGACCCTGTATCTGCGCGAGGTGCGGCGCTTCTGGAAGGTGGGGGCCCAGACGGTGGCGGCGCCGGTGGTGACGACCCTGCTCTATATGCTGGTCTTCGTGGTGGCGCTTCAGGACGCCCGGCCGCCGCTGCACGGCACGCCCTTCGCCCTGTTCGTCGCGCCCGGCCTGATCATGATGGCCGTGCTGAACAACGCCTTCGCCAACGCCTCGTCCAGCCTGATCCAGGCCAAGATCATGGGCACGGCCACCGACTTCCTGACCCCGCCGCTCAGCCCGCTGGAGCTGACTTTGGGTTTCACCTTGGGCGCCGCGACGCGGGGCGCGGTGGTCGGCCTGGTCACGGCCGTGTGCGTCCTGCCGTTCGCGCCGCTGGGCGTGGCCAATATCTTCGCCATCGTCTGGTTCGCCCTGGCGGCCAGCTTCATCATGGGCATGACCGGCGTGTTGGCGGGCCTGTGGAGCGAGAAGTTCGACCATCTGTCAGCGGTCCAGAACTTCATCGTCATGCCGATGACCTTCCTGTCGGGCACCTTCTATCTGGTCGACAACCTGCCCGAACCCTTCCGCTCGCTCAGCCGCTACAATCCCTTCTTCTATCTGATCGACGGCTTCCGCTACGGCTTCATCGGTCATGCCGAGAGCAATCTGACCGTCGGCGTGATCGGTTCGGCCGTGTTGATGGTCGTCATGGGCGTCGTCTGCTGGCTGGTGTTCCGCTCGGGCTGGCGCCTGAAGAGCTAGGCGGCTAACTCTGGCGGATCGCTCCCCCGAGAGGTCCGCCATGCTGTTTCGTTCGCTCGTCGCCGCTGCGGCGCTGTTCGCCGCCGTTCCCGCATTCGCCCAGGAGGCGACGCCACAGGCCGGCGACCGCCCCGACATCGCCGCCGGCGCCGCTCAGTTCATCAAGCCCACAAACGCCGAACGGACCCAGGTCCTGGTCGGCATCTTGACCCGCCTGGGCTTCACGCCAGAGATCCAGGTCTTCGCCGGCGGCAATCAGGCCACTGGTCCGATGGAAGGCGCGAACGTCGTCGTGACGGTGGGCCAGGGCGCCAAGGACATCGTCCTGACCGCCCACTATGATGCGGTGAAGTTGCGCGACGGAACTCTGTCCCAGGGGATCGTCGACAATGTCGGCTCGGTCATGGCCATGATGGAGGCGGCCAAGATCCTGGAGATGGGGCTGGAGGGCCAGCCGGTCGCCCATCGCTTCGTCTTCGTCTTCACCGATCAGGAGGAGCTGGGCCTGCTGGGCGCCAAGGCCTTCCTGGAGAAGCACGGCAAGGACCGGATCGCCGCTGTCGTCAACGCCGACGTCGCCGCCTATGGCGAGACGGTCATGTACGGCGAGAACAACGGCGATCAGTCCGGCTTCGTGCTGGAGACCCTACGCAGCCTGTGCGCCGAGCGCGGCTTCGACTGCATGCCCTATCCGATCTATCCGCCCAGCGACGACCGCGTCTTCTCGGCGGCGGGCGTGCCGGTCGTGTCGATGGGGACGCAGGACGCGGTGGGCGCCCATCAGATGTGGCTGGCCTTCAACGGCGGCAAGGACAACGGCCTTAAGGAGGGCTTCGTCCCGCCGGTCTTCCAGCGCATCCATTCGACCGAAGACAGGCTGTCCTACATCAACGGCGTCGATGTGGCCCGCTTCGGCCTGTTTATCGCCGATCTCGGGCTGGCGCTGGACAAGCGGCTGGTCGAAATTCAGGCCAAGAATGACGCCGTCGCCGCCGAGACCCTGCTGGAAAGCCCGGCGCCTCAGCAATGATCGTCGTCGAGGATGTTCAGCCCACGGCGCATGAACTGCGGCCGCTGAGAAAGGGCTGGGGTCTGATCCATTGGGTGATGTACCTGCCGTTGTGGGTCGGCTTTGTCGGCTTCGGCCTGTTCGGCCTGGCCGCCCTGAAGTGGAGCGAAAACGCTTTTCCGCCGCTCCTGCTGATCGTTTCCCTGCTCGCGACCTATCTGGCCTGGGCCTTAAGCTTCAAACTTGTCGTCGGACTGTCCGCTCGCGCGGAAAGACGGGCGCCGGCCGGATCGCCGGTGTGGCGCTGGACACTGGATGACCGGGGTCTGACCCAGGAGGCGCGATTCCAGTCCGCCTTCTATGACTGGAGGGTCATTAAGGACGTTCGGGTCGAGGCTGATCGGTTCGTTTTTCTTATCGTGCCCAGTTACAACCCGGTCCTGCCTAGACGGCTGCTCGACGCCGAGCAGGAGCGAGTCCTGGAGGAACTCCTTTCAGCGCGGACATTCGTCAGATGAACGCCGTCGTCGAGGTTCGCGGCGTTCAGCCGACGCCCAAAGAAGGCCGGGCCGCGCTCCGGGCGTGGCCGAGCATCCGTCGCTGGGCGACCGTGCCGATGCTGTTCTTCATCGTCGTGGTGCTGGCGACCATGGGGCTGAGCGTCAATGTGCGCTCGGATATCATGGTGTGGATTTTCGTGCTTCAGATGGCCGGCCTGTATGGATTCTTGGGTCTGACCGCCGTGGCGCACGGCAAGGTCATGGCTATGAGTCGAACCGCCCCGATTTCACGCCAGCCCGTCGATTGGCGCATCGACGATCAGGGGCTGGCGGTCGCTGGCGCGGACTTCGAAAGCCGTGTGGGCTGGCGCAGCGTGGTCGTGGTGGTGGAGGAGAAGGACCGGCTGATCTTCGCCGCCTCGCCCAACACCAACTTCATCCTGCCGCTGCGGGTTCTGGATGCGGATCAGATTACGACGGTGCGCGCCATCGTCGCCGATGCGCGGTCTCGAGGCGTCCTCGGCGCCGGTGTTGACTAAGCCTGTCACTCATCCGACAAGGCTTGTCCGTATAAATCCGGCTCCGTCGCGCGTGCGACGGGGCCGTATCGCTTTTGGAGGTCTTAGTCCCGTGTCCACGAACCACCTGATGGCTGTCTACAATCGCGCGCCGCTGGAAGTGGAACGCGGCCGAGGCGCCCGACTGTGGTCGACCGACGGGACCGAGTATCTGGACTGCGTCGCCGGCATCTCGACCAACGGCCTGGGCCACGCCCACCCCGAACTGGTTCAGGCGGTCAAGGATCAGGCCGAGAAGCTGTGGCACGTCTCCAACATCTTCCGCATCCCGGGTCAGGAAGCCCTGGCCGACGCCCTGTGCGAGGCGAGCTTCGCCGACGTGGTCTTCTTCACCAACTCGGGCACGGAAGCGGTAGAGTGCGCGCTGAAGACGGCGCGCAAATATCACGCCGCCAACGGCGCGCCGGAGCGGATCGACATCTACGGCTTTGACGGCTCGTTCCACGGCCGCACCTATGGCGCCATCAACGCCGCTGCGAACCCCAGCTACACCGAAGGCTTCGGCCCGCCGATGCAAGGCTTTCACCAGCTGAAGTGGGGCGACCACGACGCCATCAAGGCCGCCATCGCCAATCCCACGACCGCCGCCATCATCGTCGAACCGGTCCAGGGCGAGGGCGGCTGCCGCGCCATGCCGGAACAGTGCCTGCGCGGCCTGCGGGAGCTGTGTGACGAACACGGCGTGCTGATCATCTTCGACGAAGTCCAGTGCGGCATGGGCCGGACCGGCAAGCTGTGGGCCCACGAATGGGCCGGCATGTCGCCCGACATCATGGCGGTGGCCAAGGCTCTGGGCGGCGGCTTCCCCATCGGCGCCTGCCTGGCGTCGGCCAAGGCGGCGTCCGGCATGACGGTCGGCGCCCACGGCTCGACCTTCGGCGGCAATCCCCTGGCCATGGCCGTGGGTCTGAAGGCGCTGTCCTTGATCAACACGCCAGAGACCCTGGCCAACGTCAACGACATCGCCGGCTATCTGAAGCAGCAACTGGCGGGGCTTCAGGCCCGCTTCCCCGACGTGATCGCCGACGTGCGCGGCAAGGGGCTGCTGATCGGGGTCAAGATGGTGCCGAACAATCGCGAGTTCATGGCCCTGGCGCGCGATACGCAACAGCTGCTGATCGCCGGTGGTGGCGACAATTGCGTGCGTCTGCTGCCGCCGCTGAACCTGACCCTGGACGAGGCCCGCGAGGCCATCGTCCGCTTCGAAGGCGCCTGTGAAGCGGCGCGCGAAAAGCTGGCGGCCTGATCCTGAAAGCCGCTCATCCCCGCGAAAGCGGGGACCCAGGCCTTTCACGCGAAAGGCGCCGGGATCGGCGGACGTAACTGACATCGGGCGCCCGTCGCCCAAAGCACCAGGTCCCCGCTTTCGCCGGGGATGAGCGGAGTTAGGCAATGGTCCGGCACTTCCTCGACATCCATCTGTTGGACGCCGCCGATCTGCGCGCCATCCTGGACGACGCCCATGCCCGCAAGGCCGCCCGCAAGGGCTGGCCCCAGGGGCGGCCGGACGCCGATGCGCCGGCCCAGGATCGGGTCCTGGCCCTGATCTTCGAGAAGAACTCGACCCGGACCCGCTTCAGCTTCGACGCCGCCATCCGCCAGCTGGGCGGCGCCGCCATCATCGCCACCGCCTCGGACATGCAACTGGGCCGGGGCGAGCCGGTCGAGGATACGGCTCGCGTCCTGTCGCGCATGGTCGACGCCGTCATGATCCGCGCCAACAGCCACGAGGATGTCGAACGCTTCGCCCGCGTCTCGACCGTGCCGGTGATCAACGGCCTGACCGACCGGTCCCACCCGTGCCAGATCCTGGCCGATCTTCAGACCATCGAGGAGCATTCCGGCCCGGTTTCGGGCAAGACCATCGCCTGGATCGGCGACGGCAACAACGTCTGCCACAGCTTCATGCATGCGGCGCCCAAGTTCGGCTTCCACCTGAACGTCGCCTGTCCGGCCGAATATCATCCCGACCTGCGCGACCTGGCCAAGGGCGGCGCCGCCGTGACCTTGACCAGCGACCCGCGCGAGGCGGTCAAGGGCGCCGACGTGGTCGTGACCGACACCTGGGTCTCGATGGGCGACCAGGACTATGAGGCGCGGCTGGCGGCGTTCGAGGATTACACCGTCGACGAGGCCCTGATGGATCTCGCTGATCCCGACGCGGTCTTCCTGCACTGCCTGCCGGCTCACCGGGGCGAGGAAGTGACCGACGCCGTCATCGACGGTCCTCGCTCCCTGGTCTGGGACGAGGCCGAAAACCGCATCCACGCCCAGAAGGCGGTCCTGGCCTGGTGTTTCGCGGGCTGACGCTGATCTGACGAGTCAGGGCGCGTCTGGCGCGGTCTGGCTCTTGCTTCCTTACGGTCACGCTTGTCGCGCACTGGGGAGGCTGAGGCCATGACCACCATATCCGCTGGGGGCTCCAGCCTCACGCAACAGCTCTATCAGAAGCTGTTTGATCGCCTGAACGTCGATGGCGACGACGCCCTGACCCTCGACGAAATCAGCGCCATCGACGCTGGAAACGCCAAGGTTTCCAAGGCTTTCGAAACCTTCGACGCCGATGCGGACGGTCGCGTCACCCGCGCCGAGATGACCCCCGCCGACACCTTCGGCGCCGACACCCTGAACGCCCTGATCCAGGCCCAATCGGGGTCGGAATCTGTTTCCGATCAGGAATATCTTGCCGACTGGTTTGCCGAAACCGACACAGACGGCGACGGTTTGGTGTCGAAGTCGGAACGCGAAGCTTCGGCGGATCTGCGCCGGGCGGCCGCCTATGACGCCGGCTATGCGACCGACCGTGTCCTGATGACCCGGCGCGGCGTGGATACAGATCAGCCGCTGTCCGTCGACGACTTCATCGTCGGCCGTCACCTCGTGATCGATCCGGCGCAGGTTTCCGAGGTTCCTCCTGAGCTGAAGGCCGAGCTAGAGCAGATGCTGAACAGCAGCCGCGAGGAAGCCGGCGCGCCGAGCCCGGAACCGGCGCCCATCCAGCCGTCTCGCGAACAGATAGCAGCGGATTTGGCTGAAAGGGCCTCAGGGCCCAATGGCAGCGTCAGCTTCCTCAGCCGCGAGATCGGGGATTTGAGAACCTCCGAGGCGGCCCGCATCGAAGCCGCCCCGATGAGCGACGAACTGGCGGCGCGGCTGTTTCAGCAGGCGCTGAACAGCTGGACGCCCGCAGCAGCCGTCAGCCGCGAGACGGTCGCCTGATCAGCGACCAGTCTTGACGTCCATGGGCGGTGACGCCGTCCACGGACCCAGGGCCAGAACCCCGTCGTAACCGCCACCGTCGAGCGGGCCAAGGATGACGCCGCGCGCCTCGGCGTCGTAACTGGCCATCGACGGATTGACCCCGCAGGCGTCCTGCGAGCAGTTCCAGGCGAACCCGCCCTGTTGTGCGATCTTCAGGCTCAGGGTTTCGCGCGCCGGCAGGTGCCCCGCAGCCGGGACGCCCAAGTCGGGATAGTCCTCGAAGGCGGTCTTGCGGGCGTGGATATTGCCGGCCAGGCCGATGACGCGCGCGTCGGGCCGGCCTTGTCTCGCCTGGCTGAGCAGATAGCCCATGTTCAACTCGTACCAGGCCTGATCCAGGCCTTCGCCCCGGGACAGGCTGCTGGGTTGGAACAGGTGCAGGCCGATATCGCGGCCGGACAGTTTTAACTCGCGCACCCGCATCAGCAGATCCAGCAAGGCCTGGCTGGTTCGTCCGTCCTGCACCGCGCGGTTGATCAGAGTTGATCCCTCCAGCGTCGCCAGTGCGCTGGCCTCGTCGGGCGCGGCGATGAAGGCGTCCAACTTCGGTTGAAGCGTATCCTCCAACTCCAGGGCCACGACGACCGGCCCCTGTTCACTGGCGGCGCAGGCGATCTCGCCGACCGCACGCGGGGCTTCTGCTGTGCCGTGAAGCTCCCCTATCATGATCACCCGCTCCGGTCGCTCCAGCAGGGCCGACGTCCCTTCGGGTGGAGAACAGGCCGCGATGGCGGCGGCGGTCAGCAAGCCCAGCATTGGATACCCCTCATTGTCCTGGATTGTAGCTGAAGCAACCAGAGGGGCGGAATTGTGGTCAGGGCCAGATGAAGGAACGCGCGCCAGACTCGGTCTGGCGCGCGCTCATCCTTAACAGCCTACGGCAAGCCGCAGGACCGTGTCGCCGGGCGATCCTATTGCAGGTTCACGTCCGACACGCCGCCGACATCCGGCGTCGTCTTGGTCAGATTGGCCTTCATCACCTGATAGCCGAAGCCCAGCGCGCCCTTGTCCGACACCCAGACCCGGCCGTCCTCGGCGTCGAAGCGGATCAGGGTCAGGTGCGGGTCGTCCTTGCCGTCCGGGTACCAGGCGGCGACGACGGGGTTCCAGTATTTGTCGATCCGCGCACGATCCTGGTCGATCGACAGATCGCCGTGGATACAGGCCTGAACCTTGCCGTCCTTGGCTTGGTAGCAGAACATGCCCTGCTGACCGCCGACCGCCACATCGCGGGCGAAGTCGGTGTCATTGCGGCTGAAGAACCAGATGGTCCCAGTCTCCGGCTCGCCGAAACCGGTCATCGGCTGGTGGTGGTATCCGGCCTGGTCCAGGCCCAGCATGCCGGTGTTGGACTCTTTCAGGCTGTTCCAGAATTCCTTTTCCGCCTCGGCGGGGGTCAGTTTGTCGGCCATGGTGCGTCTCCTGTCTGGGGTTCGCAGGATCAACCGTCGGGCGTCGCTCGGGTTCCTAAACGCCTGAAACCCAAGGCGGCCGTTCGGCGCCGAACAGGGTGGCCAGGTGGATCAGCAGCAGCAGGGCCAGGGCGGCGGCGCCCAGCATGATGAAGCGCCAGGGGACCATGCGCGGCCCTTTGAACGGGTCGGGCGGCCGCGCGCCGCGCCAGCCGGCGAAGACCATGACGGCCAGGGCCGCGCCCAGCAGGATCAGAGTGGTTGTCAGGCTCATGGGGTCGCAGTTGGCGCCGCCCGGGCGGGGACGCAAGCCGAACCGGTTACCAGGTCCTTAATCTTAATCCGTCATTAACCACGTCGCGCCCAAAAGCCTCCCATCCGACGAGATGTCCACAGGCTGACGAGTCGGCGCAACATCTTGCGGTTAACCACACGTTTACACCCTCGATATTGGCGTTATAGCCTCCATCCCATGGGTCGGGAGCCGAATCAGTGAGCGCAGCGGCGCCTTGGAGCGTAAAGGGGATCGATCCGAAGGCCCGCGAGGTCGCCAAGGATCTCGCCCGTCGCTCGGGCATGACGCTGGGCGAATGGCTGAACTCCATGATCATGGAAGACGAGGAGGAAGGCTACGCCACCCTGCCGCGCCGTCCGTCCGTCTCCGACAGCTTCGAACGTCGCGGTCGCAGCCGTCGTCTCGACGACGCCTATGACGCCGGGGACGAGGGCTGGCAGCGGATCAGCGCCTCGATCGACGCCATCGCCGCCCGGCTGGAAGCCGCCGAACGCCGCTCGACCGTCGCCATTCAGGGCGTGGACCAGGCCGTGTCGGGACTGGTGCGCCGGCTGGACGGTCAGGACGCTCAGACCAAGGGGCAGGCCCGCCGTATCGACGACATCGCCGAAGAGCTGCGCGAGGGCCATCGCCGCCTGCGCGCCTTCGAACGCGACACCGGCCCCCAGACCCAGGAGACCTTCGGCAAGGTCGAACAGTCGCTGGGCGCCCTGGCCGGCCGCCTGTACGACATCGAGGAGCGCCAGCGCTCCGGCGTCACCGAATTGCGTCAACGCATGGAGGCGGTCGAAAAGGCCGCCGGCCCAGGCGTCGGCACGGATCTGCTGGCCCAGGTCGGCGCGCGTCTGGATCAGGCCCAGAGCCGCACCACCGAGGCCCTGAAGACCCTCGAACGCTCGTTCGCCGAACTGGACCAGCGCATGCGCGCGGCCGAGGGGCGGGTGGAGCCCGAGGGCGTGCGTGACGCCGCCCGGTTCGAGAAGCTGGCCGAGACCCTGTCGCGCCAGATCGAGTTCAACCGCGCCGAGATGATGCAGCGGCTCGACGCCGCCGAGACCGGCGCGCGCATCGACCGGATCGAACAGGCGGTCCGCAGCGTCGGCGACCAGTTGAACGCGTCCGAGCGCAAGGGCGCCCAGGGGCTGGAGGCCATGGGCCGCGAGGTCCTGAAGATCGCCCAGAACCTGAACGCCCGGGTTCAGACGGTCGAGCGCGAGGCCATCAGCCGCGCCGAGGCCGTCACCCGCAGCGTCACCGACCTGGTGGGCCGCAAGGTCGAGGCGGACATCTCGCGTCATGCGGCCAGAATGGACCAGGAGTTCGCGCGCCACGTCGACCGCGTCGATCAACGCCTGACCGCCAGCGACGACCGTCACGCCCTGGCGCTGGAAAAACTGGGCGGCGAGATCACCCGGATTTCGGACCAGCTGAGCGATCGGATCGCCCAGTCCGAACGCCGCTCGCAGCAGGCGCTGGAAGACATCGCGCGGCGGCTGTCGGAAAGCTCGGACAAGATCGAGCAACGCTACGACCGCGCCTCGGGCGAACTGGCCGAGCGGATGCGGATGAGCGAGGAGCGCACCGCCCGCCTGCTGGCCGAGGCCCGCGAGAGCATGGATACGCGCAAGCCGGCCGCGACCCACGACCTGCAGCTGGACATCCCCGAGGCCGAGCCCGCCCCCCGCGCCGTCGCCGAGCGTACAGCGGTCGCCGCCGTCTCGGCGCCGGTCGAGCCGGACTGGCGCGCCTCCGTCTTCCCTGAAGAATCCTTCGACATTGAGGATGACTGGTCGATCGACCCGGTGTCGCCGGACGCTGCCATGGCGACGCCCTTCCCGTCGATGCCGACGGCGTCGACGCCCGCCGCATTGGCGTCCGAGACGTCCAGGTCCGAGCCTGATCCGGCGCCGGTTCCTGCGGCGTCGGTCGAAAGCGAACCCCGGGTCCAGCCCTTCGGCGGTTTCGGCGGCGCCGACGTCGACGACGCGCTGGAAGCCACCGCATCCGGTTTCTCGACACGTTCGGAGCCGCGTCCAAACGGGCAGACCCCGGATCAAGGCCCCGTTCAAGGCCGGGACGACGCCTTGCTGGACGGCGACGACGACTTCGCCGACGACACCGAATTCGTCGATCCTCGCCGCCTGCGCGCCAGCATGGGCGCAGCGGCCGCCGCCGGTCGCGCGGCCTCGACCCGCAGCACCATCGACGCCGCCCGGGCGGCCATGACGGCGCCGGCGGCGCCTGAGGAAGCGCCCCGCCAGGGCTTCGGCCTGATGCCCAAGCGCGGCGGCAAGTCCAAGCTGCAGGAGCGGCTGGACAAGCAGGCGGCCAAGGACGGCTCGACGGTCAAGAAGGCCTTCCTGGCCTCGGTCACGGCTGTGGCCCTGACCGGCGGGGCCTATGCGTCTCTGACCCTGGCCGACGGGTCAGGCCTGCCCGATCTCGAACTGCCGGGACTGCCGGGCTCGAACCGGACGTCCGCCTCCACCGCCGGCGGGGAAACACCGATCGCCATGGCGATCACGCCGACGGACGCCGTTCCGACGATCGACGCCGGCGCGGCCGAGTTCGAGCGGGCCGTGAACCGGATCGAGAGCGGCGACCTGGAAGGCGTGGACGAACTGAAGCGCGCGGCCGACCTGGGGTACGGCCCGGCCCAGACCTATCTGGGTCAGCTCTATCTCGTGGGGGGAAGCGGCGTGTCCGCCAATCCGGCCGAGAGCCGTCGGTGGGGCCGCCGTGCGGCCGAGGCCGGGGATCCCGGCGGCATGCATCTGTACGGCATGCAACTGTATGAAGGCGACGGCGGCGCGGCCAATCAGGCCGAGGGTCTGATCTGGCTGCTGAGAGCGGCCGAGCGGGGGCTGACCGACAGTCAGTACAATGTCGCCCGCATCTATGAGACCGGCGCAGAGGGCGTGGCGAAGAACCCGACCGAAGCCCTGAAGTGGTACATGATCGCCGCGCGCGGCGGAGACAGCGAGGCCCAGGCGGCCGTCACTCGTCTTCGTCCCGCCGCCACCGCCACCGCCCAGCGCGCCGCCCGCACCGCCGCCGACGCCTTCGTGCAGCAGCAGGTCCAAAGCCCGGCTCAGGGCCGAGGCTAGGCCGCCAAACCTTTCGCGTACGGGTGGCGGCGCGCCGTCCCCGTCGCTAAAGAACACCCTGTCGCCGTTCGGCGTCTCCCGTTCCGCTCCAGCCGAAGGCGCGTCCTTTGGACATCTATCTGCCGATCGCCGAGGTTTCGGTGAACTGGCCGACCCTGGTCATCCTGGGGGCGGTGGTCGGATTCGTGTCCGGCCTGTTCGGCATCGGCGGCGGTTTCCTGATGGCCCCCATCCTGGTCTTCATGGGGATTCCGCCGACGGTCGCGGTCGCCAGCCAGGCCAGCCACGTCGTCGCCTCCTCCACATCCGGCGTGATCCGCTATGCGGGCCAGGGCGCGGTGGATTTCAAGATGGGCGGCGTCATGGCTGCGGGCGGAGCCGCCGGGGCGATCGCGGGCGTCGAGCTGTTCCGCTATCTGCGCCTGCTGGGCCAGGCCGACCTGGTGGTGGCCCTGTCCTATCTGGTCTTCCTGGGCGCCATCGGCTTGCTGATGCTGCACGAGAGCCTGACCGAGATCCTGCGCCGCCGTCGCGGCCTGCCCGCGCCGCGCAAGGATCGCCGGCGTCCCCTGTGGCTGTACGGTCTGCCGCTCAGGATGAAGTTCCCCAAGTCGGGCCTCTATATCAGCGCCCTGCCGCCGTTCGGCCTGGGCGTGTTCGCCGGGGTCCTGTCGGCCATCATGGGGGTGGGCGGCGGCTTCATCCTGGTGCCGGCCATGCTCTATGTGCTGCGGATGCGGGCCGGGGCGGTGGTTGGCACCAGCCTGTTCCAGATCATCATCACCACGGCCATCACCACTATTCTCCAGGCCGGCCGCAACCAGACGGTCGACATCCTGCTGTCCACCATCCTGCTGCTGGGCGGGGTGGTCGGGGCCCAGATCGGCGCCCGCTTCGCCGGCCGGTTCCGGGCCGAGGAACTGCGCGCTGCCCTGGGCCTGATCGTGCTGCTGGTCGGCATTCAGATGGGGCTGGAGCTGTTCGTGCGGCCCAGCGACATCTTCCTGCTTGCGCCGGGGGTGTCGGACTGATGCAGGCGCTTCCTCCTCCCCCTCCGGCCATTGAGGCGCCGGCCGTTGCGGCGCCGGCTCCGGATCGGTCCGAGGCCACAACGGGCGAGCTGCGCGTCGCCGCCGCCCTGACCGACGCCCAGGTCCACGTCGATTCCAGTTTTACCGGCGCCTCCATCGTACTGTATGGCGCGGTGTTCAACCCGACCCTCGACCCTGTCGATGTGGTGGTGGTGGTTCGGGGCCCCGACGCCCCGGTTCGCCTGGTCAAGAAAACCCGCAACATGGGGGTCTGGCTGAACAGCCGCCCGGTCCTGTTCGAGGGCGCGCCCGGCTTCTACATGACCGCCTCGACCCGGCCCCTGTCGGACATCGCCGACTTCGGCCAGCTGCGGCGGCTGGGCGTCGGGGTGGACCATCTGCGCATCGACGCGCCGGAAGAGGCGGGCACCGTCACCCGCTACGGGGTGCGCGACGTGGTCGTCAGCCGCCTGGGCGACGACTATCTCGACTGGCGGCGCGCGGTGATCCGGCTGAAGGAGGCGGCGGCCCTCTATGACACCGATCCGGACGGGGTGGAGTTCGTGGATCGCGGCCTGTTCCGGGCCGAGGTCAAACTGCCGACCGTCGCCCCGACCGGCAAATACTATGCTGAGGTCTGGCTGTTCCAGGACGGCGAGCCCCGGTCGGTCTCCAATCTGACCCTGACCGTCGAAAAGGTCGGCATCGAGCGGGACATCTATGAGTTCGCCCATCGCCGGCCCTGGCTGTACGGCGTCCTCTGCGTGGTTCTGGCCGCCCTGACCGGCTATGGCGCCTCGCGAATCTTCAGCCGGCGGGACTGAAGCCCAGTTCAGCGCGCAGGGCCGGGGCCGTCAGCCCGCCCGCCCTCAGCTCCGCCAGGGTCACCGACTGGTCCCGCTTGGCGTAGCGGCGTCCGTCCGGCCCCGTCAGCAGGCGGTGGTGGCGATAGACGGGGGCGGGCCAGCCCATCAGGGCCTGGATCAGCCGCTGGACATGCGTCGCCTCGAACAGGTCCTCGCCCCGGATCACATGGTCGATCCCCTGCAGGGCGTCGTCGTGGGTCACGGCCAGATGATAGGCGACCCCCGCATCCTTGCGCGCCAGCACCACATCCCCCGCCGCCTCCGGCCGCACGGGGACAGTCCCCGTTTCTCCATCCGGGCCTGCGCCCTGTTCGCTGAAGACCAGCCCGGTCCAGGTCGCCTCGCCCAGGGTTTCACGCGCCCGGTCCAGCGATAGCCGCCAGGCGAAGGGCCGTCCCTCGTCAAGAAGCCGGGTCTCCTCGTCGGAGGGATGCGGCCCCGGACGCACCGCCTCGCTCGCCCCATGCGGCGCATCGCCGATCCGATCGAGTATCTCTTTCCGTGTACGGAAACACCGATATAGCAGGCCGCGCGTTTTCAGGGCGTCGATCACGGCGGCATAGTCCGCCAGATGATCCGACTGGCGCCGGACCGGCGTCTCCCAGTCCAGGCCCAGCCAAGCCAGGTCTTCCAGAATGGCGGCTTCATGCTCCGGCCGACAGCGCGTGGGATCTATGTCCTCGATCCGCAGCAGAAACCGCCCGCCCGCCGCCTTCGCCGCCGACCAGGCGGTCAGGGCCGAAAAGGCGTGGCCCCTGTGCAGGCGGCCGGTGGGAGAGGGGGCGAAACGGGTGGCGAACATCTCTACAATCCTTAGCGGTTTCCGGACGCCAACGGCGCCCCCCGCTCTTCCCGAGTTTGGGTATGGGCCGTAAGCAGGAGGAATGCTCGTCGCGCCCACATCCCAGGACATCGCCGCCGCCCGCGCGGCCCTGGCCGTCGCCGATCCCGCCCTGGCGCGCGCCCATGCCCAGACGCCGGCCTTCGAATGGCGGCTGCGGCCCGGCGGTTACGAGGGTCTGTTCCGCATGATCGTGGAACAGCAGGTCTCGGTCGCCGCCGCCGCCTCCATCTGGGCGCGCACGGTCCAGGGGCTGGGCGGAACCGTGACGCCCGAGGCGGTGCTGGCCCACGACATCGAGGCCCTGCGCGCCTTCGGCCTGTCCGGTCAAAAGGCCAAATATGGCCGCGAGATCGCCCTGGCCCAGGTCGAGGGCCGCGTCGATCTGGACCATATGCAGACCCTGTCGGACGACGACGCCATCACCGCCCTGACGGCCATCAAGGGCGTCGGCAAATGGACGGCCGAGACCTATCTGATGTTCTGCGAGGGGCGGCTGAACGTCTTTCCCGGGGGGGACGTGGCCCTGCAGGAGGCCATGCGCTGGGCCGACCGGGCCGAGTTGCGCCCGAACGAGAAACAGGCCTATGCCCGCGCCGAGATCTGGCGGCCCCATCGCGGGGTGGCGGCGCATCTGCTCTGGGGGTGGTATGGCGGCGTTCGGCGCGGCGAGATCGTGCTGGAGGATCTGAACGCGTGACACCCCTCGATCCCGCCCTGACGGAGCCGCTGCGCAATCCGCAAACGGTGCTTGCTGCGCTGGATTTCGCCGGGGTGGCCGTGTTCGCGGCCACCGGCGCCCTGGCCGCCGCGCGGGAAAAGCATGACGTGGTCACCTTCGCCTTCTTCGCCGCCATAACCGGCGTCGGCGGGGGGACGTTGCGCGACCTGCTGCTGGGCCTGCCGGTCTTCTGGGTGCAGGACTGGCGCTATATGGCGGTCTGCCTGATGACGGCGGTGGTCGTTTGGCTGATCGGCCAGCGCGACTGGCGGTTCAGGGCCCTGCTATGGCTCGACGCCATCGGCCTGGGCGCCTATGGCGTCATGGGGGCGGCCAAGGCCGAGGCTGCGGGGGCTCATCCGCTGATCTGCATCGTCATGGGCACCCTGACCGCCTGTTTCGGCGGGGTGGTGCGCGACACCCTGGCGGGACAGCCGTCGATCCTGCTGCGGCGCGAGATCAACGTCACGGCGGCCATACTGGCGGCGACCCTCTATATCATCCTGCGCATCCCCGAGGCGCCGATCTGGCCCGCCGCCATCGTCGCCGCGGTCGCCGGCTTCATGCTGCGGGCCGGCGCCCTGCGCTGGGGCTGGACCCTGCCGGGCTTTCCAGAGCGAAATTGAACGGTTCGTCGCCTGTTCGTCATGGCGGCGTCTTCGAATCGGGATTAGGCTGAACGCCTCGGACTAAGGAAGGAGACGCGTCTTCAATCCTGTAGCTTCCATACCCCCCGCGCCGACCGGGAGGGCCTGATGCAGGTCCTCCATCGAGCGCCTTCGGGCTTTCCCGCCCTCGTCCTGAACGCAGACTTCCGGCCGCTGTCCTATTACCCGCTGTCGCTGTGGCCGTGGGAAGAGGCGGTCAAGGCGGTCTATCAGGACCGGGTGGACGTGGTGTCGCTGTATGACAAGGTGGTTCGCTCTCCGTCCGTGGAGATGCAGCTGCCCAGCGTCATCGCGCTGAAGAACTATGTCGATCAGGATCGAAACCCCGCCTTCACCCGGTTCAACGTCTTTCTGCGCGACGGCTTCGCCTGTCAGTACTGCGGTGAAACGACCGAACTGACTTTCGACCACGTCATTCCGCGCTCGCACGGCGGCCGCACGACCTGGGAGAATATCGTCGCCGCCTGCGGCCCCTGCAACCTGACCAAGGGCGGCCGCACGCCGCGCCAGGCCATGATGCCGATCCGCCGCGAGCCTTATCGTCCCAACGCCTGGCAGCTTCAGGAGGCGGGCCGACGCTTCCCGCCGCACTATCTCCACCAGAGCTGGCTGGATTATCTCTATTGGGACATCGAGCTCGAACCCTAGGCGTTCGCGTGGAGGTCCATGGGCGTGTGGGCCGGGGCGTCCGCCAGCAAGGTCTGGATCTCGTTGAGGAGCAGGGCGAGGGTGAAGGGTTTGCCGAGGTGGCGGTCGGCGCCCGCCAGCCGCGCCGCTTCGACATGCTCGGGCTGGGTGTTGGCGGTCAGCATGATGACCGGGACATGCGCCCGGCCCGCCGCACGTTCCCCTTCGCGAATGCGGGCGACCGCCGTGATCCCGTCCATGCGGGGCATCTGGATGTCCATCAGGATGACGTCAAAGGTTTCGCGTTCGGCGGCTTCCACCGCCTCGACGCCGTCCTGGGCCGTCGTGACGTCCGCCAGGGACTCCAGCATCATTTCGACGATCCGACGATTGGTCGGATGGTCGTCGGCGACCAGGACACGCAACCGGTCCACCGGATCGACAGGGACCGCATCTTCAGCTTGAACGGGTGCGGCCGGCAGGGGCAGGTCCAGCCAGAAGATAGACCCCCCGTCTTCACGCGGCGCGGCGTCGAGGATTCCGCCGAGCGCCCGCGCGGCTTTCCGCGCCAGGGCGAGGCCCAGGCCCATGCCGCCGTATTCGCGGGTCAGGGCGTCGTCCTGTTGCCGGAAGGCGGCGAACATGGCGGCCTTCATGGCGGGATCGAACCCCACGCCCGTGTCCACACAGGCGAAGCGAACGCCGCCGTCCTGGCGTGGGGCGACGGCCAGGCGGATTTCGCCCCGGTGGGTGAACTTGATCGCATTATTCAGCAGGGGCGTCAGCACCCGCTCTATGCCTGCAGGATCGCCGACGAAGACTTTGGGAAGGCCGGGGGCGATCTCGACAACGAAAGCCAGACCCTTGGCCTTAGCCGCCTCGCGACAGGGCCCGGCCACCCGTTCGATCAGGTCGGAAAGGGCGAAGGTCTCGACCTCCGCAGGCCCCTCAATCCCGTCCAATAGAGTGACGGCCAGCAGTTGCTGCAACTGGTCTTGAAGCACGGAGGCCGAGGCGCGGATCATGGCCGTGACTTCCTGGACGTCCGGCGCGGTCAAGCGGGCGGCCAGAAGGTCGATCCCGGCGATGACGCCGTTCAGGGGGGTGCGGATCTCGTGACTGATGTTGGTGACGAAGGCGCTGCGGGCGCGGTTGGCCTGTTCGGCCTGTTCCAGCGCCTGATAGAGGGCGTCGGCGTCGCGCTGTTTCTGGGTGATGTCCTCGGTCAGGCCGATCAGATGGCGCACCCCCTCGTCGTCATAGGTCGCGAGCTTGGTGGCGGCCAGATAGCGGAAGCCGGCCGGAGCGTGATCCTCGTACACCGTCGATTGGGAGCCCATGCCCGGCGCCGCGTCGGACGCCCATTCGGCGAAGGCGGGGGGCAGGACGTCGGAGGCCTGCAGTCCCGTCAGCCCCTCGAACCGACCGAACAGCTTCTCGGCCGCGCGGTTGGCCAGGATGTAGCGGCCCGTCCGGGCGTCCTTGACCGTGAGGGCCAGGGGCAGGACCTCGATGACGGTGTTCAGGAAGGCGGCGGTCTCCGTCTCCTGGGTGACGTCCTCGGCCTTGACCAGAAGGCGCACGATCCGCCCGGAATCGTCGCGAACGGCGCTGACCGTCGTGTCCAGATAGACCGTCGATGATTGTTCGGTGGCGAAGCGCGTGCGGAAGGAAAAGGGCCGACCCGCCTGCGCTTCCTGCACGCCGCGTTCGATGGAAAAGCGGCAGTCGGCCGGCCAGGCGTCGCGCCAGGCCATGGTATGGGGCGGGGGAGGTTCCGGCTGGAAACGGCGCGCCGCCCGGCTGACATGGACGATCCGTCCCTGTGGATTCAGCAGCCATATATAGGCGGGCGAGGCGTCCGCGATCTGGCCGTGGAAGACGTCGCCCTCATAGAAGGTTTCATCATCTGCGCCGACGTCGATCAATTCGGATCCCCTTGTTCAGCGGTTCTGCTGAGGATCCGAACCTAACCGCCGAAGGTGAAGTCGAAGTGAACGGCACAGCCTCGCGTTGCTTACGGCCAAGCTAGGTAGATTCACCTATCAAAGTTTTGAAGCGGGTTTAACGCCGATCGTGAACCATGAGCCTCAGTTGCATGGCGGTGCGTCATGCGTGTGGGGACGGGGTATGACGAAACGTGTGCTGATCGACGCGGCCCTAGTGGTCAAGAACGTCGTCGTTCTTCGCCAGTCCATTCTTGACGCCTTCGAGGAGGACGACACCATCAGTCTCGACCTCGTCGACGAGCAGCCCGTCGATCTCTGCGGATTGCAGCTGATCGAGTCCGCGCGACGTCAGGCCCGGGCGGTCGGCAAGACCCTGGTCATGGAACGTCCGGCCACGGAGTTTCGGCCTGCGCTCGACGCGGCCGGTTTCCTGACCGACGCCACCGCCGAAGATCTCCAGTTCTGGCTTCATCAAGGACCCGCCCAATGACCGCCTCTATTCTTACGGTCGATGACTCGCCCAGCATCCGGGTCGCGCTGAAGATCGCTTTGACCAACGCCGGTTATTCGGTCGCCGAGGCGGTCAACGGCGCCGAGGGCATCGAAAAGGCCAAGGCCAGCGCCTTCGACCTGATCATCACCGACCTGAACATGCCCGTCATGGACGGTCTGACCATGATCGAGGAAATGCGGCGGATGCCCG
>NZ_JAUSOE010000003.1 GCF_030656255.1 Brevundimonas sp. | reverse complement strand
ATCATCCTGCTGTCGGAAGGCCGTCTGGTGAACCTGGGCAACGCCACGGGCCACCCGTCCTTCGTGATGTCGGCCTCCTTCACCAACCAGACCCTGGCCCAGATCGAACTGTGGACCAACGCCAAGTCCTATCAGAACCAGGTCTACACCCTGCCCAAGCACCTGGATGAAAAGGTCGCCCTGCTGCACCTGGCCAAACTGGGCGCCAAGCTGACCGTCCTGACCCAGGACCAGGCCGACTACATCAACGTGCCGGTCGAAGGCCCGTTCAAGGCGGACCACTACCGTTACTAAGCTCTCCCCGAGGCCGGAACTGCGAGGTTCCAAGTGACGAGGGCGTCTTACGACGTCCTCGTCGTCGGGGCTGGCGCGGCCGGGATGACGGCCGCGATCGAGGCCGGGCGTCGCGGACGTCGGGTTCTGGTGGTCGATCACGCCGCCAACCCCGGCGAAAAGATTCGCATCTCCGGCGGCGGGCGCTGCAACTTCACCAATCTGGGCTGCGGGCCGGCGAATTTCCTGGGTGAGAACCCCCGGTTCGCCACCTCGGCCCTGCGTCGCTACACCCAGCACGACTTCGTCAAGCGCGTGGACCGAGCCGGCATCGCCTGGCACGAGAAGACCCTGGGCCAGCTGTTCTGCGACGACAGCGCCAAACAGATCGTCCGCTTGCTGACCGACGACATGGCGGCGGCGGGCGTGACCCTGAAGATGAAGACCGGCGTCGACCGCCTAACCAAGTCCGGCGAGGACTGGAGCGTCGATCTGTCGGACGGAACCCAGGTCACGGCGACGGCCCTGGTCGTGGCGACCGGCGGCAAATCGATCCCCAAGATGGGCGCCACCGGCTGGGCCTATGAGGTCGCGCGCCAGTTCGATATTCGCGTCACCGACACCCGCCCCGCCCTGGTCCCCCTGACCTTCGAGGCGGGTCTGCTGGAAACGCTGATCCCGCTGGCCGGCGTGGCGGTGGACGCGCGCGTCGCCTCGGCGCCCGAAGGGGCCAAGGCGCGCAAGGCCAGTTTTAACGAGGCCATGCTGTTCACCCATCGCGGCCTCAGCGGCCCGGCCATATTGCAGATCAGCTCCTACTGGCGCGAGGGCGAGGCCGTCGTCGCGGCCATGGCGCCGGGGCGCAATGTCTTCGACGAGCTGAAGGCCGCCAAGACCGCCAACGGCCGCCAGGCCGTCCACACGGCCCTGGGCCATATCGTGCCCCGGCGGCTGGCGGAAAGCCTGTGCGAGCGGGAAGGCGCGGCGGGCAATCTGGCTGATCTGTCGGATGCGACGCTGCGGCGGCTGGACCAGGCGGTCAACGCCTGGAGCGTCAAGCCGGTCGGGTCCGAAGGCTATCGCACCGCCGAGGTGACCCTGGGCGGGATCGACACCGCCGCCCTGGACCAGCAGACGATGGCCGCCAAAACGGTTCCTGGCCTCTATTTCATCGGCGAGGCGGTCGATATCACCGGCTGGCTGGGCGGCTATAATTTCCAGTGGGCCTGGTCTTCCGGCTGGGCCGCCGGTCAGGTCTGTTAGGTCCTTGTGGCGGTTCAATAGGGGATAGCCCCTGTGGCGCCACGACGCATGGCGGCGCGACCGGCCGGCGCCTAGCTTTGTCCTCGCGGAACGGGCCCCTCTGGCGTCGCCGCGATTTGCCGAAGTTCCCCTGCTTTGGTTGGATCGCTCGACGCGATGTCGCACCGTACGGATGCGCCGATGCGACGGGTCCCCCCCGGGCCTTTCGCGTCGGCGCCCGTTTCTTCACCGGATCTGGAGCCCCCATGCCCCTTTTGATGTGCCCGAACGACAATTCCGCCATGCAGACGCTGGATCGCGACGGCGTGCAGTTCGACATGTGCCCCGCCTGCCGGGGCGTCTGGCTGGACCGCGGCGAACTGGAGAAACTGATGGCCTCGGCGGCCGAAGACGGTCGCGCGTCTGCGACTCCCGCCGCCCCTCAGCCTCAAGCCTATGTCCCGCCCATCCAGCCCCAGTCCCAGCCCCAGTCCCAACCCTGGGGCGGAGGGCGTCCCTATGCGGACGACCGGGGCTACAAGGACGACCGGCGCGGCGATGATCGCCATCGGGACGACGACTATCGCTACAAGAAGAAGAAGCGCGACAGCATCTTCGACATCTTCGACTGAGGCTCAGACCTTCAGCCGGGCCGCCTGCATCAGGCTCTGCAGCGCTGCAGACGCTTCCGTATCGGCGTCCGCCGCCTCGCGGATTTCGGGGATTCGCAGCATCTTGACCGCCTCAACGCGGGCGCGGTCCGCCGCCGGCCCCAGGGGCGCGGTCTCGCCGTTGGTCATCTTCATCAGGGCCGTCAGCTTCTGCACCGGCGTGGCCTGAGCCCGGCCGATCTGGGCCAGCAGACCTGCGTCCGCCTCCAGGGTTCCGCCCAGGGCGCCGATGGCCGTTGAAATCTGTCTTTCATCCAGTTCGCCCAGTTGCACGGCCCGCACCGACCGCTGCAATCGCGCCAGGACCAGCAGCTTTTGCGACACGCTGGGGCCGCCCGGCGCCGACTGACGCATCTCGCTCTCCAGCCGGACGGAGGCCACGCAGGCGCTGAGCCAACGCGCCGCCGCCCGCTTGTTGGCGCCCCCGGTGACGTTCTCGCACAGCCGCGTCAGCAGTTCGGCCTCGGCCAGGACGGTCGGGCATTGGCGGACATAGGCGGCGACGAAATCGGGCGTGACCAGGCTCTTGGATCGGTCGACGAAAGCGTTCTGCACCTCCTCCAGGGTCAGGAGCCGGCCCGCCGCCGCCGTCAGGGCCATGGCGAGGGTGCGCAGGATATCGATCTCGCCCACCGGATCATTGGGCCGCAGCCGCCGCGGACTGGCCAGTTCGCGCGTCACCATCCGCGCCAGGGACGCCGACAGCAGCGGGAACTCGCCCCCCGTCAGGCGCGCGCCCAGTCGCGCGGCCGGACCCTCGACCACCGGCGTCATCAGGGCCATGCGGGGATCCAGGCCGATCAGCCGCTCGACCTCTCGGGGGGCCACCATGCGCACCACGGCGGCCAGACTGGCGCCATGGTCCAGAGAGGGGCCCAGGATTTCCGCCAGGTTCGCGCGCACCGCCAGCATTTCCGCCGCGATCTGTTCGACGGCGACGACGACCAGGGCGCGCGCCGGCCCGGCTGGCGGCGCAGCGTCGACCATGTCCATCAGACCGTCCAGCCGTTCCCGCGCTCCCTTGCGGTCGGCAAGAGCCTGGGCGATCACGCCGCCCATGACGAAGGCGCGATCCGCCGATCCGCTCAACCGCTCCGCCAGATCCGAGATCGACTGTTTTTCCAGGGAGGGAAACAGGCCCGAACGTCCCGCCTTCAACAGCCGCGCGACCGCGTCCTCAGACAGCCGCTGATAATGGCGCACGACGCTATGCAGGTCCTGGCCGCTGGCCTGGCTCTCCGGCACGGCGACCTTCTGGACGGCGTGCTGCAGTTCGACGCCCGACGCCTCCAGCCGTTCCGCCAGGTCGGGCCGGTGCAGCAGTTCGAAGGCGGTCGCGCCCTGGCGCTTCAGCCAGTCCTCCAGCACCCGGCCGATCAAGGCCCGGGCGTGCGGCGCATACAGTTCCGCCGGCGCGCTGCAGGCGGGACGAGCCCCCGTCTCGACCTTGGCCTTCTTCTTCTCTTCCGGCGCCCCGATGGTCAGGATGTTGAGGGTGTTGAACTCCATCGTGTCCGGATCCAGCGTCTCCTTGGTGACGCGGGCCGCGACGGCCAGCCGGTCGTGCAGCTGGTCCTCGGCCGTTTCCAGGGCGTGTTTCCGGTCCTCGGTGGCGATCAACAGGGTCCAGCCCGCCGGAGCGGTCTTTCGGACATAGACTTCGTAGTGGATCGGGCCTGCCATCCTGGATCATTGAAGCCCAAGGCTTTAAAGGGGGGTTTTCACGACGAATTTTCATCGCGCCGACGGAAACGAACCCGGCTATCGTTGAAACATGCGGCTTGGCGGCCCATCTGCCTTAGCCCTAATGTGACCGTGATCGAACGGTTACGCTTGCCGTGCGTTCTCGTACACGGGAACGGGAAGTTCAGGAGAAGACCACCTTGGCCAACATCACCCTGGTCGATGACGACGAGAACATCGTGGCGTCCGTCTCGCTGGCGCTGGAAAGTCATGGCCACAAGATCACGGCCTATCACGACGGGGCCTCGGGTCTCGCCGCGCTGGAAAGCTCGCCGCCTGACCTGGCCATCCTCGACGTGAAGATGCCGCGCATGGACGGGATGGAGGTGCTGCGTCGCCTGCGCCAGACCTCGCAGATCCCGGTCATCATGCTGACCTCCAAGGACGAGGAGATCGACGAGATCCTCGGCTTCAACCTCGGCGCCGACGACTATATTCATAAACCCTTCAGCCAGCGTCTGCTGATCGAACGGGTCAAGGCCCTGTTGCGCCGCACCGGTGCGGACGGGATCGAACCCGAACCCTCGGCCGAGGTTTCGGGCAAGGCGATCAAGCGTGGCAAGCTGAGCATGGATCCGGCTCGCCACGAATCGACCTGGGACGGCAAGCCGGTGAAACTGACGGTCACCGAATTTCTGCTGCTGCAGGCCCTGGCCCAGCGGCCCGGCTTCGTGAAGAGCCGCGACAACCTGATGGACGCCGCCTACGACGATCAGGTCTATGTCGACGACCGCACCATCGACAGCCACGTGAAGCGGATGCGCAAGAAGTTCCGCGCCGTGGACAATGAGTTCGACGCGATCGAGACCCTGTATGGCGTCGGCTACCGCTACCGCGAAAGCTGATCATCCCGTCGGGCGCGAGCCCGACGAGGAGCCTGTGCGCCGGCCGAGGTTCCGCTTCGGCGGTTCGCGGCTGGGCGGCTTCATCCTGGCGCTCAATCTTCTCAGCCTGCTGATCCTGTTCGGCGGCGCCCTTGTGCTGAACGAATGGCGTCAGGGGCTGATCCAGGCGCGTCAGGAGTCGCTGACCGTCCAGGCCGAACTGCTCGGCAACGTCCTCGGCGAACTGGGCATCAGCCGGGGCGTGCCGACCCCGGAGCTGGACGTGGGCGAGGCGTCGAAATGGCTGCGCGATAATTTCGTGCCGAACGGCCAGCGGGTGCGCCTGTACGACATCAACGGCCTGCCGGTCATCGACAGCTACGAGGTGACCGAGAACATCCCCGGCCAGGTCCTGCCGCCCGCGCGTCCCGCGGGCACGCCCCTGTCAGGCGATGTCGCCGAGAAGACGCTTCGTGACGCCGAACACAAGAAGGCCGTCGAGGCTGAGGTCGCCGCCGAGGTCGAACGCGCCCTGGCCGGAGAGCCGCAGACGACCGTCAGGCGCAACGAATCCGGCGACCGCGTCGTCTCGGTCTCCATTCCCATCCGGCATGTCCGCCAGGTGCTGGGCGTGCTGACGCTGGAAGCCGGCAATGTCGATGAGATCCTGGACGACCAGAGACGCGCCCTGGTGCCCTTCGCCCTGGTGGCCCTGGCCGTGAATCTGCTGGCCTCGCTGTTGTTGCACCTGTTCGTGGCGCGTCCGGTGCTGCGGCTGGCGGCGGCGGCGGACCAGGTCCGGCTTCAGCGGGCGCGCGCCATCTCCCTGCCCGACCTGGAGGAGCGCAAGGACGAGATCGGCGACCTGGCGCGGTCGCTGGAATCCATGACCGACACCCTGTCCACGCGGATGGACGCGATCGAACGGTTCGCCGCCGACGTGTCGCACGAGATCAAGAACCCCCTGACCTCGATCCGTTCGGCGCTGGAGACTCTGCCCCTGGTCAAGACCGACGCCCAGAGGGAGAAGCTGACCAATCTGCTGCAACAGGACGTGCGCCGCCTGGATCGGCTGATCACCGACATCTCCAACGCCTCGCGTCTGGACGCCGAACTGTCGCGCGACCGCCCCCGCGCCATCGAACTGAACCGTCTGCTGACCGATATCGTCGGCGTCTATGACACCACCGCCCGGCCGGATGATATTCCCGTCCGGTTCGAGCCTCCGACCCAGGGTCTGCGGGTCGCCGGCCGCGACGGCCCCCTGGGACAGGTGTTCCGCAACCTGATCGACAACGCCCGCTCCTTCAGCCCCGCCGGCGGCGAGGTTCGGGTCGTGCTGGAAGAGGTCGAGGGCGACCTGCCCATCCGCATCCGTGTCGAGGATCAGGGGCCGGGGATCCCGCCCGAAAATCTGGAGACGGTGTTCGAGCGCTTCTACACCTCGCGGCCCAAGGGGGCGGCCTTCGGCTCCAACTCGGGCCTGGGCCTGTCCATCGTGCGCCAGATCGTCGAGGCGCATGGCGGCCGCGTCACGGCCGACAACCGGATCGATGCAAACGGCCAGGTGATCGGCGCCCGGTTCGAGATCGGCCTGCCCTCCGCCTCCGCGCCCGGTCGTCGCTCATGACCGCCCCGTCGCCGGTTCACGCCACCACGGTCGCCGTCCGCCGCCATGGGGCCTGGACGGCGGTGATGATCCTGGGGCCGTCGGGCGCCGGCAAGAGCGACCTGGCCCTGCGGCTGATCGGGCGCGGCTGGCGGCTGGTCAGCGACGACTATACCCGGGTGTGGGAGTCCGGCGGCGCGCTTCATGCGACCGCCCCGGCCGCCATCGCCGGCCGGATCGAGGCGCGCGGCGTCGGAATCGTGTCCGTCAGGACACGGCTGGTCGCCCGTGTCGCACTGGCGGTCGCCTGCGTTCCAGAGGCGGTCGAACGGCTTCCAGAGCCGCAGACACGGCGCTTCTGCGGGATCGACCTGCCTCTGCTGGCGCTGGACCCTCGCCCCGCCTCGGCCGTCGAGATGGTCGCAGTCGCGCTTCAGACGCTTTGAACCCGCGCATAACGGGTCTATGACACGCCCCTTGCGGTCCAAAACGGATGCGTCCGGCCTCCCTGGCGGGCGTGGGGACGTCCGGGGACGGTTCAGGGCGGGATGCGAGTGAAGTTCTCATGATTGGCCTGGTTATCGTCACCCATGGGGGACTGGCCTCGGAGTTTCTTTCGGCGATGGAGCATGTGGTCGGGCCGCAGCGCGGCGTCGCGGCCATATGCATCGGGCCGGATGACGACATGGAGCGACGCCGTCGCGACATCGTCGACGCCGCTGCTGCGGTGAACGACGGCGACGGGGTGATCCTGTTGACCGACATGTTCGGCGGCACCCCGTCCAACCTAGCCATATCGGTGATGGAACAGACCCATGCCGAGGTCATCGCCGGCCTGAACCTGCCCATGCTGATCAAGCTGGCCAGCGTGCGCGGGCGCGAGACCCTGGAGGCCTGCGTGGCTCACGCCCAGGACGCCGGGCGCAAATACATCTCGGTGGCATCCTGGGTGCTCGCGGGCGAAAAATGAGCGTGAAGACGACCCTCGACATCTGCAATACGCGCGGCCTGCACGCCCGCGCCTCGGCCAAGTTCGTCAAACTGGCCTCCAGCTTCGACAGCGAGATCCAGGTCACCCGCGACGGCGTCACGGTGGACGCCCGTTCGATCATGGGCCTGCTGATGCTGGGCGCCGGCATCGGCTGCAGCATCGACGTCTCCGCCGAGGGCGCAGACGCCGAAGAGGCGATCGAGGCCCTGACGGACCTCGTCGCGCGCAAGTTCGACGAGGATCAGTAAGGGGCTTCAGCCCCCTCGGATCACAGTCCCAGGGCGCGGCGGATGTCGCGCCAGTCCACATATTTGAAGTTCTGGGTGCCCACGTCGTTCACGTCGTCCTGGATCACCACCAGACCTTCGGGGAAGGGGCCGACCGCGCCGCTGGCGGCGGCCAGGCCGTCCGTGCCGGTGACCCCGTCCACCACGCCGTCCACCAGCTTGAACCGGCCCTTGTACTCCGGCGCGGCGCCGTCGATGCGCCAGACCGGGAAGGTCGAATCGCCCTGGCTGGACGCGATCAGATAGCGTTTGTCGCCGTCGGTCAGCGTGGTCAGGCCCTCGGCGTCGGCGACCAGGACGTCCTTGGCGATCGGCTGGACCAGGGTCCGCGCCGCGCCCGACGCCGGGTCGAGCCCATAGCGCCACAGGCCGACATTCTCCTCGTTGATATACAGGGCGTCGGTGGCCTCGTCGGCGGCGCAGCCTTCGGAAATGGTGCCGATCTCGGCGCGACGCACCTCGCGCGAGACCGGCTGACCGGCGGCGTCGACGCTCAGCACGAACTGGCGCAGTTCGCCCTCGTGCCCCACCAGGACGGCGTGGACCTCGGCCCCGCGCCGCGCGAAACAGAAACCATAGGGCTCGATCACATCGGTGGCGATCGCGCCCCAAGACCGTACGCCGTTCTGGCCGGTCCCGGCCGGATCGAACAGATACAGCGAGATTCCCGTCTTGCCCGGCGTGCGGTCGCTGGCGCCCAGCACCAGCTGCGGCCGGCCGTCGATGTTCAATCCCTCGACCACATCGACATTGTTCAGCAGGCCTTCGGGCATGAACTGCAGGATCCGGCCGTCGAAGCCGTAGATATAGAGGCCAGACTTCTTGTCCGTCCCGGCCACGAAGCCCGGCGTGACCTGGCCCATCACCATGACCGGCGCCGCCGAGGCCCAGACGGCCGGATCATCGGCCGCGTCCTGGCCGGCCGTGCCGACCGAAGGAGTCTCCAACACCGCCTGAACCGATGCCCCCGGCCCGACGAAACCTTCGCCCTCGCCC
>NZ_JAUSOE010000166.1 GCF_030656255.1 Brevundimonas sp. | reverse complement strand
GGAATCGCCGATCACGGCGACCATCTGGCGCAGACCCAGGGATTCGCAAGCGCCGATCAGGGCGTCCAGAAGAGCGCCGGCGACGCCGTTGCCCCGGGCCTCGGGGGCGACATAGATCGAGTCCTCGCCCATGTAGCGATAGGCCTGGCGGGTGCGGAACGGGCCGGCGTAGGCGTAGCCGGCCACAGCGCCGTCGATCACGGCGACCAGCCGGGGCAGGCCCGGCGCGTCCGGCGGGGTCTGGCCTCCGGCGAACAGTTCGCGATGCATGAAGACGACGTCGCGCCAGTCGTCATGTTTCCAGCCCGCCGCCTTGAAGACTCCGGCGTCGGCGAAGCCGCGCGCGCGGTGCAGGGCGATGGAGCCGGCGTTGTCGGAATCGCCGATCACGGCGACCATCTGGCGCAGACCCAGGGCTTCGCAAGCGCCGATCAGGGCGTCCAGAAGAGCGCCGGCGACGCCGTTGCCCCGGGCCTCGGGGGCGACATAGATCGAGTCCTCGACCATGTAGCGATAGGCCTGGCGGGTGCGGAACGGGCCGGCGTAGGCGTAGCCGGCCACAGCGCCGTCGATCACGGCGACCAGCCGGGGCAGGCCCAGGGCCTGGACCGAAGCGAACCGGGCGGCCATCTCGATCTCGTCCGGCGGCTCCAGCTCGAAGGTGCCGCGCCCGTTGGCGACGCTCTCGGCATAGATGGCGGTGATCGCCGCCATGTCGGCCTGGGTCGCCTCGCGGATCTGGACGTCAGGCCGCATCAGCCCAGCAGCCGCGCAGCCTGGGGGGCGAAATAGGTCAGGACGCCCGCACAGCCGGCCCGCTTGAACCCGTGCAGGGTCTCCAGAACGGCGCGGTCGTGATCCAGCCAGCCGTTGGCGATGGAGGCCTGCATCATCGCGTACTCGCCCGACACCTGATAGGCGAAAGTCGGCACCTTGAAGGTCTCGGACACGCGGCGAACGATGTCGAGATAGGGCATGCCCGGCTTGACCATGACCGCGTCGGCGCCTTCCGACAGGTCCATGGCGACCTCCTTCAGGGCCTCGTCCGAGTTGGCGTAGTCCATCTGATAGGTCTTCTTGTCGCCCTTCAGCGCGGTCGAGGAGCCGACGGCGTCGCGGTAAGGGCCGTAGAAGGCCGAGGCGAACTTGGCCGCATAGGACAGGATCAGGGTGTCGTGGAAGCCGTTGGCCTCCAGCGCCTCGCGCACCGCCTGGATGCGGCCGTCCATCATGTCGGAGGGGGCGACCACGTCGGCGCCGGCGTGGGCGTGGATGAAGGCCTGTTCGGCAAGGCGATCGAGAGAGGCGTCGTTGACGATCCGGTCGCCCTCCATGACGCCGTCGTGGCCGTGGTCGGTGTAGCAGTCTAGGGCCACGTCGGTCATGACGCCGATCTCCGGCGCGGCGTCCTTGATGGCCTTGATACAGTCGGGGATCAGGCCGTCAGGATCCGTGGCGCCCGTGCCGACCGCGTCCTTGATGGCGCCGTCCACGTTCGGGAACAGGGCGAGCATCGGAATGCCGAGGTCGCGCGCCTCGACCGCCGCTGCGGCGGCCGCCTTGGGCGACAGGCGGAAGACGCCGGGCATGGAGGCGACGGGCACGCGGTCCTCGGCGCCGTCGTGAACGATCAGCGGCCAGATCAGATCGGCGGGGGTCAGGACGGTCTCGGCGACCAGACGACGCACCCAGGGACTGGCGCGCAGACGCCGCGGACGGGCGAGCGGGAAGGGGGCGGGTTGGTAGGGAAGCATGGACGGATGACCTTGAAAACCTGGCGACGGACTAGCGCCGCCGAGGCGGAGGCGCAAATCGCGTGATGCGTCAGATCGTTTCGCGCGTGATACCGGCTTGCGCGGATCGGCGAAATGCGAGCCTATCGCGACAAAATCTGGCGCGACGAAATCAGGGAGACGGCGATGATGAGGCGGTTGGCGGCGGGCGCGGCGGTTGTGGCTCTGGCGGCGGGACTGTCCGGCTGCATCATCATCGCGTCGGAGGGCGGCGAGCGGACGGTGCTCGTGGACAGCGCGCCTCTGGCCGCCCCGGCCTATGTCTCGCTCTATACGGATGCGGTAGCTGATCCGAAGCGCCCGGCCGAAGAAGTGGCGCGCGATCCGTTGCGTCATCCGGCCGAGATCCTGGCCTTCGCCCAACTGGCGCCGGGCGACAAGGTGGCCGATGTACGCCCCGGCGCCGGCTATTTCACCCGCCTGTTCTCGGACGTGGTCGGGCCGACGGGCCGGGTCTACGCCTTCGTGCCCGAGCGGACGATGACGCGGGAGAATCCGATGGCCGACGCCCTGGTCGCCGCCTATCCCAATGTGACGCGGGTCAACGGCCTGCTGGACGCCATGACCTATGACCAGCCGCTGGACATGGTCTTCATGAGCCAGGAATATCACGACTTCCACATCCCCGGTTTCAACACGGATGTGGCCAAGATGAATGCGGCCGTGTTCGCCGCCCTGAAGCCCGGCGGCCGCTATATCCTGATCGACCATCAGGCAGCGGCGGGTACGGGGATCTCGGCGGTCCAGACCCTGCACCGGATCGAGGGCGACTATCTGAAGCGCGAGGTCGAGGCGGCGGGCTTTGTGTTCGAGGGCGAGAGCGCGGCCGTGGCCAATCCGGCCGACGACCACAGCCTGAACGTCTTCGACGAAGCCATTCGCGGCAAGACCGACCAGTTCGTCTATCGCTTCAGAAAGCCGGGCTGAGGGCTTCAGATTCGGGAGCTTCGGTCGAACGGGCGCTCGCTTCCCGCGCCTCCCGCGCCCGTCTGAGGGCGCCGGCCTCGGCCCGGAGAAGCGGGCCGGGGACGATATAGTCGGCATGGACCGGGCGGCGCCTGGCCTTGAACTGCCGCAGGAACAGGCCTTCGCGCTCGGTCAGGGGTTCGGCTTCTCCGGCGGCGATCAGCTCAAGCCGGTGTCGCTGCAGCGCATAGGCGAAGGCGTCGTCATGGCGGGCGCTGGACGGACGGCGAGGACGCATCGGGGACTCCTTCTGGACGTGAGTGAATTGGCTCTGTCTTCGCGGGGGACCTGCGAAGTCGGGGAGGGCGTGGGACGCCGGGTCTGCACCCGGGGTTTGGAGTTTCAAGTACCGTTTCGGCGCAGTCGTCGTCCCACGCGGTCGTTTTCCACACGCGCTCCGGCTGGCGGCCCTCGTCTTCGAGCCTTGCCGGATCGGCGGGCCGTCTTGCGACGGCTTCGCCGGGGCGGACATGCCGATATGACAATCGACAGCGGCCCGCTTTCCTAAGCGTGCGGCGAGCAGGAGGCGGCATCCATCGCCGCCCCTAAGGACCCCGGCGGTCTCCTTCCCGCCGGCTTCATCGCTCGACCACAGCCCCGCCGCCGTCAGGGCGCTGGATCCGACGCCCTCCCCATCGGCGGGGATGAGAGGATGATACGGGCGCCGGCTGGTATGGCGGGGAAATAGGGTCGAGATTCTTTTAGGGCGTTGAAATCGTTCGATTCAGACCAGCGTCATTGTGGGGGCTGGCCCAGGTTGTCGATCATCACTTTTGTCATTCCGGGCGGAGGGCCGCTTGGCCCGAAGACCCGGAACCCAGCGGCGCGCGCGAGCGCGAACCTGTCGCGTGCTCGATCTTCGAACATTTTGCGGCGGATGGATTTCGCCTTCGGCGCCGCTGGGTTCCGGGTCTCCGCTGCGCTTCGCCCGGAATGACGAAAGAGAGGAGGTTCCTTTTCCGGTGGTGGGAGAGGGTCTGGCCGTTCAGCCGCCGAAGCCGCCCTGGTCGAGGAAGGCCTGTTCCTCGGGCGTGGTCGTGCGGCCCAGGGCGGGGTTACGGTGGGGGAAGCGGCCGAAACGGACGATGATGTCGCGGTGGAGGCGGCCCCATTTCTCGAGCTCGGCGTCGCCGGCGACCAGGGCCATGTAGCGGTCCTGATCCTCGATCCGTTCGGAATGTTCGAAGGGGAGGAGGAGGAAGTTCTTCAGTTCCGGCGCGACCTGGAGATGGTGGCCGCGCGCCACGGCCTGTTCCGCGAACATCAGAGCCAGGGGATCGGTGGCGAACTGATGCGCCGTGCCGCGGAAGCTGTTGCGGGGATACTGGTCCAGCAGGATCAGCAGGGCGAGGGCGGTCTCGGGCGCAGCGATCCAGTCGTCGCGTTCGCGTCGGGCGGCCGACCCGTGCAGATCATGGCCTCGCGCGCGAAACGCGGCGTCGAAGGCCTCGTCCTTGGCGAACCACTTTTCGGGTCCGGCCGCTTTCCAGAAGGCGACGACGTCGGATGGGGCTATGAAGGCGGTCATGAGCCAGATCCTAGCCAATCCGCTTCCCGTCTTCCATGACCGTGACTGCGACCTTTCGATCATCCGGGGCAAGCGGGTCGCCATGATCGGCTACGGCAGCCAGGGACGGACCCATGCGCTGAACCTGCGCGATTCGGGCGTGACCGACATCGTGGTGGGCCTGAAGACCGCGTCGAAGACGCGTGAGCGCGCCGAGGCGGACGGATTCGCCGTGATGACGGCGGGCGAGGCCGCTGCGGGCGCGGACGTGGTCGCCGTCATGACCTCGGACGAGGCGCACCGCGACCTGTGGCGCGATGAGCTGGCGCCGAACGTGCGGCCGGGCGCCGCCCTGGTCTTCGCCCACGGCCTGTCGGTGCGGTTCGGCCTGGTGGAGCCGCGCGCCGACCTGGACGTGATCCTGGCCTCGCCCAAGGGCATCGGGCCGCGCATCCGCGACCTGTACGAGGCCGGAGAGGGGGTCTTCTGCCTGTTCGGGGTGCATCAGGACGCGACGGGCGGGGCGCACGCCCTGGGCCTGTCCTATGCGGCGGCCCTGGGGTGCGGGCGCAAGGGCATCCTCGAGACGACGATGAAGGATGAATGCGAGAGCGATCTGTTCGGCGAACAGGTGGTGCTGTGCGGCGGGATCGCCGAACTGATCGATTCGGCCTTCATGAAACTGGTCGAGGCCGGCTATCCGCCCGAGGTGGCCTGGTTCGAGTGTTTCTACGAGGCCAAGCTGGTCACGGATCTGATGTTCGAGCGGGGCATAGCGGGCGCCTTCGCCAAGATCTCCAACACGGCGGAATACGGGGCTTATCTGACCGGGCCGCGAATCATCAACGCCGCCTCGCGAGCGGCGATGGACCAGGTGCTGGCCGAGGTGCAGGGCGGGGGCTTCGTGCGGGCCCTGATGGCGGATTACGACGCCGGCTCGCCCGACCTGCTGGCGCGGCGTGCGGCCCTGGGGCGGCGGCCGATCGAGGCGGTGGGGGCGCATCTGAACGAGATGGCGCGCCTGGCGCGAGAGACGGCGGCGAACGACGACTCCCGCGCATAGGCTTCGTCATCCCCGGCTCGATCCGACCCTCGGGTCGAGCCCGAGGGGGACGATTATTGGAATTTGAAAAAAAGAGAAGATGGTCGGAGTGAGAGGATTCGAACCTCCGACCCCTGCGTCCCGAACGCAGTGCTCTACCAGGCTGAGCCACACTCCGACCGTGGGGGCTGGCCTGGCGGCGTCGCCCCGAAGTGAGGACGCGGCTTATAGCCATGGGTTTCGGACCCCGCAAGCACCCATTTCGCCCTTCTTCCCCCGAGGCGAAAATAGTCCTGAAAGAGGGTGTTGCATCCGAAAAGGGTTTGGCCTATCTGACCGCCTCCGCCGCACAAGACCGCTGCGGAACACCGGTCCTGCTGGGGAATGGTGTAATGGTAACACTCCGGTTTTTGGTACCGTCATTCTAGGTTCGAGTCCTAGTTCCCCAGCCATCGACCCCAAAGGATTTGAGCGTAGTGTGCGCTCTCCTCCCGGTCGTCAGTTCTTCGACCCTTCAGGTCTTGCGGCTAGGCCGCCACAAGGGGCAGGACGCGGCGAAGCTTGATGCGCGGCGGCTTCGGCTTTTCGGTTATCCCCAAAGGCGTGTGGACCAGTTTGCC
>NZ_JAUSOE010000152.1 GCF_030656255.1 Brevundimonas sp. | reverse complement strand
GGAGATCCTCCCCCCTTGGGGGAGGTGGCGCGGCGCAGAGCGCCGTGACGGAGGGGGCGCGGACCTAGAACCAGCCGCCGCGGCGCCAGCGGTCGTCCGGCATTGTGCGGCGGGACCATTTCGCCTTAGGCGCCGCTGGGTTCCGGGTCTCCGCTGCGCTTCGCCCGGAATGACGAAAGAGGGAGGGAGGCGTCACCTCTCCGCGCGCGAAGGCGCGTGGGGAGGACAGGTCGCGCTTGCGACCAGGCGGGGGCGACTCCGGCTGTGGTGGGGATGACCTCAAGAGCGTCTGGCGTCGAGTCGCCCCCTCCTGGCGTTCGCTGACGCTCCCGCCTGTCCTCCCCGTCGGCCTTCGCCGACGGGGAGGTGAAAAAAGGGCCGGAGCGTCGCCGCTCCGGCCCTCGTTTCATTCAGCGGCTGCGGCCTGATCAGGCGGCGCCGTCGGCCTTTTTCTTGGAGGCTTCGGAATAGATCAGCAGAGGCTGGGCCTTGCCGTCGATGACCTCGGCATTGACGACCACTTCCTCGACGCCTTCGAAGGTCGGCAGTTCGAACATGGTTTCGAGCAGGATGCCTTCCAGGATCGAACGCAGACCGCGCGCGCCGGTCTTGCGGGTGATGGCCTTCTTGGCGACGGCGATCAGGGCGTCGTCGGTGAAGGTCAGTTCGACATTCTCCATCTCGAACAGACGCTTGTACTGTTTGACCAGGGCGTTCTTGGGCTCGGTCAGGATGGTGACCAGGGCCGCCTCGTCCAGGTCTTCCAGCGTCGCCAGAACGGGCAGACGGCCGATGAACTCGGGGATCAGGCCGAACCGCATCAGGTCGTCCGGCTCGACGCCCTTGAGGATGTCGCCGGTGCGACGCTCGTCGATTTCCTTGACCTGAGCGCCGAAGCCGATGGAGGCCCCTGCCCCGCGCGCCGAGATCACCTTCTCCAGGCCGGCGAAGGCGCCGCCGACGATGAATAGGATGTTGGCGGTGTCGACCTGCAGGAACTCCTGCTGCGGGTGTTTGCGGCCGCCTTGCGGAGGCACGGAGGCGACGGTGCCTTCCATGATCTTCAGCAGGGCCTGCTGCACGCCCTCGCCCGAGACGTCGCGGGTGATCGAAGGATTGTCCGACTTGCGGCTGATCTTGTCGATTTCATCGATATAGACGATGCCGCGCTGGGCCCGTTCGACGTTGTAGTCGGACGACTGCAGCAGCTTCAGGATGATGTTCTCGACGTCCTCGCCCACATAACCGGCCTCGGTCAGGGTGGTGGCGTCGGCCACGGTGAACGGCACGTCGATGATGCGGGCCAGGGTCTGGGCCAGCAGGGTCTTACCCGTGCCGGTCGGCCCGATCAGCATGATGTTGGCCTTGCC
>NZ_JAUSOE010000151.1 GCF_030656255.1 Brevundimonas sp. | reverse complement strand
CGCAAGGCCTATGGCGGCGCCGATGACGGCATGAGTTCGAAACACCTGCGCGGCGACGTCAACTACGCCTGGCCCACCGCCGAGATCGCGGTCATGGGCGCAAAGGGCGCGGTCGAGATCATCTTCCGCAAGGAGGCCGGCGATCCGGCGGCCCTGGCCGCGCGCGAGGCGGAGTACAAGGACCGGTTCGCCAATCCATTCGTGGCGGCGGGGCTGGGCTATATCGACGACGTCATCATGCCGCATGGGACGCGGCGGCGGCTGGTGAAGGCGTTGCGGACGCTGAACAACAAGGTCCAGGAGAACCCCTGGAAGAAGCACGATAATATTCCGCTGTGATGTCGGTTTTGACGCTTCCACAAAGTTCGTCATCCTCGGGCGGAATCCAGTTTCTATAGGCGTCCGGGTCAGGCTCGGCGCCGGTCGCCCGCACCAGGCCGTCGAAAAGATCGTCCCAGTGCGGATTCGTCCGCTCGATCAGATTGGCCTTCCAGTCGCGCGGCCAGTGTTTCAGCGTTTTTTCGCGCTGGATTGCGCCGACGATGGTGTCATGGAACTCGTACCAGACCAGGCGCTTCAGGCCGTATCGCTTGGTGAAGCCGTCGATGACGCCCGCGCGATGCTGGCCGATACGCGTGATCAACTGGCTGCTGACGCCAACATAGACGACGCCGTGCATCCGATTGGCCATCATGTAGCAGCCGATCAGGCTGTCCGCCGTCACCATCGCATCCCCCATCGCTTGGCAGAGGAAGTATAGCCATGTTCTCCAAAATCCTCATCGCCAACCGGGGCGAGATCGCGGTTCGGATCATCAAGACCTGCCGCCGCATGGGCATCAAAACGGTGCAGGTCTATTCGGAGGCGGACGCCGGGTCGCTGGCGGTCGAGATGGCCGATGAGGCGGTGCTGATCGGGCCGGCGCCGGCGGCGCAGTCGTATTTGCTGGCGGACAAGATCGTCGAGGCGGTGCGTCAGACGGGGGCGGAAGCCGTGCATCCGGGCTTTGGCTTCCTGTCAGAGAACGCCGGGTTCGCGCGGCGGCTGAGGGACGAGGGGATCGCCTTTATCGGGCCGAACCCCGAGGCCATCGAGGCCATGGGCGACAAGATCAGCTCCAAGAAGCTGGCGGCCGAGGCGGGGGTCTCGACCGTGCCGGGGCATATGGGGCTGATCGAGACGCCGGACGAGGCGGTCAAGATCGCCAACCAGATCGGCTATCCGATCATGATCAAGGCCAGCGCCGGCGGGGGCGGCAAGGGCATCCGCGTGGCCCATTCGGACGCCGACATGGCGGAGGGGTTCGCGGCGGTGAAGGCCGAGGCGCTGAACGCGTTCGGCGACGACCGGGTCTTTCTTGAGAAGTTCATCATCGACCCGCGCCACATCGAGATCCAGGTGCTGGGCGACAAGCACGGCCATGTGGTCCACCTGTTCGAGCGCGAATGTTCGATCCAGCGCCGCAACCAGAAGGTCATCGAGGAGGCGCCGTCGCCCCTGCTGGACGAGGCCACCCGCGCCGCCATGGGGGCCCAGGCCGTCGCCCTGGCCCAGGCGGTCAACTATGACAGCGCCGGCACGGTCGAGTTCGTGGCCGGTCAGGACAAGAGCTTCTTCTTCCTGGAAATGAACACCCGCCTGCAGGTCGAGCATCCGGTGACGGAGCTGATCACCGGGGTCGATCTGGTCGAACAGATGATCCGTTCGGCCTGGGGCGAGGCCCTGGCCTTTGAGCAGAAGGACCTGTCGATCAACGGCTGGGCCATCGAGAGCCGGATCTACGCCGAGGACCCGTATCGCGGCTTCCTGCCGTCCATCGGGCGGCTGGTTCGCTATGAGCAGCCGGAGGAAGGCGATCAGGGGGATTATACCGTTCGCAACGATTCCGGCGTCCGCGAGGGCGACGAGATCAGCATGTTCTACGATCCAATGATCGCCAAACTGTGCGCCTGGGGCGAGACGCGCGAGGACGCGGTGACGGGCATGGCCCGGGCGCTGGAGGACACCCACCTGTCGGGCCTGGGGCATAATGTGCCCTTCCTGGCGGCGGTGATGGACCAGGAGCGGTTCAAGTCGGGCAATCTGTCGACCAGCTATATCAAGGACGAATTCCCGGACGGCTTTAACGGCCTGCGGCCGACGGTGGAGCAGGAGCGGATCCTGATCGCCTCGGCGCTCGCCATGCATGAGGTCATCGCCGAACAGGACGGCGACCCGTCCGACCGCACCGACTGGATCGTGATGATCGACAAGACGCCGCACGGCGTCGGCCTGTCCTATGACGAGGACGAGGAGATGATCCTGACCCTGACGGGCGGGGGCGACATCCGCCTGTCGGAAATCGACTGGCGGCCCGGCCTGGCCCAGTTCAAGGCCGAGCTGGACGGCGAGCCCTTCACCGCCGAGGTCAAGCGCGTGGCCGACGGCTTTGATATTCGTCACCGCGCGGCGCGGGCGCGGGTGCGGGTGCTGAGGCCGCACGTCGCCGAACTGTATGCGCGCCTGCCGGAGAAGGCGGTGGCGGATACCTCGAAGCTGGTGCTGTCGCCGATGCCGGGGCTGGTGGTGTCGATCCCGGTGGTGGTGGGGCAGGAGGTCAAGACCGGCGAGACGGTGGCGATCATCGAGGCGATGAAGATGCAGAACATCCTGAAGGCGGAGCGCGACGGGGTGGTGAAGGCGGTGGGGGCGAAGGACGGGGATCCGGTGGCGGCGGATGATGTGCTGGTGGAGTTCGGGTGATGACCGCCCTTCTCTTCTTTCGTCATCCTCCGGCAAGCCGCGTCTTCGCGGCGCAGACCGGGGGACCCAGCGGCGCGCGTGAGCGCGAACCTGTCGCGGATTCGGTCTTCAAACATCTTGCGGCGGATGGATTTCGCCTTCGGTGCCGCTGGGTTCCGGGTCTCCGCTACGCTTCGCCCGGAATGACGAAAGAAGAAGAGGGGGCGGTAGGATGAGCTTCCCCATCCCCACACCCCTCGAATGGCGCGAGTCCGCCCAGAAGGCCTTGAAGGATCGGCCGATCGAGGCGTTGATGTCCCTCGACGCCGACCAGCTGGTGACGCGGCCGCTGTACGGCGGCGCCTCCGGCGTCCAGCCGATCTTCGCCCCGCGTCCGTCCGACTCCGAAGGCCGGGCCTGGGACCTGCGGACCCTGGTCGAGGGGGATGATCCCGAGGCGGTCAATGAAGCGGTGCTGACTGATCTGGAGAACGGCGCGGCCTCGGTGGTGCTGAAGGGGCGAGTGCTGGCGGATTCCGCGCCGTTGGGCCGAGCGCTGGAAGGGGTGGCGCTGGAGCTGGCGCCGGTGGCGCTGGACGCGGGGATCGACGGGCCGGATGCGGCGAACGCCTTGGCGGTCGTGGCCAAGGGGTCGCCGCGCGCGCAGCTGAGATTTCATATGGACCCGGTCTCGGCCTTCGCCGAGGCGGGCGGGGCGCCGCGTTCGGTGGAAGAGCATCTGAGCCTGGCGGCCAATACGGCGGCGCGGCATGCGGGGGCCTATCCCGACGCGACCTTCTTCATGGCCAGCGGGCGCGTGGCGCACGAGGCGGGGGGATCGGCGGCGCAGGAGCTGGCCTTTGCCGCCGCCAGCGTGGTGGCCCATGTGAAGGCGGCGGTGGATGCGGGGATGTCGGTCGAGGCGGCCTTGCGCGGCACGGTGGTCGGCCTGTCGGTCGATGCGGAATATTTCGACGCCCTGGCCAAGGTGCGGGCCATGCGGTTGATCTGGGGCGGGCTGACGCGGGCGTTCGGCGTGGAGACGCCGGCCGTGATCGAGGCGCGGTCGTCGCGGCGGATGCTGTCGGCGCGCGATCCCTGGCCCAATCTGCTGCGGCTGACAGCGGCGGGGTTTGCGGGCGCCGTGGGGGGCGCGGATGTGGTGGTGCTGGACGGTTTCACCCGCGCCTCGGGCCGGTCCGACGCCTTCGCCAGGCGGCAGGCGCGGAACACCCAGCTAGTGCTGATGGAGGAGGCTAATCTGGGCCGGGTCGATGATCCGGCGGCGGGGAGCTGGTATCTGGACGCCCGGACGCGGGATCTGGCCGAGGCCGGCTGGGTCGAGTTCCAGATGATCGAGGCCGAGGGCGGTCTGGTCGAAGCCTTGAAGGGGTCGGTGATCCAGCCCCGCATCGCCCGCGCCCGCGCTCTGCGCGAGGCGGCGCTGAAGAACGGCGCGGCCCAGATCATCGGCGTGACCAAATATGTGGATGCGGACGTGCGGCCGGCGCCGGTCGAGGCGGCTGACGCGGCGCCGTCGGCGGTCGAGCGGGTCTGCGAACCCCTGACGCCGATCCGATTTGCGGCGGCCTTCGAGGAGGCGGCTCAATGAGTTTCCCTGACTTCAGTAAGATCGCCCTGAACCTGGACGCGACGGGGCAGGGGCCGACGCGGGACCCGTGGCTGACGCCCGAGGGGCTGAGGGTCGAGACCGCCTATGGCGCCGAGGCGCTGGAGGGGCTGGGGCACCAGGACGGGCTGCCGGGGTTCGCGCCCTTCGTGCGCGGTCCCTATCCGACCATGTACGCGGGCAATCCCTGGACCATCCGCCAGTACGCCGGTTTCTCGACCGCCGAGGAGTCGAACGCCTTCTATCGTCGCAATCTGGCGGCGGGGCAGAAGGGGCTGAGCATCGCCTTCGATCTGGCGACGCACCGGGGCTATGACAGCGACCATCCCAGGGTAAAGGGCGACGTCGGCATGGCCGGCGTGGCCATCGACAGCATCTATGACATGCGGACCCTGTTCGACGGGATCCCGCTGGACCAGATGTCGGTGTCGATGACGATGAACGGGGCGGTGCTGCCGATCCTGGCCCTCTATGTCGTCGCGGCGGAAGAACAGGGCGTGCCGCACGCGGCCCTGACCGGGACCATTCAGAACGATATTCTGAAGGAGTTCATGGTTCGGAACACCTACATCTATCCGCCCGAGCCCTCGATGCGGATCATCGCCGACATCTTCGCCTGGACGGCGCAGGAGACGCCGAAGTTCAACAGCATCTCGATCAGCGGCTATCATATGCAGGAGGCGGGGGCCTCGGCGGATATCGAGCTGGCCTATACGCTGGCGGACGGGATCGAATATCTGCGAGCGGGCGTCGCGGCGGGCATGCCGATCGACCGGTTCGCGCCGCGGCTGAGCTTCTTCTGGGCCATCGGCATGAACTATTTCATGGAGGTGGCCAAGATGCGGGCCGGCCGCCTGCTGTGGGCCGAGGCGGTCAGGAAAGAGGGCGGGGTCGATCCCAAGTCGCTGTCGCTGCGCGCTCACTGCCAGACTTCGGGTTGGAGCCTGGCGGCGCAGGACGTGTTCAACAATGTGCCGCGCACCATGGTCGAGGCCATGGCGGCGGCGGGCGGGCAGACGCAGAGCCTGCACACCAATGCGCTGGACGAGGCCCTGGCCCTGCCGACCGACTTCTCGGCCCGGATCGCGCGCAATACCCAGATCCTGCTGCAGTCGGAGACGGGGCTGACCAAGGTCATCGATCCCTGGGGCGGCAGCTTCTATGTCGAGCGGCTGACGCACGAACTGGCCGAACGGGCGCGGGCGCACATGGCCGAGGTCGAGGCCCTGGGCGGCATGGCCAAGGCCATCGAAGCGGGCATCCCCAAGCTGAGGATCGAGGAATCGGCCGCCAAGACCCAGGCCCGGATCGACACCGGCCAGCAGACGGTGGTGGGGGTGAACAAATATCTGAACCCCGTCGTCGACGATATTCCGATGCTGAAGGTCGATAATGCGGCGGTGCTGGCGGCCCAGATCGACAAGCTGAAACGCCTGCGGGCCGAGCGAGACCAGGCGGCGACTGATGCGGCGCTGGCGGCCCTGACCGAGGGCGCGCGCGGGACCGCCAATCTGCTGGAGCTGGCGGTGCAGGCGGCGCGGGCCAAGGCGACGGTGGGTGAAATCTCCGACGCGCTGGAGGCCGCCTTCGGCCGGCATGTGGCGACGGTGCAGACCGTATCGGGCGTCTACGCCAAGGAGGCGGGCAATGACCCCCGCTTCGCCCGCGCCCGCGAGATGGTGGCGACCTTCGTCGAGAACGACGGCGGGCCGCCGCGCATCCTGATCGCCAAACTGGGCCAGGACGGGCACGACCGGGGCCAGAAGGTGGTCGCCACCGGCTACGGCGACCTGGGCTTCGACGTCACCGCCGGCGCCCTGTTCCAGACCCCGTCAGAGGCTGCGCGCGATGCGGTGGAAAAGGGGGTCCATGCGGTGGGGGCCTCGTCCTTGGCGGCGGGCCACCTGACCCTGGTGCCGGAACTGAAGGCCGAGCTGGAGAAGCTGGGCCGGCCCGACATCATGATCGTGGTCGGGGGCGTCATACCGCCGTCCGACGTCCAGCCCCTGCTCGATATGGGGGCGGCGGCCGTCTATCTGCCCGGTTCGGCCATCGCCGACACGGCGGTGGACCTGATCGAGAAACTGAACCAGAGGCTGGGCTACGCTCAGCCCGCGCCAAAGGAGACCGCATGATCGGCGCCCTGAACCATGTCGGGGTCGCCACCCCGTCCATCGCGGACTCGATTAAACTGTATCGGGACGTGCTGGGGGCGACCAAGATCGGCGAGCCGTTCGACCTGCCGGCGCAGGGGGTGAAGGTCTGTTTCATCGACACGCCGACGGCCCAGATCGAGTTGATCGAACCCTATGACGAGACCAGCCCCATCGTCGGTTTCCTGGCCAAGAACCCCAAGGGCGGCCAGCATCACGTCTGTTTCGAGGTCGCCGACATCCACGCCGCCGTGGCGGAGATGCGGGCCAAGGGCGTGACGATCCTGGGCACGGGCGAGCCGCGTATCGGGGCGCACGGGACGCCGGTCGTCTTCCTGCACCCGCGCGACATGGGCGGGGTGTTGATCGAGCTGATGGAGACGCCGAAAGGCGCGCACTGATCGCTGGAGCGGAGCCTTTCACCAGCTTGGCCGTTAGATCACCGAACGGGAGAGACTTAACCATGATGCGCCGCCTGACTGCCCCCCGCCTTGTTGGGCTCCTCGCCATCGCCGCCTTGACGGGTGTGTCCGCCTGCCAGCAAGCGGAGACGGAACAGCCGGTCGCCCCGGTCGAGCCGCAGCCGGCGCCCGCGTCGGCCGCCCCGGCCGTCGGCTACGCTTGCGAGAGCGGGGCGATGGTCGAGGCGCGGTATCCCGACACCGCGACGGCGCAGCTGGCCTACAAGGGGCGGACCTATGATCTGCGCTCGGTCGAGGCGGCCAGCGGCGCTCGCTATGTCGGCTCGGGCGTCGAATGGTGGACCGCGCCGCGCGATGGTCAGGAGCGCGCGACCCTGAGCCGGCTTGGCCCCAACGAGGAGGTCGGGGTGGCCGTGCTGGAACAATGCGCGCGGCCGGTGGCGACCGCCGCCGCGCCGGTTCCGCAAGTCCTGCCGGGCCAGACGACCACGCCGGCGCCGGGCGGCGTCTTGCCTGTGTCCACGCCGTGCAAGGGACCGCAGCTGAAGCTGGCGGCCGAGGGCGGCGACGCTGGGGCGGGCAACCGGGTGCGCAACTTCAGTCTACAGAACCTGGGCGCCCAAGCGTGCAGCCTGACCGGCTATCCGGGCGTCACCGTGTTGGACGCTCAGGGTCGGGCCGTGACCTCGATCCGCGCCGACCAGAGCCCCGGCAGCTATTTCCGCCAAGGCCAGGCGCCGACTCCGGTCGAACTGGCGCCCCGGGCCAAGGCCTATTTCGAGGTTGCTTGGAACGTGGTTCCCGACGAGACGATGCAGAAAACCTGCCCCAGCGTCGCCACCCTGCGCGCCACGGCGCCGGGCGACACGGCGACTGTCAGCCTGCCTTTCGAGTTCCAGCCGTGCGGCGGCAAGATCCGCGTCAGCCCGATCCGGGCCGAGGCGGATCCCCAGACCGCGACCTGAGGACCGCTACTTGAAGACGGGTGGAAACCCGGTCGAAATCGGCGTAGGTCGCGGCCCATGACCCAGAGCTTCTACGACCGCGTCGCCGGCGAACTGACCGAGATCGACGCCCAGGGCCTGACCAAGCCCGAACGCATCATCGCCTCGCGCCAGGGGCCGGTGATCCAGGTCGCCGGCCGCGACGTGCTGAACTTCTGCGCCAACAACTATCTGGGCCTGGCGGGCGAAGAGCGCGTCGTCCAGGCCGGGATCGCGGCGCAGCAGAAGTGGGGCGCGGGCACGGCCTCGGTTCGCTTCATCTGCGGCACCCTGGAGATCCACAAGGAGCTTGAAGCCGCCATCGCCGGCTATCTCGGCTTCGAGGACGCCATCCTGTTCGCGGCGGCTTTCGACGCCAACGGCGGCCTGTTCGAACCCCTGCTGGGCGAGAACGACGCCATCGTGTCGGACAGTCTGAACCACGCCTCGATCATCGACGGGGTGCGGCTGTGCAAGGCCAAACGCTACCGGTTCGCCAACTCCGACATGGACGAGCTGGAGGCCCGGCTTAAGGAAGCCCGCGCGGCCGGCGCCCGCGACATCATCATCGCCACCGACGGCGCCATCTCGATGGACGGCTATATCGCCAAACTGGACGAGATCCGGTTGCTGGCGGACAAGTACGACGCCCTGATCATGGTGGACGACTGCCACGCGACGGGCTTCCTGGGTCCGCAAGGCAAGGGTTCCTTCGCCCACCACGGGGTAGAGGTGGATTTCATCACCGGCACCTTCGGCAAGGCCCTGGGCGGCGCCATGGGCGGCTTCATCTGTGCGAAGAAGTCGGTGGTCGAACTGCTGAAACAGCGGGCGCGGCCTTATCTGTTCTCGAATGCTCTGGCGCCGGCGGTGTGCGGATCGTCGCTGGAGGCCATCCGCATCGCCCAGGGGGCCGAGGGCGACGCGCTTCGCACCCGCTTGTCGGCCAACGCCCACCGCTATCGTATGGCCATGACCGATGCGGGCTTCGACCTGCTGAACGGCGAGCATCCGATCATCCCGGTCATGCTGGGCGACGCCAAACTGGCGCAGGATTTTGCGGCGCGAGCGCTGGAGCTGGGCGTCTATGTGATCGGGTTTTCGTTCCCTGTGGTGCCGCGTGGCCAGGCCCGTATCCGCACCCAGATGTCGGCGGCGCACAGCTTCGACCAGATCGACCGGACGGTTGAGGCGTTTACGCAGGCGGGCCGGGAGCTGGGCGTCATTTAGCCCTCTTCGCGCGCCATCGACGAAGAACAAGCGGTGAGCAGGCGTGGGGCCTCAGCCGCGGGCTTCGGAACAAAGCCGAGGCCATGATTTCAGGGAGTTGAGACTATGACCGACACGATGAAAGCCCTGGCCAAGACCACACCGGGCATCGGCCTGGAACTGATCGACGCGCCGATCCCTGAGGCGGGGCCAGAAGACGTGCTGATCCGGGTGCATCGCACCGCCGTCTGCGGCACCGACATCCACATCTGGAACTGGGACGAGTGGTCCCAGAAGAACGTCCCGACCCCGATGATCACCGGCCACGAGTTCGCCGGCGAGATCGTCGCCGTCGGCAAGGACGTGGATCGCCCGCTGAAGATCGGTCAGCGCGTCTCGGCCGAGGGGCATGTCATCGACCTGAACTCCGAGGCGGCCCGCGCCGGCCATTTCCACCTGGACCCCAAGACGCGCGGCATCGGCGTCAACCGCCAGGGCGCCTTCGCCGAGTTCGTGGTGGCCCCGGCCTTCAACGTCATCGAACTGCCCGACGACGTGCCCTATGAGATCGGCTCGATCCTGGATCCGTTCGGCAATGCGGTGCACACGGCGCAGCAGTTCGACCTGCTGGGCGAGGACGTCCTGGTCACCGGCGCCGGCCCCATCGGCATGATGGCGGCCGCCGTGGCCCGTCACGCGGGCGCGCGCACCGTGGTCCTGACCGACATCAACGACTTCCGGCTGGAGCTGGCGCAGAAGGTGGCGCCGGGCGTGCGCACCGTGAACACGACCAAGGAAGACATCCACGACGTCATGAAGGAGCTGGGCCTGAAGGTCGGCTTCGACGTGGCGCTGGAGATGTCGGGCTCGCCCATCGCCTTTAAACAGTGCGTCGACACCCTGATCATGGGCGGCGGCATGGCCATGCTGGGCATTCCCAGCAAGCCGATGGAGACCGACTGGGGCGCCATCATCTTGAAGGCCCTTACCATCAAGGGCGTCTACGGCCGCGAGATGTTCACCACCTGGCGCAAGATGCTGGGCCTGTTGAAGGCGGGGCTGGACCTGACGCCGCTGATCACCCACCGGCTGGACTATGCCGACTACCGCGAAGGCTTTGAGGCCATGAAGTCGGGCCAGTCGGGCAAGGTGGTGCTGAACTGGGACAAGGCGGCCTGAGGGAACTTCACCTCCCCGTCGGCGAAGGCCGACGGGGAGGACAGGCGATCGCGTCAGCGAGCGCCAGGTGGGGGCGACTCGGTGTTTGAAGCCGGCGTGGTCATCACTGCCGCCTGAGTCGCCCCCTCCTGATCGCTGCGCGATCTGTCCTCCCCACGCGCCTTCGCGCGCGGGGAGGTGATTTCGCCCCTCAGTTCGTCTTGCGGATCAGTTCGTCGGCCAGGGCGGCGGTCAGATAGCCGTCGGCGATGCGGCCGTTGGCCTGCTGCCAGCGGCGCAGGGCCGTGCGGGTGTTGGTGCCGATCACCCCATCAATCCCTTGAGTGTCATAGCCCAGCCGCGTCAGGGCCGCCTGGGCGCCGATCCGTTGTTCGCGCGACATGGAGGCGTCGTTCGGCCAGGCCTTGGTCAGGGCGGGCTTGCCCATGATCCCGTCCGCCGTCAGGCCGATGGCCAGGGCGTAGGAGACCGAGTTGTTGTAGCGCCGGATCACATAATGGTTCGGCAGGGCCAGGAAGGCCGGGCCGTTGGCGCCCTGGGGCAGCAGGATGGTCGCCTCTTCCAGCGCCTCGGCGCCGTTCGGCGTGCCGCCCTGGGCCAGGCGCACGCCCTTGGCCGCCCAATAGGCCCAGTTGTGTTTCGGTCCTTCGGCCTCGGAATAGTTGAAGCCGGCGGGCAGGATCACTTCATAACCCCAGCCCTGGCCGCGCTTCCAGCCGGCTTGGGCCAGCAGATTGGCGGCGGAGGCCAGGGCGTCGGCGTCATCGGCCCAGATGTCCACCTTGCCGTCGCCGTCCTGATCGACGCCAAGGCGCAGATAGTTGTCGGGCATGAACTGCGTCTGGCCCATGGCCCCCGCCCAGCTGCCCTTCAGGCCCGCGCGTTCGCGGCGGCCGTCCACGACGATGTCCAGGGCGTCCTTCAACTGGGCCTCGGCCCAATCGCGACGGCGGCCGTCATAGGCCAGGGTCGCCAGCGAGCGGATGACGTCATAGTCGCCCTGAACCTGACCAAAGGCGCTCTCCTGAGCCCAGACCCCGACCAGGATTTCGGAGGGGACGCCGAAGCGCTGGACCACCGACCACGGCACGCGATCGATCCGCTGCTTGGCCTGGGCGATTCGCGAGGCGGTCACGGCGTTCTGGACATAGGCGCCGGCCGGCTTGGAGAATTCGGGCTGGTTGCGGTCCAGCCGCACGACCGAGGCGTCGGGGGTCAAGCCCGCCAGTTCGCGTTCGTACTCGGCGCGGCGGGCGCCGCCCTTGCGCGCCAGGAAGCCCTGTTTCCAGCCTTCGAAACCCTGCTGGTCATAGGCGGCCAGCGGCGGAGCCTGGGGTGTCGGCGTCGGGACGACCACCGAAGGGGCGGGTTCGGGCTGCGGCGTCGGCAGGCTGACGGGCGGTTCCGGCAACATCGGCGCACAGGCGGCGACCGAGACGATCAGGAGTAGGCGATAGGAAAAGCGCATGAGATTCAGACTACAGCCCCCGACGTGATAGGTGAAATGACATCCGCGCGAATGACTTTCACGCGCCACAAAGCGCCTGCCGCGCGAAAGCGTTGCGGCGAGACTCCCCCTTTGACGTCATTAACCCTCATTTTTATCGACGGACGAATGACGTGCGGCGTATTGGCGCAGCGTGCTCTGACGGCCTGATGGCGGAGTGGCGACGCAACGGGCGTGCAACCCCGGAAACCCTCCGTTCGACTCGGAGGTCAGGCCTCCATCTTTTTTGGTGCTATCGCCCTTCGCGCTGCTTGAGCCCATTTCTTGGATGCTATCGCGCTTCGCGCTACTTGAGCACGGGGTGGGGAAGTGACCGCCGGGCAGGCGGGGATTGGCTTTTGTGTGGTTTCGGCCTGTAGCGGGTTGACCTTCTCCGGACCGCTCTCTATACGACCGCCTCCGCCGCGATCCGCCCGGATCAGCGGCTTTCTTATTGGCTTCTCTCAGGACGTCCGACCATGAAGGTCCGCAGCTCGCTCAAGTCCCTGAAGACCCGTCACCGCGACTGCAAGGTCGTGCGTCGCAAGGGCGTCGTCTTCGTCATCAACAAGACCGACCCGCGCTTCAAGGCGAAGCAGGGCTAAGCTGCGTTCGCTGCGCGCCGCTTCGGCGGCCTGCGCACGCAGGGTTGGCGCTGAAGTCGCCCGAAGGGCGATCGCGCAACAGGAAACCCTGACGATCCACAGGCTGCGGATATTGTCCGCGGCCTTTTTCGTGTTCGGCGGTTGAGCCGCGCCGCTGGGCGTGGTTAGCGTCCGCGCTTGATTTCTGGAGTATTCCCCATGGCCGACGACGCCGCCTTCGACGCCTCGTCCGATGTTCTGACCGCAACGGCCCAGGGCCGGCTGCGCTCCATCATCGAACGCCTCGAGCGTCTCGAAGAAGACAAGCAGGCCGTCATGACCGACATGAAGGAGGTCTTCGCCGAAGCCAAGGGCGAGGGCTATGACGTCAAGATCCTGCGCAAGGTCATCCGCATCCGCAAGCAGGACAAGGCCAAGCGCCAGGAAGAGGACGCCATCCTGGACCTCTATCTGTCGGCCCTCGGCGAGATCTGAGGCTGACCCGGCTTGAAGCGCACCCCCTTCAAGCCAGGCGGCGGGCTCTCGCGCTCAAGCAGCCCGAAGGGCGATAGCGCGCCTAAGAAGCCGCTACCCAGCCCCTTTGATATACAGCGCGAAGCGGCGAAACGCGCCGCACTCAACGCCCTGAAACGCGCCCGCCGCTCGGCAGAGAAGGCGGGCGTTTCTCTGTCCGAATGGGAGGGCGAGTTCCTCGACTCGGTCGGCGAGCGGGTGAAGACCCACGGCCGCGCGTTCGCCGACCCTGAAAAGGGCGCGCCGGGTCAGGCCCTGTCGGCCATGCAGGGCCGCAAGCTGAAGGAGATCACAGCCAAGGCGAAGGGCGAGGAGCCGAAGCGGCGGTGGGGTAAAAAATCAAAGGACCTCTAATGGATCGTCATCCTCAGGCTTGACCCGAGGATCGGGTTGTCTGCAACTCAGCGTTGATGAGTGAGCGCCGACCTTTCATCGCGACCTATATCGAGGCCAGCCGTCCACACGGCGTCCTTTACATAGGCATGACCTCGAACCTTTACGAACGCGGCCATCAACACCGGAACAGCGCGTTCGAAGGCTTCGCACGTCGCTATGGTTGCGGTCTGCTGGTCTGGTACGAGCAGTTCGAGCTGGTCACGGCCGCTGTCCGCAAAGAGAAGGCGCTGAAGCGCTGGAACCGCGTTTGGAAGCTCGAATTGATTGAGCGGACGAACCCTGAGTGGGCCGACCTCTACCCCAGTCTGTGCGGCTGGGCGCCCGATCCTCGGGTCAAGCCCGAGGATGACGGTGAGGGGAGTGTGAAGGCGTTTCTGAAGCGGCTGGAATCAGGCGGCTGACGTTCACCCCGCTTCCTTCAACTGACCCTCCAGCCCCTGTTCGCGCACCTTGCGGTACAGGGTGGAGCGGCCGATGCCGAGGCGGCGGGCGATTTCGCTCATATGGCCGGCGTAGACCTCGATGGCGTGCTGGATCAGGTCGCGTTCGATGTCTTCCAGCGTCCGCAGATGGCCCCGGTCGTCGAGAATGCGGATCGGCTGTTCCGGCAAGGGCGGCAGGTCGGCGTAGGACGAGGCGGCGTTTGAACCTGACGCGGCGACCGGCTCCGGCATGGGGGCGACGATGCCTGAAATGGCTGGGAAGTCATGGGGTTGCAGGAAGGGGGCGTCGGCCAGGACGATGGCGCGGAACACCGCGTTCTCCAGTTGCCGTACATTGCCGGGCCAGTCGAAGGCCTGGAGCATGGTCAGGGTCTCGGGCGCGCAGCCGGCGATCCGCTTGCCTTCCTCGGCGTTGAAGCGGGTGATGAAATGATCGACCAGGGCCGGGATGTCCTCGCGCCGGTCGCGCAGGGACGGGGCCTCGATCGGGAAGACGTTCAGCCGATAGAACAAATCCTCGCGGAAGGCGCCGTCCCGGACCTGTTGGGCCGGGTCGCGATTGGTGGCCGAGACGATGCGGACGTCGATCTTCACGGGGCGTTTGCCGCCGACGGGGTCGATCTCGCTCTCCTGCAGGGCGCGCAGCAGCTTGACCTGGAGGTCCAGCGGCAGTTCGCCGATCTCGTCCAGGAACAGGGTGCCGCCGTCGGCCTCGCGGAACTTGCCCAGGGTCTTGTCCACCGCGCCGGTGAAGGCGCCCTTCTCGTGGCCGAACAGGATGGATTCCGCCAGATTGGCGGGCAGGGCGCCGCAGTTGACGGCGACGAAGGGTTTGCCGGCCCGGTCGCTGGCGCCGTGCAGGGCGCGGGCGATGACTTCCTTGCCGACGCCGCTTTCGCCGGTGATCAGGACGGGAATGGACGACTTGGCGGCGCGGGCGCCGAAGGCCTTGACCATTCGCATGGGGGCGCTGTCGCCGATGATGTCGTCGAAGCTGGCGCGGCCCTGGGACCGCTTGGTCAGCCGGCCCACCTCGGCCGTCAGCTGGGTCAGCTTTAGGGCGTTGCGCACCCCGACCAGCAGGCGCTCAGGCCCGACCGGCTTGACGAAGAAGTCCTGGGCCCCGGCCTGCATAGCCTTGACCACGGTGTCGATGCCGCCGTTGGCCGTCAGCACGATGACCGGCGTGGTCACGCCCGCGCTGCGCAGCTCGGCCAGGCATTCCAGGCCGGACATCTCGGGCATCACCATGTCCAGCAACAGCATGTCGGCGCCGCCGCCCCGGAGCATGCGGTCGATGGCCTCGCCGCCGCCGGCGGCATGGACCACGGCGTAACCGTCGCGTTCGAGCACGGCCTGGATCAGGCGGCGCTGGGTCGGGTCGTCATCGACGACCAGAACGGTCTTGGCCATGGGAGCCCCTTGTCATCACCGATAGGCCGCCGGTGATCCCGACTGGCCCGTTTCGGGACGATTTCTAGGGGGACGAGGTGAAAATCGGGTGAGAGGGCGTGGTGACCGGGCCGTTAACGCGACACCGGCGGCGTGCATTGGATTTGGGGCTGGGCCTGCAATCTCCGACCGGCCACGACCAGATCCGGCAGGCTGGCGGGGGCGGTCGCCACGCCCTTTTCGAAGGCCTTCGCCAGGTCGTCTGGCGAGCCAAGCGCACAGTTGAAGGAGTAGTGCGCGGTTTGCGACCATTGCCCCTCGCCGTCCTGGGCGAAGATCATGACAGCCCCCGACGCGGCCAGCAGGATCTCGATCCGGCCGTCGTTGTCGAGGTCCAGGGTGCGCAGGCGGCAGGGAGCCTCGGTGTCGCAGGCGTACATCAGAGCCCCCTGCCGACCCAACTGGGCGGTGAAGCTGGGCGGCGTCGTCTGGCCGGCGACGGGTTGGATGCGGATGCCCGCCACCCGGGCGTTCTGGTCCTGGGTTGAATAGCCTGACCGTTCTTCGCGGGCTTTGGCCGCGCGCGCCAGTTCGGCGGTCTTGGCGTCGGGCGACCGCGTCAACCTGTCCAGCGCCGCCAGCCCCGCCTTGCCGCTCTCGAACCGCAGGAAGTCAAAGTCGAAATCCTTGGCCGCCACGGCGCCGCGTTCCAGCCGGGCGACCTGATCCGCCGCCGACAGCCGCGCCGGATCGGCCAGGGGGCTGAACAGGGCCAGGATGACCGCGACCGACAGGACGGCGGCGAGGATATTGGTCGGCTCCAGCGGCTTCATCCAGGGGCCGGACCGCACGGCGGCGAACAGATAGCCCAGACCATAGACTGCGCCGATCGTCGCGCAGGCCGTGGCGATGATCCGATCCGGCGTCAGCCCGTGCTGGCCGATACGCAGGGTCAAACCCCAGAAGGCCAGGGCCACCAGGGGCGCGATCAGGGCCGAGGCGACCCGGACGCCGTAGCGCAGCACCACCGGGGGCCGATGATCGGGGCGGCCGTCCTGATAGGCGGTGTTGATCAGCACGATCAGGGCCGCGGCCGCCGACAGGACCAGGGCCGTCGCGCTGCCCGTCTGCCACAGGCCGTTCAGACCGGTGAAGGGCAGGGCCAGCAGGAAGCCGCCCACCAGCACGGTGATGACCAGCAGCAGCCAGGACAACAGCATCAGGGCCACGGTCCGCACGCCCCGGATCAGGCCGTCGCGCACGTCGGTCAGATGCACCGCCGTGGCGAAGGCGAGGCTGGTCAGCGGCAGGGAGAACCAGCTCTCTTGCAGCAGGTCGCTGAGGAAACTCAGTCCGATGATCTTGAACAGGCTGGCCCCGAGCAGAAGCAGCAGCCAGAAGGCGCCGGCGAAACCGATGGACAGCACTCCCTGCACTCCCGCCATCCAGGCGGCGTCGAAATAGGCCGGATAGGAGGCCGCAAGCCGGCGCTCGCGGTCGGCCGGCACGATCAGGTGGTGGGCGATGAACAGGGCCGCCGCCGCGAAGACGAACAGGGGGAAGGTCGCCTCGCGCGCGCCGTCGGCCTGGCGGGCGATGTCGTGCCAGGCCAGAAGGGCCAGCGCCAAACCTGCGATCAGGCTCCAGACCACATAGACCCACAGCCGCAGCTTGCCGACGCCGGACAGCAGGACGGCGGGCAGGAACAGGGCGGTCAGCAGGGCCGGGGCGAACAGGTCGGGGTGGCGCTGCGACCAGCTGGCGCTGTCGCCCTCGGTGGCGCGCAGCAGCAGGTACAGGACGATCCCCTGCAACAGACCGACGGCTAGCCGCACGATGGCGATCCGCCGACGGTCGCCGTCCGGCGTGGTCCCGCCCCAGCCCGTGCCGAGAATATTTGCGGTTTCGGTGGTCATGGCGCGCCTCTTTGCCCGGCTCGGGGCCCGAGTGGGCGACCGACCTGGGCGCGCCATCTAACCGGAGCGGGGGCGTTCAGGGAAGCGTCGCCTCGACCCGACAGGCCCGCGCCAGATAGCAGCCGCGCGGGGCGAAATGGATGTGGACCTGGTCCAGAGCCGGATGGTCGAACGCCTCGGCCAGCCGCGCGTCCAGGTCTGCGCCGTCGATCACCAGCCCCTCCAGCATCATGTTGCGTCGGTCATACAGACGCAGCGACAGCGGTCGTTTGGTCAGGGTCTCCGGCGCCGGCCCAGTGATCGGCGCCTGTTCCACCGCCGACTCGCGCACGAAGATCGGCCCGGCGGCGCGATAGGGCGAGGTCGGGTCGGTCAGGTGGGCGTGATTGACCAGCACCAGGGCTTCTCCGGCGTCGGCGTCGCGCAAACTGACCCGGCAGGGGGCGCGACCGGGGGCGTCGGCGACCCAGCGGCGCGCGCCGACGGCGGCTAAGTCTTTATCTGACATGGCGAAATAGGGCGCGAAGAGCGCCAGCGGCAGGGCTTCGATACGATAGGTCATGCGGGATCTCCTGGGTGAGGCGATCTGATTGCGATGATCCGCGCGCGTCGTCTGGCGGCTTCCGGCCGTTGCATCGGCCTCGCCGCGCCCCCACAAAGGCAGGCATGAACGCCCCCTTCAAGACGCCCGACATCGAAGCCCCGCTGTGGGACCTGACCGACCTCTATGGTTCGCGCGACGACGTCCGGATCGCCGCCGACCTGGCCAGGGCCCGCGCCCTGGTGGACGAGCTGAACGGCCTTCAAGGCCGGCTGGCCGGGCAGCGCGACGATCCGGCTGCCTTGGGCGCCGCGCTGGATCGGGCGATCAGCCTGTATGAACAGGCGTCGGACGTGCTGGGCGCCCTGGGCGCCTACGCCTTCCTGTCGGCCTCGACGGCGCGCGACGATGCGGGGGCGCAGGGGTTCGAGGCCGATGTGCGTGAGAAGATCACCGCCATCGCCACCCCGACCGTCTGGCTGACGCTGGAGATCAACCAGATCGACGACGCCCCGCTGGAGGCCGCGCTTCAGGCCCACGCAGGCGCATCGCGCTGGCGGCCCTGGCTGCGGCGGGTCCGGGCGATGAAGCCGCACGAGCTGTCGAGCGAGCTTGAGACCTTCATCGCCGAACGCGGCCCGATCACGGCCCAATGGCCGCGCCTGTTCGACGAACAGCTGGCGGCGCTGCGGGCGAAGGCGGGCAATGAAAGCCTGACCCTGGCCGAGGCCCTGAACCGGCTGTCGGACGCCAAACCCGCGCGCCGCAGGGCCGCCGCCGAGGGCCTGTCGGAGGCCCTGGCCGCCCGCGCCCCGACCCTGGCCCTGGTACTGAATACGGTCGCCGCCGACAAGGCGATGGAGGACCGCTGGCGCGGCTTCAAACGGCCCGCCGACGGCCGCCACCTGGGCAATGAGGTCGACGGCGAGGCGGTGGACGCCATGGCCGAAGCCGTCGCCGCCGCCTATCCGCAGCTGTCGCATCGCTATTATGCGCTGAAGGCCAAGGCCATGGGCAAGGCGCGGCTGGACCACTGGGACCGCAACGCCCCCATCGAGACCACCGCCCCGCGCGCCTTCACCTGGACCCAGGGCCGCGAGATCGTGCTGGACAGTTTCTCGGACCTGGGCGGCGAGTTTGCGGAACGGGCCGCCGGCTTCTTCGACAAGCCCTGGATCGACGGCCGGGCCCGCCCCGGCAAGCAATCGGGCGCCTATGCCCATCCGGTCACCGCCGACCGCCACCCCTATGTCTTCCTGAACTGGATGGGCGAGCGGCGCGACGTCCTGACCCTGGCTCATGAACTGGGACACGGGGTGCACCAGACCCTGGCGGCTGACCAGGGCACGCTTCTGGCCGACACCCCCCTGACCCTGGCCGAGACCGCCTCCATCTTCGCCGAGGGGCTGACGTTCGACCGTCTGCTGGCGACGGCGCCCAAGCGCGAGCAGCGCGGTCTGCTGGCCGGACGGATCGAGGACGGGCTGAACACCGTGGTGCGCCAGATCGCCTTCCACCGGTTCGAGACCCGCTTCCATGACGAGCGGCAGAAGGGGGAGGTGTCGCAGCAGCGGATCAATGAGCTGTGGCTGACCGAGATGGGCGCCTCGCTGGGGTCGGCGGTGACGCTGAACCCCGGTTACGAGCACTGGTGGGCCTATGTCAGCCACTTCGTCCACTCGCCCTTCTACGTCTACGCCTACGCCTTCGGCGACCTGCTGGTGGCGGCCCTGATGGAGGCGCGCCGGGCCGATCCGACGGGGTTCACCCCCCTGTATCGCGACCTGCTGGCCGGGGGCGGGGCCAAGACCTACGTCGAGGCGCTGAAGCCCTTCGGCCTCAATCCGCGCGATCCGGCCTTCTGGAGCGTGGGCTGCAAGCGGCTGGAACGGCTGGTGGATCAGTTCGAGGCGTTGGGGTGAGGCTGGCGTCCGGCTGAACCCGCGCTATAGTCGCCTCAACGATAAGACCGAGGGAGTTCTCATGGCCGACGCTCACAACCCCGCCACCGCCGAAGCAGACGCCGATGCGTCCGCCTATGTCCGGGGCGGGATGCAGATCAATGAACAGGCGGCGACCTTCAAACTGTTCATGGACCTGGCCAAGTGGGGCTCGCTGGCCGTGGCCTGCCTGCTGCTGTTCCTGACCCTCTGGTTCCATCCGGGCGGGAACCTGATGGCGGCGCTGATCGGCGCGGTGGTGCTGGGCGTCGTGGGCTTCTTCGCCCTGAAGCCCAAGGCCGACGCCGGGCACTGAAGCGGCGAAATAACGACGCGCTTTGACGGCGTCCTCGGAACCGGCCTAGTCTCGCGTCCCATAATAAGAACAAGGGGATTCGCTTGGCCGTCGCTATCGCCGCCACCCGGGAACGTCGCGAAGGCGAGACGCGCTGCGCCGTCACGCCCGAGACGGTCAAGAAGCTGATCGCCCTGGGCGCGACCGTCACGGTCGAGGCCGGGATCGGCCTGGGCTCCTCCATTCCGGACGCGGACTATGTCGCCGCCGGCGCGGCGGTGAAGCCCGACACCCGCGCGGTGCTGGACGGCGCGGACATCGTGCTGAAGGTGCGCGGCCCCACGGCCCAGGAGACCAGCGCGCTCAAGCCCGGCGCGATCGTCATCGCCATGCTGGACGCCTGGCGCGACAAGGCGACGGTCGAGGCCCTGACCGGCGCCAACGCCACCGCCTTCGCCATGGAATTCGTGCCCCGCATCACCCGCGCCCAGGTCATGGACGTGCTGTCGTCCCAGGCCAATCTGGCCGGATACCGGGCGGTGATCGAGGCCGCCTATGCCTTCGGCAAGGGCTTCCCGATGATGATGACCGCGGCCGGCACGGTCGCCCCGGCCAAATGTTTCATCATGGGCGTCGGCGTCGCCGGGCTTCAGGCCATCGCCACGGCGCGGCGTCTGGGCGCCGTCGTCACCGCCACCGACGTCCGTCCCGCCACCAAGGAACAGGTCGAGAGCCTGGGCGCCAAATTCCTGGCCGTCGAGGACGAGGAGTTCAAGAATGCCCAGACCGCCGGCGGCTACGCCAAGCCGATGTCGCCCGAGTACCAGGCCAAACAGGCCGAACTGACCGCCAGCCATGTGGTCAAGCAGGACATCGTCATCACCACCGCCCTGATCCCCGGCCGCGCCGCCCCGGTGCTGCTGACCGCGGCCCATGTGGCCTCGATGAAGCCCGGCTCGGTCATCATCGATCTGGCGGTCGAGGCGGGCGGCAATGTCGAGGGCTCGAAGCTGAACGAGGTCGTGACCACCGCGAATGGCGTGACCATCGTCGGCTGGTCCAACCTGCCCGGCCGCATCGCCGCCGACGCCAGCGCCCTGTACGCCCGCAACCTGTCGGCCTTTGTCGGGCTGATGATCAAGGACGGGGTCCTGGCCGTGGATCTGGAGGACGAGATCCTGAAGGCGGCCGTGGTGACGCACGGCGGGGTCGTGGTGCATGAAGGAGTGCGGGGATGACGCCTCTTGTTCAACGGTTTCTGACGGGGGCCAGTTGGGTGCTGATGGTTCTTGGAATCCTCGGCACTGCTCTGATGGGTGTGGCGATGCTGGGTATGCCTGGTACGGCAGCTCAACGCATAGCCTCTATGGTTCCCGCAGCGGTCATGTTGCTTACTCTAAGCTTTGGCATTGGCGCAGTTTTGCGGGTGCTTCTCGGCATCCACAAACTGCTGGAGGCGAAGGCCTGACCATGGAACACGTCGATCCCACCGTCTTCCGCCTGGCCATCTTCGTCCTGGCCATCTTCGTCGGCTATTATGTCGTCTGGAGCGTGACGCCGGCCCTGCACACGCCGCTGATGGCCGTGACCAATGCGGTGTCCAGCGTCATCATCGTCGGCGGCCTGATCGCCGCGGCGGCCGTGTCGGGCGACGTCACCGGCCCCAGCGCCTGGATCGCCAAGGGCGCGGGTGTGCTGGCCGTGACCCTGGCCAGCGTCAACATCTTCGGCGGCTTCATGGTCACCCGGCGGATGCTGGCCATGTACAAGAAGAAGGAGCGGCCGGCTCCCAAGGTCACGACGTGACCGACGCTGCGCAGATTGCAATCGGGGGCTCCTGGATCGCCACCGGCCTGGGCTTCGGCCTGTGGCTGTACGGCTGGTTCGGGACGAAGATCCCGATCAAGCGCCAGCGGCTGCACGACTGCGGCATCGCCTTTGTCTTTTCGGCCATTCTGGTCCGGGTCGTGACCCAGGACCGGCCGTTGGGCGTCTTCGAATGGGCCCTGTTCTTCATCGGCCCCTTGTTCATCGCCGCCGCCCTGTGGCGGTTGGCGCGCACGTCTTGAGGGGAAGGGCGTGATGAACGCATCGCTGGCCGCATTGGCCTATCTGGTTTCGGGCGTCCTGTTCATCCTGTCGCTGCGCGGCCTGTCCAGCCCCGAGACCAGCCGCCAGGGCAACACCTTCGGCATGATCGGCATGGCCCTGGCCATCGGCGTGACCCTGCTGACCCTGGGAACCACCGGGGCGCTGGACACCGTCACCCTGGCCCTGATCGCGGGCGGGTTCATCGTCGGCGGCGGGGCCGGCGCCCTGATCGCGCGGCGCGTGGCCATGACCGACATGCCGCAACTGGTCGCCGCCTTCCACAGCCTGGTCGGCATGGCCGCCTGCCTGGTCGCCATCGGCGCCGTCTATGCGCCCGAGGCCTTCGGAATCCTGTCCGAGGACGGGACGGGCATCAAGACCCTGTCGATCATCGAGCTGTCGCTCGGCGTCGCCATCGGGGCCATCACCTTCACCGGCTCGGTCATCGCCTTTGCCAAGCTGGACGGGCGGATGTCCGGTACGCCCATCCTGCTGCCGGCGCGGCACCTGATCAACATCGGCCTGGCCCTGGGGCTGGTGTTCCTGATCGGCATATTGATCGGCACCGGCGGGTCGGCGGTCTGGGCCTTCTGGGGCGTGTTCCTGATCGCCC
>NZ_JAUSOE010000147.1 GCF_030656255.1 Brevundimonas sp. | reverse complement strand
TCGACGAAATGCGGCCGCTGCGGATGGCGCGCGACCTGGGTCTTCATCCAGGGGTCGAGACCGGCGTAGGTCTTCTTGCGCAGCTGCTCGGCCTTTTTGCGCAGGCCGGCGATTTCCGTCTCGAACGAGCCCGAGGTTTCGGACAGGGCCGACAGTTCCTCGATCTTGGCTTCCAGATCGGCGATCGGCTTTTCGAAATCGAGATAGTGCGTGGCCATAAAGGCGTCCGGGACTGCAGGCGGGAAAACCGCCCCTAGGGAAGGCGGGCGAAACTAGAGAGGTCGAGGCCGCCGGGCAAGCGGGGTTCAGAGCCGCTTCCCTTCTCCCATGGGGAGAAGGTGGCCCGCAGGGCCGGATGAGGGCCTGTCGGTGGGAGAGTTCGCACCCTTCTCCCTCACCCTTTCGCGCAAGACCGATCGCTGCGCTCTCGGGCGCTCAAGCCCTCTCCCGCTGGGAGAGGGAAGGGAAGAGCCGCGACCGTGAAATGTGCTGCAGCCTCGAACCGAATGAGGGTGTCGCCGATAACGTTCATATTCTCGGCCAGAAGCTCTGCAGCGAAATGCCGGGCCAGCACTTCGAACTCGGTCAGCGTCGCGGTTTGGATCACGAGGCCAACGATGTTGGAGTCGCTGAACCAGACTTCGGCCTCAGGATCCCAGATCGCCTTGACGTAGAAATCCTCGGCCATGGCTCGAATATGCGCCGTCAATCATCCCGCGCCAAGGGGTGGTTTTGCTGGACGACCTGGGCCAGGCGGTCGGTGGCGACGTGGGTGTAGATCTGGGTCGTGGCGATGTCGGCGTGGCCCAGCAGGGTCTGGACGACGCGCAGGTCGGCGCCGCCTTCCAGCAGGTGGGTGGCGAAGGCGTGGCGCAGGACGTGGGGGCTGACGCGGGCGGGGTCGATGCCGGCGACCAGCGCCGCCTCGTCCAGCAGCTGGGCGAACCGGCGCGGCGTCAGATGGCCGGTGCGGCCGGACGAGGGGAACAGCCAGGGACTGTCGGGCGCCTCGGGCTTTCGCCCGGCGTCGCGCGCGGTCAGCCAGGCCTTGATCGCCTCGCGGGCGGCGGTGTTCAGGGGAGCCAGTCGTTCCTTGCCGCCCTTGCCGCGCACGATCAGATAGGCGGGGTCGCGGCGCACCGCCTCGACCTTCAGCCCCAGCAGCTCGGAGACCCGCAGCCCCGAGGCGTAGGCCATCTCGACCAGGGCGACCAGGCGCAGTCCCCCCGCGGCGTCGCGGGCGGCGGCGGCGGCCAGCAGACGGTCGATCTCGTCGCGGCTGAGCAGCTTGGGCAGGGGGCGGCCTTGCTTGGGCGCATCCAGGCGGCGCGACGGATCGTCCGTACGCCAGCCCTCGGCCAGGGCGAACCGATAGAACTGGCGCGCCGAGGAACGGCGCCGCGCGGCGGTGGCGGCCGACAGGCCGCGCCGCGACAGGTCGGCGAACCAGGTCTCGAGCGCCTCCTGGTCGGCCTGCATCAGGCCGCCGGCCCCGGCCAGGGCGGCCTCGGCGTCCGCCAAATCGCGGCCATAGGCGGACAGGGTGTGGGGCGAGGCGTCGCGTTCGACCGCCATCATCTCCAGAAAGGCCTCGATCTGGGGCGTCATGACGCGATCCGGTCCGTGGGCGGATGGCGCGAGGGCGGGCTTGGTGTAGAGGTTTGATCGATCATGCCTGCCCGTTCCGCCGCCTTCGCCGTCCTTTCGACCGTCCGTTCCGCCGGAGCCGCCGGATGAGGCGGCGCGCGAATCCGGGCCCGAACCGCACCATAGCCCTGGTCGGGCTGATGGGGGTGGGCAAATCGTCGGTGGGGCGGCGGCTGGCCAACCGGCTGAAACTGCCCTTCGCCGACGGGGACGTGGAGATCGAATCGGCGGCCGGGATGACGGTGTCCGAAATCTTCGCCGCCCTGGGCGAGGAGGAATTCCGGGCCGGCGAGGCGCGGGTGATGCGCCGCCTGCTGGAGGGACCGCCCATTGTCCTGGCGACCGGCGGCGGGGCGATGATGAATGCGGAAACCCGCGCCCTGTTGAAAGAACGGGCCGACACGGTCTGGCTGAGGGCGGACCTCAAGGTGATCGCCGAGCGGGTGGCGCGGCGCGACACCCGGCCCCTGTTGCGCGGCCAGGATCCGCTGGCGGTGCTGACGACCTTGGCCGAGGCCCGCTATCCGATCTATGGCGAGGCGGACGTGGCCGTGGACGTGGGCCAGGGCTCGCACGGTCAGGCGGTGGACGCCATTCACAAGAACCTGCGCCGACACTGGCGCCAGAGACGGCGCGCGGAGACGAGGCGATGACGATCATTCCGGTCAGCGGCGGGGCCTTCGCGGCCTATGACGTCGTGGTGGGGCGCGGGCTGCTGGCCCAGGCGGGGGCGCGCATCGCGCCCCTGGCCAAGGGGCGGACGGTCGTCATCACCGATGAGACGGTGGCGGCGATCCACGCCCCCGCCCTGACGGCCGCATTGGCGGCGGCAGGCGTCAGGAGCGAGATCGTGGCCGTGCCGGCGGGCGAGGGCTCCAAGTCCTTCGCCGAGTTGGAGCGGGTTCTGGACCGGCTGCTGGAGATCGGGCTGGACCGCAAGGACGTGGTCGTCGCCCTGGGCGGCGGCGTGGTGGGCGATCTGGCCGGTCTGGCGGCGGCGCTCTATATGCGCGGCGTCGACTTCGTGCAGATTCCGACGACCCTGCTGGCCCAGGTGGACTCGTCCGTCGGCGGCAAGACGGCCATCGACACGCCGCGGGGCAAGAACCTGGTCGGCGCCTTCCATCAGCCGCGTCTGGTCCTGGCCGACATCGACGTGCTGGCGACCCTGCCGACGCGGCAGGTGAAGTCCGGCTGGGCCGAGGTGCTGAAGCACGGGCTGATCTGCGACGCGGCCTTCTTCGACTGGCTGGCGGGCGAGGGGGCGACGGGCGCGGGGGGCGATCCGGCGGCGCTGGAACGGGCCGTGATCCGCTCGGTCGAGATCAAGAGCGCTGTCGTGGGCGAGGACGAGAAGGAAGCCGGGCGTCGCGCCCTGCTGAACCTGGGCCACACCTTCGGCCATGCGGTCGAGACCGAGGTCGGCTTCGACGAAGGCGCGCTGGCCCACGGCGAGGCGGTCGCCCTGGGCTGCTGCATGGCTTTCCGGTATTCGGCGCGGGAGGGGCTGTGTTCGGCGGAAGACGTCGAACGGGTCGAGGCGGTGGTCGCGGCCGCGGGCCTGCCGACACGGCTGGAGCAGGCGGGGTCGTTCGCGGCCGACCGGCTGCTGGCCCTGATGGCGGGCGACAAGAAGGCCGAGGGCGGAGCCCTGACCCTGATACTGGCGCGCGGCATCGGCCAGGCCTTCGTGGCCAAGGGGGTTGATGCGGCCAAGGTGCGGGCCTTCCTGATCGAGGAAGGCGCCTCGGCGTGATGCAGATCGCCACGGTCCCGCTGGAGGACCAGTTCGTGCGGCTGGAGCCGTTCGATGATAGGCTGAAGGCCGAGGTGCGCGCGGTGTTGGATTGCGACGCCGCCGCCTGGGACATCATGGTCGCCCCGGCTTATGGCGCGCATTTCGACGGCTGGTGGGACAGCGCCCTGGCGGCGATGCGCGCCGGAACGCGCATCGCCTATGCGGTGCGGCGACTGTCTGACGGGGTCGTGGTCGGCACGACCAGCCTGTACGAGATCCATCCCGCCTATCGCCGCTGCGAAATCGGCTCGACCTTCTACCGGCCTGAGGCACGGGGCGGGGCGATCAATCCGGCCTGCAAGCGGCTGTTGCTCGGCCACGCCTTCAACGCAGGCGCGGTGCGGGTCGAGATCATCACCGACGCCGTCAACGCCCAGAGCCAAGCCGCCATCCTGAAGCTGGGCGCCAAGGCCGAAGGCGTGCTGCGCAAGCACAAGATCACCTGGACCGGCCGGGCGCGCGACACCGTCATGTTCGCGGTGATCGACGACGACTGGCCCGAGGTGCGCGACGGTTTGGATCGCAGGCTGGCGGGTTTCGGCTGATCGGCCGTCAGGGAATCAACCGCTCAGCCCTGAGTTGTTCGAACAGGGCGAAGAAGGCGTCGTCGGTGGGCTGGTAGTCGAGGAAGCCCAGGCGGCGGCTCTTGCCCATGTCGGTCACCACTTCGATCGGGCGGCCGAGGTCGGCGTCTGTGTGCCAGGGCGAGGCCAGGCGGTCGAGGTTCGGCTCGACCAGGTTTTCGCGAGCGGCGAGGCGGCGCCAGACTTCGCCGTCCTCAGCCATTTGGGTCTCCAGCGGCGTGATCGTCCCGTCAAACGGGGCGGGCGTCAGGCCGAACCAGTCGGCGATCCGTCCCCACATCCATTTCCAGCGGAAGACATCGCCGTTGACGACGTTGAAGGCCTGGTTGGCGGCGGCGGGCGTGGTGGCGGCCCAGACCAGATGACGGGCCAGCTGGGTGGCGCTGGTCATGTCGGTGAGGCCGTTCCACTGGGCTTCAGAACCGGGGAAGCGGAACGGGCGGCCTGTCTCGCGGCACAGGCTGGCGTAGGCCGCCAGGGTGGTTCCCATGTTCATGGCGTTGCCGACCGCCCTGCCGATGATGGTGTGGGGGCGATGAACGCTCCAGGCGAAGCCGTCGGCCTGGGCGGCGGCGAAGACCTCGTCTTCCTGGGCGTAGTAGAAGTTGTCGATATCCAGCCGGGCCTGTTCCTCGCGGAACGGCGTCTGAGGCAAGACGCCTTTGCCATAGGCCTCGAACGGGCCGAGGTAGTGTTTCAGGCCGGTCACCAGGGCGACGTGGCGCACTGAGGCCGCAGGTCGGACGGCGTCCAGCACGGCGCGCACCATGGCGGCGTTGACGCGAATGTTCTCCGCCTCATTCGCCTGGCGCGACCAGGTGGTGAAGAAGACGGCGTCCGGACGGGTCTGGGCCAGGGCGGCTGCGGCGCCGGACGGGTCTTGAAGGTCTGCGACGACGGGCGTGACCCCGTCCTGCGCGACCGGCCGGCGGGCGAGGCCCAGCACCGACCAGCCGCGGGCTGTGAGTTCGGCCGCGACGGCGCCGCCTGCGATACCGCTGGATCCCACCACAAGGGCTGTTTTGGACATGGTCGTCTCCTCTTCGTTCGTCCATCACCTAGTGGGGGCGGCGCCGGGTCGCTAGAAGGCACCATTTGGGGACCTGGATCCCGGAAGGCGACCACCATGCAGACAGGCGGCGAAGACGAGGATTGGCGCGAGGACTGCGCGCCCCGGCGGGTGCTGGAGCTGTTCGCGACCAAATGGACCAGCATGGTTCTGCACACCCTGCATGCGCGTCATGGCGGCTGTGCGCGGGCCGGCGTCCTGCTGCGCAGCCTGCCGGGGGTGTCCAAGAAGATGCTGACCCAGACGCTGCGCGAGATGGAGGTCAGCGGCCTGATCAACCGCCATGTGCTGGAGGCGATGCCGCCCGCCGTCGAATACCGGCTGACGGACCTGGGCGCGCGGTTCGTGGAGCCGGTCGAACTGCTCTACGCCTGGGGGCGGGACAATGCGGAGGCGCTGGATCAGCTCGCGCCGCGACCGACGTCGCGCAGGGGCTAGGCTTCAGTCCACGGCCCGGCATTGGGTCGGCTGGCGCCCTTGGACCGACCAGGTGGCGAGGACGCCCTTGCCGCGCAGTTCGACGTTGGAGGCGCGGTACCAGATGCCGTCGGCGGCGCGCTCCTGATACAGGTCGATGGCCTCGCCGGACGAGTTGCGGACGGTGGCCATCTGGCGGGGGTTGTCGAAATCGACCGACAGGCGTTCGCCGTTGTCGCACAGATAGACGGTGTGGACGACGCGGTTCAGGGTGCGGTCCTGGATCTCGGCGCCGGTGCGCTGGCGGGCCGTCTGGGCCTCGATGGCGCGGTCCTTGACCTCGTCGCCGGTGGTGGGGGCCTTGTCGGGATCGGGGCCGCAGGCGGCCAGAACCGCCAGGGCGGCGAGAAGGGCGGGGGCGGCCAGGCCGCGCAAGACGACGGACGACGGCGAAACCGGCTTGAACAAGACGCTTATCCTCACAACGGCGCCGCTTGGCGCGCCGGTCTAACGTGCGCCGCTCGCGGCCGTTCCCCTCCGTTGACGGAAGAAGGATTTGAGCAGGCCGGACGACTCGTCCGCCAGAAGACCCCAGTCCGTCGCCGGGCGCCAGTGGCAGGTGGGCTGTTCGAACAGGCGGGGGCCGTGGATCACCGCCCCGCCCTTGGGATCGTCGGCGGCCCAGACGACGCGGCCGATTCGGGCGTGGCTGATAGCGCCGGCGCACATGGCGCAGGGCTCCAGCGTCACATACAGGGTCAGGCCGGTCAGACGGTAGTTTTCCAGCGCCGTCGCCGCGCGCCGCATCGCGACGACCTCGGCATGGGCGGTGGGGTCGTGTGACGCGATTGGACCATTGGCGCCGGTCGAAATTACCTCACCTGAGGCAGGATCGACAAGAATTGCGCCCACAGGCACCTCTCCTGCGTCCGCCGCCGCTTGCGCTTGGTCCAGCGCCATGCGCATGAACCGCTCATCATGGTCCGCCATACAGACGACAACGACAAGAAGCCCCGCGCCCGTCAAGACGAACGGTCGCCCCGGCCCTTTAAATCCTCCGGTCCTCGCAAGAGCGGCGACGGGACGAAATCATTCGGCGACAAGCCGCGCAGCCCTCGCGAAGACGGCCCCAAGCGGTTCGGCGACAAGCCTGACCGGGCCGGGACGAGCGACCGGCCCCGCAGCGGGGGCGCCGGCAAGGACGGCAAGCCGTCATCCAATTCGGCCAAGACCGACACGCCGCTGCGCGCTGAGCGAATCGCCAAGACCATGGCGCGCGCCGGCATCGCCTCGCGCCGCGAGGTCGAGCGGCTGATCGGCCTGGGCAAGGTGGCGGTCAACGGCCGCATCCTGGACACGCCCGCGACCCTGGTGACGCGCGACGACGTGATCACCGTGGACGGCAAGCCCATGGGCTCGACCCAGGCGACGCGCGTCTGGCGCTATCACAAGCCGGCCGGCCTGCTGACCAGCCACAGGGATCCGACCGGACGCCCGACGGTGTTCGACGCCCTGCCGGCCGGCCTGCCGCGCGTGATCTCGATCGGACGGCTGGATCTGTCGACCGAAGGCCTGCTGCTGCTGACCAACGACGGCGAGCTGAGCCGGGCGATGGAGCTGCCCTCGGCTGGGCTGGTGCGTCAGTATCGGGCGCGGGCGCGGGGCAAGATCACGCAAGAACAACTGGACGAGCTGAAGAACGGCGCCGTCGTGGAGGGCATCTCCTACGGTCCCATGGTGGCGACGCTGGACAAGGCCAAGGAGTCCAAATCCGAGGACGGCCGGACGCCGAGCAACCTGTGGATCTCGGTCTCGATCACCGAGGGCAAGAACCGCGAAGTCCGCAAGGTGCTGGAGTCCGTCGGCCTGACGGTCAACCGCCTGATCCGCCTGGCCTATGGCCCGTTCCGCCTGGACGTCCTGCCGGTCGGCTCGGTCGAAGAAATCGGGCCGCGCGTGATCCGCGAGCTGCTGGCCGACTACATCCGGCCCGAGAACCTGCCGACCGGCAATACGGTCGAGACGCCTGCGCCCATCCCCGGCCGTCGCGTGTCCACGCCGATCCTCAAGGGCGCCTCGGGCTCGGCCATGTCGGACCCTTCGCGCAAGCCCAGCCGGGTTCGCGCCGCCGAGACGGCCCAGGCCGATGCGGTCGAGCGCCGCGAGCGGCCGCCCAAGAAGGAAGGCTGGGCCAAGGCGACGCCCCGCACCGTCCACCCCAAGAAGACCTTCAAGCCGCGCGAAGGCGCCCCGACCGACGGCGAACGCCCGGCTCGCACCTACAAGCCGCGCGAGGACGGCGACCGTCCCGCCCGCGCCTATACGCCGCGCGAGGGGGCTCCGGCCCGCAGCAGCGACGGACCCAAGCGCGAGTACAAGCCCCGCACGGCCGGCGCCGACGCGGGCAAGCGGGAGTTCAAGCCGCGCGGGTTCGGCGCAGCCTCGCCCAGCGGACGCGAAACCCGGCCGCCACGGACCGGCGGCGGCAAGCCGGCGGGGCCTTCGGGCACCAGCGGCCGCGCGCCGGGGGGCAAGCCCCGCACGCCCCGGAGCTGAGGCTTGCGGATCGTTGCGGGAAGCCTGAAGGGCCGGGCCATCGTCGCGCCGGAGGGGCAGGGCACGCGCCCGACCTCCGACCGTGCGCGGCAGGCCGTGTTCAATGTGCTGGAACACGCCGCCTGGGCCGAGAGCCTGAACGGCGCGCGGGTCATCGACCTGTACGCCGGATCGGGCGCCCTGGGGTTCGAGGCGGTCAGCCGGGGCGCGGGCTTCTGCCTGTTCGTCGAGACCGACGATGGGGCCAGGGGCGCGATCCGCGAGAACGCCGACGCCTATGGGGTGATGGGCCGCACCCGCGTCCATCGACGCAGCGCGACGGACCTGGGCGTTCGGCCCGGATCGGACGGCGAGGCCTTCGACATCGCCTTCCTGGACCCGCCCTATGGCAAGGGGCTGGGGGAGCAGACGCTTTTGCGGCTGCTGGAGGGGAACTGGCTGAAGCCGGGCGCCCTGGTGGTGTTCGAGCGCGGGTCGGACGAACCGGACATCGACACCCCCGGCTATGAACGGCTGGACGCCCGAGATTACGGCGCGGCGCGGGTGCTGTTCCTCCGGGTCGCCTGATCCGGACCTACGAGGCGTCCATTTCCAGCGCTTCCAGCGCCGCCTGATGCGCCGCCATCCGACGGCGGCAGCGGCGGGCGTGGCGCAGGTAGTAGCCGATGCAGATGACCAGGAAGCCGAACATCCCGGCGATGACGGCCCCGGCGGGGCCACGCGCGGGATCGACCGTCGTCAGGATGACCAGCAGGAAGATCATGGCCGCCACGCTGATGGCGACGCCGGACAGGGCCCAGCGGTAGCCGGTGCGAGCCTGGCCCAGGGCCGAGCGCAACACGGCCTGCGGCGTCTCGGTCAACAGGCCGGGGTGGCCGCGTCGGGACCATAGGGTCAGGCCCAAGGCCACGAGGACGAAGGCCAGGCCGGCCGCGAGCGCCGGCAGGGGAATGCCGCGATAGGCGCCCCAGCCCATGACCCCCAGCACGACGACCCCGCCGCCCATCTCCTGCCAGAAATTGAGCCGGGCCAGCCGGTCGCGGCGGCGCAGCGACCGGATGAAACCGGCGTCCAGCCGGGGTTCGGGGTCGGGGGTCTCGGTCCAGGCCTGGGTCAGGTCGGTCCAGTCGTCATCAGGGCGGGTCATGAGCGGACCTCTTGGGACGGTGTGGGGGGCAGCGCCTCACCCAAAGCAATTCTGAGCGCCGCCTTGGCGCGGGTCAGGCGGATGGAGACGGCGTTGGGGTTCAGGCCCAGCATGTCGGCGATCTCGGCCGGGGCGAAACCTTCCAGGGTCAGAAGCGCGGGCTGGCGCAGCGACAGGGGCAGGGCGCGCACCGCCTGGCCCAGCCGGTCGTGCAGATCCCGAGTCTCGGCCGCCTCGTGCGGGGTGGGGGCGTCGCAGGGGGCGGTTTCGTCCAGGGGCTGGCGGCGCGGCTCGGCCGCCTCGCGGGCCACATGGGTGACGGCGCGGTTGTGGGCCACGCGGGCGATGAAATGGCGCAAGGGCACCTCGCCCCGGTGCTTGGGCAGGGCGCGCCAGACGGCCAGCAATATGTCCTGCTCCAGCTCGCGCCGCCGCTCGCGATCCGCCTCATAGGCCGAGGCGATGCGGCGCAGCATGCCGCCGTGCTCGGCCAGCAGGGCCTCGAAGGTCTGGTCGCGTCCCAAGCGCGGCGGTCTCCGTGAAAAAATCGTCGGTCGGGATGAAAGACTCAGGGAAGGGCCGAGACTTTCAGGTCAGGCGTCGAAAAACAAAGGAGTTCGCCATGACGATTGAGACGGGGACCATAGAGACACCGAAAAATGGCGTGCTGACGCGGGGCAAGGGGTTCCTGAAGGTGCTGGCCCTGCTGCTGCTGGTCGGGGCGATTTGCGCCTGGATCGGCCTGGGGATCGGCCTCTATCTGGACGTGGATCGCGGCGCGCGCATCACCCTGGCCATTGTCGCGGCGGTGACGACCGAGGCCCTGTTCTGGACCACGGCGGCCCTGCTGGGGATGTCGGTGGTCGAGGCGCGCAAGCGGATCTGGCGCAGGATCACGGGACGGGGCCGCGACTGATCGTCGAATCCGACGGCGGGGGGCAGCTTCGGGCGCCGGCCGCGCGGCAGCCCCCTCCACCACCGCGCAAGAGGCGCGGCGGTCCCCCTCCCCCA
>NZ_JAUSOE010000146.1 GCF_030656255.1 Brevundimonas sp. | reverse complement strand
GGCAAGTTCGACCAGGTGACGCAATATGACGAACAGCCCGCCGCCCGCCTCAGCGCCTTCGCGGCCGAGGGCGCCGAGTGGATTCACATCGTCGATCTGGACGGCGCCGAGGCCGGCGAGGCCATGCAGCACGCCCTGATCGGCGACCTGACCAAGGCCATCCAGGTCAAGATCCAGTCCGGCGGCGGCGTCCGCGGGGCCAATGACGTGGCCAAGCTGCTTGACGCGGGCGTGTCGCGCGTCGTCGTCGGCTCGCTGGCGGTGACCCAGCCCAACGACGTCGCCGCCTGGCTCAAGGGCTTCGGCGTCGAGCACATCACCCTGGCCCTGGACGTCAAGATCGAGGACGGCGTGCCCGTGCCAGCCCTGAAGGGCTGGACCCAGTCGTCGGGCGTCACCCTGTGGGAGGCGCTGGATCGTTATCCCAAGGGGACGGCCAAACATCTGCTGGTCACCGACGTCGGCCGTGACGGCGCCATGACCGGCCCCAATCTGGAACTGCTGGCCGAAATCCGCCGCCGCCGCCCGGATCTGGTTCTGCAGGCCTCGGGCGGCGTCTCGTCGCTGGAGGATCTCGCGGCGGTCAAGTCGCTGGGCTGCAACGGCGCCATCGTCGGCCGCGCCCTGTATGAGAACCGTTTCACCCTGCCCGAAGCCATAGCGACGGCGGCATGACTGCCCATTCTCCAGACAAGAGGGCGGTCCAGTGACCGCCCGACGGATAATCCCCTGCCTGGACGTCAAGGACGGCCGGGTGGTCAAGGGCGTCAAGTTCGTCGGCCACACCGACATGGGCGACGCCGCCGAACTGGCTGCCCGATACCGCGATGCGGGCGCCGACGAACTGGTCTTCTACGACATCACCGCCAGCCCCGAGGGCCGGACGCTGGACTATGGCTGGATCAAGGACATCGCCCGGCTGCTGGACATCCCCTTCTGCGTCGCCGGCGGCATCCGCAGCGTCGATCAGGCCGCCCGCTGCCTGGATCACGGCGCGGACAAGGTGTCGATCAACTCTCCCGCCCTGGAACGCCCCGAACTGATCGCCGACATGGCCGCACGGCTGGGCAGCCAGTGCGTCGTCGTCGGCGTCGACAGTCGACTGGAGGACGGCGAATGGGTGGTCCACAAATACACCGGCGATCCCGACGCGCGCCGCCGCGCCGGCAAGCGCACTCTGGACTGGCTGGATGAGGCGCAAGGCCTCGGGGCCGGCGAGATCGTGCTGAACTGCATCGACCAGGACGGGGTGCGCAAAGGCTATGATGTCGAACAGCTGTCCGCCGCCCGCGCGCGACTGACCATCCCCCTGATCGCTTCGGGCGGCGCCGGCGCCCCCGAGCATTTCAAGGCCGTGTTCGAACAGTCGGACGTCTCCGGCGCCCTGGCCGCCAGCGTCTTCCACACCGGCGCCATCGCCATCCCGGACCTCAAGGCCTATCTGGCGGGCGAATGCCTGGAGATGAGATTGTGACCCCCACCCCGAAATCCTCCCCCCCTGGGGGAGGGGGAGCGCCGCGCCTCTTGCGCGGTGGTGGAGGGGGCCCGCCCGCGCGCTGCCGCCCGACGTTCCACACCCCGCACGCCCTTACCCCCTCCACCACCCTTCGGGCGGTCCCCCTCCCCCAGAGGGGGAGGATTTTTGAGGAGAGGATCCCATGATCGACCCCACCACCATCGATTTCGAAAAAGGCGCCGGCCTGGTTCCCGTCGTGGTGCAGGACGCCGCCACGCTCCAGGTCCTGACCCTGGCCTATATGGACCGCGCGGCCCTGGACGAGACGCTCGCGTCCAAGGAGGCCACCTTCTTCTCCCGCTCGCGCGGCGGACGCTGGCGCAAGGGCGAGACCTCGGGCGACCGGCTTTATGTCGTCGGGATCACGGCCGACTGCGACAGCGACGCCCTGGTGCTGGCGGTCAATCCGGTCGGCGACGCCTGCCACCTGCACCGCACCAGCTGTTTCGGCGACGCCGACGCGCCGGGCCTGGGCCGTATCGCCCGGCTGGAACAGACCATCGTCGAACGCGCCGCCGCAGATCCGTCCGAAAGCTGGACCGCCAAACTGATGGCCCAGGGCGTCAAACGCATCGCGCAGAAGGTCGGCGAGGAGGGCGTGGAGACCGCCTTGGCCGGCGTCGCCGGTCCGGACGAGGAACTTGCCAGCGAGGCGGCCGATCTGGTGTATCACCTGTTGGTCCTTCTCCACGCCCGTAACATGGTGTTTCAGGACGTGCTGGACGTGTTGGCCTCGCGTGCGGAAGCGGGCAAAGCCCCCGGCTAAGGCCCGACCAAGACGAGGCCGAACCCTAAGGACGTGCGTTCCCGCCCAGGGGATGATCGAGGAAATTGCGATGGCGGCTCTCATTCTGTTCGGCGGCGGCGGCGATCTGGCGATGCGCATGCTTTTGCCGTCGCTCTATTTCCTGGAGCATGACGGCCTCCTGCCCGAGGGCCTGAAGATCATCGGCGCGGCCCGGTCCGAGGAAACGCCAGACGAATATGTGGCCAAGGTCCATGACGCGGTGAAGGCCAAGGCCGAGGCGGACAAGGCCTGGGACGACCATAGCTGGGCCGAGATGAAAGCCCGCCTCGACTATCTGGCCGTGGACGCCACCGACCCCGCCAGCCTCAAGGGCTTGAAGGACCGCGTCGGGGACGACGAGGTCACCTCCTTCCTGGCCGTGTCGCCGTCGCTGTACGGCCGCATCGTCACGGCGATGAAGACGGCCGGCCTAGCCGAGCGCAACTGCCGCATCGTGCTGGAAAAGCCGGTCGGCCGCGACCTCAAGTCCTTCCTCGAGATCGACGACGCCGTGGCCCACGCCTTCCGCGAGGACCAGGTGTTCCGCATCGACCACTATCTGGGCAAGGAGACGGTCCAGAACCTGACGGCGCTTCGTTTCGGCAACACCATCTTCGAGCCGCTGTGGAACAATCTGACCATCGACCACGTCCAGATCACCATCGGCGAGACGGTGGGCGTCGGCGACCGCTGGCCCTATTACGACGAATACGGAGCATTGCGCGACATGCTCCAGAACCACATGCTCCAGCTGCTGTGCCTGGTGGCCATGGAGCCGCCGTCGGACCTGGATCCGGAATCGCTGCGCAACGAAAAGGTCAAGGTGCTGCGGTCCCTGCGCCCCATCACCCACGAGGATGCGGAACGCGTCACCGTGCGCGGCCAGTATGTGGCGGGCGTGTCCGAGGGCAAGCCGGCCAAGGGCTATGATGAGGAACGCGGCGCCGACTCCGACACCGAGACCTTCGTCGCCATCCGCGCCGACATCGACAACTGGCGCTGGGCCGGCGTGCCCTTCTTCATGCGGACCGGCAAGCGGCTGCCGGAGAAGCGCACCGAGATCGTCATCCAGTTCAAGCCCGTCCCCCACTCCATCTTCGACAACGAAGAGGGCGAGGCCCCGGCCAACCGCATGATCATCGAGCTTCAGCCCGAGGAAGACATCTCGCTGACGGTGATGAACAAGCGCCCCGGCCTGGACAAGCGGATGCAGCTCCAGCCCATCACCATGAGCCTGTCGTGGGGCGTCGACGGCAAGAGCGCCGCCCCGCCGCGCCGCCGCATCGCCTATGAGCGTCTTCTGCTAGACGCCATGCACGGCGACTCCACCCTGTTCGTCCGCCGCGACGAAGCCGAACAGGCCTGGAAATGGGTGGACGAGGTCGCCGAGGCCTGGGCCGAGTCCGGCCAGAAGCCCGACGAATATGTCGCCGGAACCTGGGGCCCGGACAGCGCCGACATGCTGATGATGCGCACCGGCCGCGAATGGAACACCACCGATGTCTGAGACGCCTGTGATCGAAACCTTCCCCACCGTCGACGCCTGGGCCGAGGCCATCGCCGTGCGCCTGTCCGAGACCCTGGGCGCCGCCGTTCGCGACAACGGCCGGGCCGTCTTCGCCGGCCCCGGCGGCTCGACCCCCGCCCCCGTCTATCGCCGCCTGGCGGCGACAGATCTGGACTGGGCCAAGATCGCCGTCACCCTGGTTGACGAACGCTACGTCCCCGAGACCTCCCCTGAGTCCAACGCCCGGCTGATCCGCGACGTCCTGCTGCAGGACAAGGCCGCCGCCGGCCGCTTCATCCCCCTCTATACGCCCGAGGTCACGGTGGACCGCGCCGCCGCCGTCGCCGCCCATGCCCTGGCGGCGGAAGGCGGTCGTTTCGACGCGGTCCTTCTCGGCATGGGGGAGGATGGCCATATCTGCTCCATGTTCCCCAACAGCCCCACCCTGAAGACCCTGCTGACCCCGACGCTGAAGCCGACCGTCCTGGGCGTGCCCCACGGCCGCGACGGCGCGGCGCCGACCCTCGAGCGCCTGTCGATCAACCTGGCCTACCTGATGTCCGCCGGCCGGGTGATCCTGGGCCTGAAGGGCGCCGCCAAACGCCGCGTCTTCGAACAGGAGGCCCAGGGCGATCCCAAGATCCAGCCCATCGCCGCCCTGATCGCCGCGGGCGTCCCCCTCGAAGTTCTGTACACGGAAGCCAGCTGACATGACCCTGCACCCCACGGTGGCCGCGGTCACCGCCCGGATCGTCGAGAAAAGCCGCGCCACCCGCGCCGACTACATCCGTCGCATGGACGCCGCCCGCGACAGCGGGACCGGCCGCGCCAAGCTGAGCTGCGCCAACTGGGCCCACGCCTTCGCCGGCCAGACCATCGCCGACAAACTCACTTCGATGGACGGGTCCAAGCCCAATCTGGGCATCGTCACCGCCTATAACGACATGCTCTCGGCCCACCAGCCGTTCGAGCGCTTCCCCGGCGTAGTGCGCGAGGCGGTGCGTCAGGTCGGCGCCACGGCTCAGGTCGCCGGCGGCACCCCCGCCATGTGCGATGGCGTCACCCAGGGCCGCCCCGGCATGGAGCTGTCGCTGTTCAGCCGCGACGTCATCGCCATGTCCACCGGCGTCGCCCTGACGCATGACGCGTTCGACGCCGCCCTGATGCTGGGCGTCTGCGACAAGATCGTGCCCGGCCTGTTCATGGGTGCCCTGGCCTTCGGCCACCTGCCCGTCGTCTTCGCCCCCGCCGGCCCCATGCCCTCGGGCATTCCGAACGCCGAAAAGGCCCGCGTCCGCGCCGAGTACGCCCAGAACAAGGTCGATCGCCAGACCCTGCTGGAAAGCGAGATCGGCTCCTATCACTCGCCCGGCACCTGCACCTTCTACGGCACGGCCAACTCCAATCAGATGATGATGGAGCTGGCGGGCCTGCACATGCCCTCGACCGCCTTCGTCCATCCGGACACCGGCCTGCGCGACGCCCTGACCGCCGCCGCCGCCCAGCGCGCCGTCGAACTGGCCCGCAGCGGCGAGAGCCGCATGGCCGACGTCATCGACGAGAAGTCCATCGTCAACGCCATCGTCGCCCTGCTGGCCACCGGCGGCTCGACCAACCACGCCATCCACCTGGTCGCCATGGCGCGGGCCGCGGGCGTGCTGATCGACTGGACCGACATGGACGAGCTGTCGTCCGTCACTCCCCTGCTGGCCCGCGTCTATCCCAACGGCTCGGCCGATGTGAACGCCTTCCAGGCCGCCGGCGGCGTCGCCTTCGTGGCCCGCGAACTGGCCCAGGCCGGCCACATCCACTCCGACGTCACCACCATCATGGGCAAGGGCATCGAGCCCTATTTCCAGGAGCCGTCGATGGTGGACGGCCAGTTGGTCTGGCGCGACGGGGTCAAGGAAAGCCTGGACCTCGACATCCTGCGCCCCGCCTCCAACCCCTTCGACAAGGAGGGCGGTCTGCGCCTGGTCAAGGGCGATCTGGGCCGCGCGGTCATCAAGATCTCGGCGGTCAAGCCCGAGAACCGCATCGTCGAGGCCCCCGCCGCCGTCTTCGAGACCCAGGAAGACGCGCTGCAAGCCTTCAAGGACGGTAAGCTTTACCGCGACGTCGTGGTGGTCCTGCGCTTCCAGGGCCCCAAGGCCAACGGCATGCCGGAACTGCACAGCCTGTCGCCCGCCCTGTCGATCATTCAGGACAAGGGGTTCAAGGTCGCCTTCGTCACCGACGGCCGCATGTCGGGCGCCAGCGGCAAGACCCCCGCCGCCATTCACGTCTCGCCTGAGGCACTGGCCGGCGGCCCCCTGGCCCATGTCAAGGACGGCGACATCATCCGTCTGGACGCCGAGGCCGGGGTTCTGACCACGGTGGGCGTCGACGACCTGTCCGCCCGTCCCGCCGCCGCTCGCGGCGACGCCAACGCCGCCGGCACGGCCTGGGGCTATGGCCGCGAACTGTTCGGGGCCTTCCGCCACGTCGTCACCACCGCTGAAGAAGGCGCGACCGTCTGCTTCGCCTTCCCTAGCGGCGCCCAATCGCATACGGACACGCCTCCCGATCCGAACTTCGTCGACCGGACCGTGGACGCCTGATCCGCCGCACCGACCCAGGAAACGCCTCATGAATGACAAGACCCTCCTCGTCGGTGACGTCGGCGGCACCAACGCCCGGTTCGCCGTCGCCCGTATGGTGGACGGCAAGCCTGTGCTGGACCACCACGAAAGCTTCCCGGCCGAGACCTATCCGACCTTCCTGGAAGGCGTCGCCGCCTTCATCGAGGGCTGCGAGGTCAAGCCGACCGGCGGCGTCATCGCCGTGGCCGGCCCCGTCACCGACGGCGCCATCGACCTGACCAACTCGCCCTGGCAGGTGTCCGAAAGCGAGCTTCAGACCCTGGGCCTGAAGCCGGTCAAGCTGATCAACGACTTCGAGGCCCTGGCCTGGGGCGCCCCCGTGGTGCCGGAAGACCAGCTGGAAAGCCTGGGCGGTCCTGTAGACGGCGACCCCCATTCGACCGTGGCGGTCCTGGGCCCCGGCACCGGCTTCGGTGTCGCCGCCCTGGTGCGCGACGCCCACGACAGGGAAATGGCCATGCCGTCGGAAGGCGGCCACGCCTGCTTCCCCCCCGGCGATCCGGTCGAGGACGAGATCCTGCGCATCCTGCGCCGCCGCTATGATCGGGTCTCCATCGAACGCCTGATCTGCGGCCCCGGCCTGCTGAACATGCACCGGGCGCTTGCCGAGATCGACGGTCGCGAGACCCATATCGACGACCCGGCCCAGATCACCGAAACGGCGATGAAGGATCCCAACAGCCCGTGCGGCGCCACCCTGGCCCGTTTCTGCGCCATCCTGGGCGCGGTCGCCGGCGACATCGCCCTGACCACGGGCGCGCGCGGCGGCGTCTATATCGCCGGCGGCATCGTCCCGCGCATCCTGCCCTTCATCAAGGCCAGCCCCTTCCGCCAGCGGTTCGAGCGCAAGGGCCGGTTCAAGGACTATATGGCCGACATTCCGACCAAGGTGATCATGCACAAACACGCCGCGCTTCTGGGCGCCGCGCGGGTCGCCTTCGCCGAAGCCGAGAACTGATCGTCTCGAAAATTATCACGGCGGCGTGAACCCATCCGCCGCCGTGACGTTTCCTCCGCTCCAAAAACGGAAGGAAACGCCATGAAAAAGTTCGCCATCGCCGCCGCCTCGCTGTTCGTCCTGTCGGGCGTCGCCGCCTGCGGTGAAAGCGCCGCCGACAAGGCAGCCGAAAGCCGTGCCGACGCCGTCGAGGCCACGGGTGAAGCCCGCGCCGACCAGCTGGAAGCCCAGGCCGACGCCGCCCCGACCGACGCCCAGGAAGACGCCCTGAACCGCCAGGCCGACCAGGTCGAGGACAACGCCGACCGCAAGGCCGACCAGATCGAGCAACAGGGCGGCAACGCCGACGGCGGCATGACCACCAACAACACCCCGACCACCAACTAAGGTCGGCGCCTATCGGCCCCCGTCGTTCGCGGCGGGGGCTTTTTGCGCCTTAACCCGCCTTCGGCGGCCACGGCACAAACGCACTCGTCCGCTTCACATAGTCCGCATATCCCGGCCGCGACTTGTTGATCGCCTTCTCGGTAATCCCGATCCCCGACCAGCGCGTCAGGGTGAAAGTCAGGAAGATCGGCCCCGCGATCGACCACAGGCCGACGCCCGTCTCGGCCGCGATCAGCCACAGCCCCCACCAGACGCAGGCGTCGCCGAAATAGTTCGGATGCCGCGTATAGCGCCACAGGCCGGTGTCCAGCACCCGGCCCTTGTTCGCCGGATCGCGCTTGAACGCCGCCAACTGGGCGTCGCCGACGCTCTCGAACACGATCCCAACCACAGCCAGCACCGCCCCGACCCCGGCGATCACGCCCAACCCCGGCTGGGCCGCCGCCTGTCCCAACTGCACCGGCAGCGACGTCAGCCAGGCCAGCACGGCCTGGGGCAGAAACACGAACAACAGCGCCGTCTTGGCGAACGACCAGCCCTTGTTCCGTTCCTGATCCTCGACGATTTGCACATACCGCCCGTCCGCCCCACTGGCCCGCCAGCGCCGGAACAGGTGCCAGCCCAGCCGCAGCGCCCAGACCGCGCACAGCCCGACCAGCAGCCCCTTGCGCGCCGGATCGCCGTCGGCGCGCGGCAGGGTCGCCAGGGCCAGCAGCAACATGCCCAACGGCCAGACCGCATCGATGAAACTGACGTCCTTCAGCCTCAGGGCGACCAGCCACAGGCCGAGCATCACGGCCACGATCAGAGCCAGGTTCAGTCCCAGCAGAATGAGGATGTCGGTCAGGGTCATGGGCCTGATACGGCGGCGGCAGGACTGTGGATGGCGCCTAAGCCGGTTCGACCACGCTCAACTCCGGCCACCGCCCCCGCGCATTCTCAATCGTCTTGGCCCAGCCCTTGGCCAGCGGCCGGTTCGGGTTCGGCCGGACGACCATGGCGAACACATCCTCCAGCCCAAAGGGCGCCGCCACGGTGATCGTGTCGTCCGCCTCCAGCCGCACCCCGACGGCGAAGGTCGGAGCCACGAACCGGCCCAGGGCTTCGTCGGTCGAGTGCAAGGGCGCATAGGGCTCGCCGAACCGGTTCTGGAACCACAGGTGCACCCGCGCCTGATTGCGGACCTCGACCTGGCTGCGGAAGGGTTCGTCGAAGGCGGCGGCGACCTGTTTGATCACGACGTCCTCGGCTTCGTAGGACAGGTCGGCGCCGTCGAAATAGGCCAGGTCATAGTCCTTGATCCCGTATCCCGCCGGCCGACCCGTCCGGGCGTTCCACACCGCCTGATAGACGGCGCCCGACACCAGCCGCCAGTCGCGCAGGCCCAGCCCCCGCACCGTCCGCAAGACGTGCATCAGGCCGAGATCGGCGCGGACGACAGCGATCAGTTCCTCGGTCAGGGCGTCGTTCATCCCCGAACCGGCCAGCCGTGATCCAGCGGCCCATGCCCGCCGCCCAGGCCGGGCGCCCGCCGGATCGCCTCGCCGACATAGGCCCAGGCTTCCGCCACCGCGACCTCCAGCGGCCGCCCCAGGGCCAGGCCCGCCGCGCACGCGCTCGCCAGGGTGCAGCCGGTGCCGTGGGTGTGGCGGGTGTCGATCCGTTCGGCCTCCAGCACCGTTTCCCCGTCGACCGTCATCAGCAGGTCGATCACCGTCGGCCCGTCCACATGGCCGCCCTTCATCAACACCGCCCGCGCGCCCATGGCCAGCAGGGCCTCGCCCGCCCGCCTCTGGCCGTCGATGTCGCGCACCGCCAGCCCGGTCAGGGCCTCGGCCTCGGGCGCATTGGGGGTCAGAAGCGCCGCGCGCGGGATCATCAGCCGCCTCACCGCCTCCACCGCCGCGTCCGGCAGCAGCGGATGGCCGCCCTTGGCCACCATGACCGGATCGACCACGGCCGGCGCGTCGGCCTCGTCCAGCAGGGCCGCCACCGTCTCGACCACCTCGACCGAGCCCAGCATGCCGGTCTTGAAGGCGTCGGTCCCGATGTCCTCCAGCACGGCCCGCGCCTGGGCCGCAATCAGTTCCAGCGGCAGCGGATGGACGCCGTGGACCCCCAGGGTGTTCTGCACCGTGATCGCCGTGATCGCCGTGGCGGCGAACCCGCCCATCATCGTCACCGCCTTGATGTCGGCCTGAATCCCCGCGCCCCCGCCGCTGTCCGACCCCGCCAGGATCAGCACCCTCCCCTGGTGAACCCCGCTCATGCGTGCGCCCCCGAGAACAGCTTCAGGCCCACGATCCCGGCCACGATCAGCAGGATGCACACCGCCCGCACCGCCGTCGCCGGCTCGCCATAGACCACGATCCCGACCAGGGCCGCGCCCACCGCGCCGATCCCGGTCCAGATCGCATAGGCGGTCCCGATCGGCAGCTTCTGCGTCGCCACCCACAGCAGGACCATGCTGGCGGCCAGGGCGACCAGCACGCCCAGCGACGTCAGCGGCCTTTGCAGGCTGACGTTCTTCAGGCCGGACGCCCACAGCACTTCCAGCAGACCGGCGACGACCAGCGTCACCCACGGATTGATCGACATGATCCAGGACATGCCGACCAGATGGCCCAGCCCGCGGTTCCGCACAAGCGCGGCCTCACGCCCCAAGCGGTCCCTTGAAGATGAAGAAGGCGCCCAGGCCGATGAAGCCGAACCCGACCAGATGGTTCACCGTCAGCTTTTCGCCCAGGTACAGCACCGAGAAGCCGGCGAAGACCAGCAGGGTGATCACCTCCTGCATCGTCTTCAGCTCCGCCGCCGAATAGACCTGATGGCCGATCCGGTTGGCCGGCACCGCCAGCCAGTATTCGAAGAAGGCGATGCCCCAGCTGGCCATGACCAGCAGCCACAGCGGCTTGTGATCGAACTTCAGATGGCCGTACCAGGCGAAGGTCATGAAGACGTTCGACAGGGCCAGCATGACGATGGGGGCGATATAGGGGGTCAGGGGCATGGGGCGGCGACCGAGGTTGTTGCTGAAACCGCCCTACACCGCCCGCGACGTCCCGTCGCGGGTCTTCAGCCCGCCGCTACGGCCGCCTGCACCTTCAGCGCCTGCACCGTCTCGCGCACGTCATGGACCCGCACCATCCGCGCCCCGCGCCGCGCCCCCTCCAGCGCCAGGGCCAGCGAGCCGCCCAGCCGGTCGGTCGCCTCGACCGCCGTGGGATCGATGGCCTGGATGGTCCGCTTGCGGCTGGCGGCATAAAGCACCGGGAACCCCAGCCCGACCAGCACGTCCAACCGCGCCGTCAGCGCCATATTGTGGTCCAGCGTCTTGCCGAACCCTATGCCCGGATCCAGCCAGATCTTCTCCCGCGCCACCCCCGCCGCCATCGCCGCCTCGGCCCGGTCGCGCAGATAATCCCGCACCTCCGCCACCACGTCGCCATAGCGGGGGTCGGCCTGCATGGTGCGCGGTTCGCCCTTCATGTGCATCAGCACCACGTCGCACCCCAGTTCGGCCGCGACCGCCAGACTATCGGGCGCCTGGCTCAGGGCCGTCACATCGTTCCACATCGTCGCCCCGGCGGCGACGGCGGCGCGGGCCACGGCCGGCTTCATCGTATCAACGCTGATCGCCCCGTCCCACCGCGCGCGAACCGCCGCGATCACCGGCGCGACCCGGTCGATCTCCTCGGCCTCGCCCACCGGCTCCGCCCCCGGCCGGGTGCTCTCGCCCCCGATGTCCAGCACCGCCGCCCCCTGCGCGACCAGCCGCAGCGCATGATCCACCGCCGCCGCCGTCGAGGCCCACCGCCCGCCGTCCGAGAAACTGTCCGGCGTGACGTTCACGATCCCCATGACCTGCGACAAGACGGACATCGGCGAGGTTTGACTTTCACGCTTCATGAGATCAGCCTCTAGACGTGATCACCCCGCTCGTCAGCCAGGCTCGACGCCTTTCTTACGCAGGACGCCTCGTCGCAGGCCACTGACCCGGAACGGCCGCGCGCCTTTCGCCCCGTTCCGGGCGACGATCTGAAACCCGATTATCCTCAGCCTTCATGTGACGCGCGCAACGCGCGTCTGCAGGCGTTTGCGATCAAAGAGCCGAACCATGACCCAATCCACCGCCCGAACCACGCATCCCTCGCGCCCCGACATCTTTCTCAGCGCCAAGGATCACCAGACCCTGTCGCGCCTGGTGGGCGACATGCCCGCTGAAGGCGTCGCCGGCCTGTTGCAGGAAGAACTGGAACGCGCCGTCATCTGCGAGCCCGGCGATCGGCCCAAGGGGGCGGCGCCGCTTCACCGCTGGCTGCACTATGTCGATGGCCGCTCGCCCCAGCCGCGCCGCATCCAGATCGTCCTGCCGAACGAGGCGGACATCGACGCGGGCAAGGTGTCCGTCCTGTCCTACGTCGGCGCCGGCCTGATCGGCCTTGTGGAGGGCCACACCATCGCCTGGACCGATCCATCGGGCGCGGACCGCCGCCTGACCCCGGTCATGATCGAGGATCCGGAAACCCCCGGCGGCGACTAACGCCCGATCAGCCCGCCCAGCGCCTCCAGATAGACGCCGAACGCCTTGCGGCCCTCGGGGGTGATCGACACCCGCGTCAGGGGCTTGTTGTTCACGAAGCTCTTGGCCACGGCGACATAGCCGGCCTCCTCCAACTTCTTGATATGGACCGACAGATTGCCCTGGGTCGCCTCCAGCACCGTCTTCAGCTCGGTGAAGTCGGCGGCCTCGGCGTCGGCCAGATAGACCATGATCCCCAGCCGCATGCGGCCGTGGATGACCTCGTCGATCCGCCCCAGGTCGTTCAGCCCCATGGATCAGCCGGCGTCCGCATCGACGGCGCGCGCGCGCAGGGCGTCGCGCGTCATGATCCAGCCCGGTCCGGCGAACAAGGCGAACAGGGCGGCGGTGCAGACATACAGATACAGGATCGGCTCTCGTACCAGCAGGCCCAGGGCGACCGCCGTGACCCAGGCCCCGACCGACGCCGCCAGCATCCAGACCTTCTTCTTCAGGGTCCAGGCCACGAACCAGGCCGCCGACTGGAGGGCGAAGATCATGGCCGGATAATAGAGCCAGATGGCGAAGTCCTCGTCCCGCGCCGCGCCGACACCGAATACGATGATGATGGCCAGATTGGCCATGCCCGCGCCGCTGAAGGCCGCGTTCAGGGTCCGGGTCACGATAGGCCCCGCCGTCCCGATCTTGCGGTCCTCGCGCACCGCCCACATCAGCACGATCAGAAAGGCGACGGTGATCCCGGCCACAAAGGCCAGATTGGCCAGGCCCGGCCAACGGATCCAGCCCACGGCCTGGCCGATGTGGAAAAGGCACTGCAGGCCGTACAACAGGCCGCCCGCCAGATAGGCCACGCCCAGGGTCAGGGTCGCCTTGGGATTATTCCCGCCCTGAACGATGGACCTCAGAAAGGCCAGGTCGGCTTCGGGCGTGCTGCGGGACGTGTCGATCATCGATGATTCCTCTGCGGCCGGCGCGCCTCTTCGGATGGACGCGGCGGCCGGGGTTGGCAAGCTATTCGGCGGGAGAGAAGGCGTTCGGAACGGGCTTGCGCCACGGCACGCGCCGTCCATTCAGCCAGCGGCCCATGAAGCTGTGCCGGATCAGCAGCTCATAGCTGGCGACCGAGACGGCCAGCACCCCGCCGACCACAAGCCCCAGCTTGACCGCCCAAGGCATGGCCCAATCCTGAACCAGCACCTGGGCCGCCATCACCAGCGGCAGATGGACGATGTAGATCCAGTATGAGGCGTCGGCGACGTATCGCCTCGCCGCGCTGTGTCCCCCAAAGAACCGCAGCGCCAGGGCCATGGCCGCAAAGGCCGAGGCGTAGGTGGCGACCCCGAAGGCCGCCGCCGTCATCGCCTTGGTCGCCGGATCGGTCATGGGGACCAGATGGGGGTCCGGCCCGCCCGCCAGCATCAGGGCCGTGGTTCCGGCTCCCATCGCCAGTCCCAGATAGGCAGGCCACCAGGCCTGTATGCGGGCCAACAGATCGCGTCGGCGGTCCAGCAGGGCGCCGAAGCCGAAGGCCAGGCCGAACCCGACCAGGGCTGGGGTATTGGGGATCAAGCCGGCGTCCGGCGTCGGCACGCCGAAGAAGGCGATCCAGTTCGGCTGGAACCACAGGGCCAAGGCCAGCGGCGCCCCCAGCACGAACGGTCCCCACGGGCCTATAAGACCGGCCGTCACCCTATCGACCACGCGCGCCCAGGCGCCGGTCCGGTCCAGCGCGGCAAAGGGCGCCCTTAGAAGCAGCAGGGCGACATAGAAGATCAGCAGCGCCCACAGGAACCACAGGTGGGTCAGCGGAATATTGGTCCAGTCGTATGCCGGCGTCGGTGGCGCATCGGCGGCCGTCATTCCCTGCAGGCCCGCGTTCCAGATCAGCACCACGACGATGGCCGTCAGCACCAGTCCCCAGAAGACGGCCAGCGGCGCGGCGATCCGCACCAGGCGGTTCTTCACGAACCCCCACACCCCCGTGCGCCCCATCATCATGTGGGCGAACAGCCCCGCGATCAGGAAGAAGGTCGTCATCCGGAACAGGTGGATGACGAAGAACAGACCGCTGGCCCACACCGACCGCTGGTCGTCGCCGACGATCCAGATCTGGGTCGGAAAGAAGGACATCGAGCCGTGAAGCACCACGCCCAGAAGCAAGGCCCCGCCTCTCAGCGCGTCGAGCCCGTGCAGGCGCTCGGTTGAACCCGTCTCGGATATCGACATGACGCTCTCCCGTTTGGAGAACGCCGTATCTCACAGACTAGTCTGTAATGCAAACTAGTTCATGGTACCCCTGGATTGGGGCAATGGGCGTGGCGACGCAGGCAAAGAAAAACCCGCCGGGAGATCGCTCTCCCGGCGGGTCCATTCTCCATCGTCATCCTCGGGCTCGACCCGAGGACCGTATGTTCAACCGCGTTGCGTCAAGGGCGAAGCACAGCCCGGTCCCACGCCAATCCCCGGGGTCAAACCCGAGGATGACGGAGGAGACGCCTCGGCTCAGTGCACCGTCGGCACGCTGGTCGCGGCCGGGGCGGCGACCGGAATCTCGACAGTGGTTCCGTCCGAGACCGGCGTCACCGGCACCGAGACCGAAGGCCCGGCGTTGGGGAAGTTGTTCTCGTCGCGGTTCGGGGCGACGCCCTTCTCCAGCAGGTCCTTGATCTCTTCGCCGGACAGGGTCTCGTATTCCAGCAGGGCCTGCGACAGCTTCTCGTGGTGATCGGCCTTGTCGGTCAGGATCTTGCGCGCCTCGTCCCAGCCCGAGGACACCAGACGTCGGACCTCTTCGTCGATGGTGCGGGCCGTCTCTTCCGAGACGTTCTGGCTGCGGGCGACGGAGTGGCCTAGGAAGACCTCCTCCTGATTGTCGCCATAGGCCACGGTGCCCAGCTTCTCGGAGAAGCCCCAGCGCGTGACCATGGCCCGCGCCAGCTTGGTCGCCTGTTCGATGTCCGACGACGCGCCCGAGGTGATGTTCTCCTTGCCGAAGATCAGCTCCTCGGCCACCCGGCCGCCGGCCATGATGGCGATCCGGTCGATCATCTGCTGGTATTTCATCGAATAGCGGTCGCCTTCCGGCAACTGCATCACCATGCCCAGGGCGCGGCCGCGCGGTACGATGGTCGCCTTGTGCACGGGGTCGGCCATCTTGACGTTCATGGCGACGATGGCGTGACCGGCCTCGTGATAGGCGGTCAGGCGTTTTTCTTCCTCGTTCATCGCCATCGAGCGACGCTCCGACCCCATCAGGACCTTGTCCTTGGCGTCTTCGAAGTCGCGGTGCGTGACCATGCGTCGGTCTTTGCGGGCCGCCGTCAGGGCCGCCTCGTTGACCAGATTGGCCAGGTCGGCGCCCGAGAAGCCGGGCGTGCCGCGCGCGATGGTCTTGACGTTGACGTCGGCGGCCAGGGGCACGTCCTTCATGTGGACGCGCAGGATGCGTTCGCGGCCCGAGACGTCGGGGTTGGGCACCACCACCTGACGGTCGAAACGGCCGGGACGCAGCAGGGCCGGGTCCAGCACGTCGGGACGGTTGGTGGCGGCGATCAGGATGATGCCTTCATTGGCCTCGAACCCGTCCATCTCGACCAGCAGCTGGTTCAGCGTCTGTTCGCGCTCGTCGTTGCCGCCGCCCAGGCCGGCGCCGCGATGGCGGCCGACGGCGTCGATCTCATCGATGAAGATGATGCAGGGCGCGTTTTTCTTGGCCTGCTCGAACATGTCGCGCACGCGGCTGGCGCCGACGCCGACGAACATTTCGACGAAGTCCGAACCCGAGATCGAGAAGAAGGGCACGCCGGCTTCACCCGCGACGGCGCGGGCCAGCAGCGTCTTGCCGGTGCCGGGAGGGCCGACCAGCAGGGCGCCCTTCGGAATCTTGCCGCCCAGGCGCTGGAACTTGCCCGGATCCTTCAGGAAATCGACGACCTCCTGCAGTTCGTCCTTGGCCTCGTCCACCCCGGCGACGTCGTCGAAGGTCTTGCGGCCCTTGTGCTCGGTCAGAAGCTTGGCCTTGGACTTGCCGAAGCCCATGGCGCCCTTCGCCCCGCCCTGCATCTGGCGCATGAAGAAGATCCACACCCCGACCAGCAGCGCGATCGGCAGAATGCCCATCAGCAGGCTCATCCAGATCGACTGGCGCGTGGTCTTGGCGTCGACGTTGACGTTTGCGGCCAGCATGGAGTTGACCAGCTGCTCGTTCGGATAGGGGGTGGTGGCGGTGAAGCGGCCGTCGTTCTTGTAGACGCCGTTCACCTGGTCGCCGCGAATGGTGGCTTCCTTGACGTCGCCGGCCTCGACCCGCTGCACCAGCTGGGAATAGGTGATTTGTTCGGGGCGGCCGGCGCCCTGAGCGCCCTGGGCGCCCATGCCGGTCATGGCTCCGCCTTGCGACACGGCGGCGTAGGCCGCGAGCAGGGCCAGGATGATAACGCCCGTAATCGCCAGATTTCGCAGGTTCATTGAGGTCCTCGGTCGTCCGCCGGCCCGGATTGAGCCCACGGTCTGGATTGTCTGTCACCGAAAATAGGCGCTTCGGCTGCGTTACGCCATGGCGACGCAATCAGATCGTCTTCATGCGTCGTTTCGTCCAGCGCCAGCCTGAGCCGTTCCGCGACAAGATCGCGCTGTTCGACCCCGGCCTGTGCAAGAACCGGCCCGGCCTGCCCGTCCCGGATCAGGACGGGGACCGCGCCGCGCGCCGCCGCAGGCGACAGGTTCACCGTCGCCCGATCTGCAGCCGACAGGGCCGACAGCCGCCCCCGCGCCGGCACGACCGACCAACCGGCCTGCGACGCCCGAAAGACGAACCGTCCGTCCCATACCGCTTCGACGCCGGGATGCAGCAACAGCGGCGGCGGCGCGCGCCGCGCCAGCTCCCCGGCCTCGCGCATCAGCAGTACCGTCTCCCCATCCGCCTCGACCCGCGCCCCGCACAGGACGGCGGCGAAATCCTCACCCGCCTGCAGCCGCTGCATCAGTCGCTCCAGCCGATCCCCGCGCGGCGGCGCGGCCCCGCCGCCGACGCAGACCAGGGCCGCCGCCAGCCCCCTGGCCCCCACGCCGCGCGCGACCCGCACCGTCCCATCGCGGTTCGCCGCGATCCCCTCGGACGACAGGCGGTCCCGCCCCGCCGCCGCCCCGTCCGGAACTGTTCCCGCCAGCGACTGCCGCGCCCGGCTGCGGCCGAAGCGCGGGTCGGCGTTAGCCGGGTCCTCGATCCAGTCCGCCCCCTGGCCGGCCAGCCAGGCCCGCAGGGTCTCGCGGCGTTCATCCAACAGGGGCCGCAACAGCATCAGGCCCCGACCCTCGGGCCAGACCGGCGACGGCGACCATTCGCGCACCCGCCCCAGGGTCGAGCCCTCGGCCCGCATCAGATCCGCCTCGGCGATGTCGTCGGCCGTATGGGCGAACAGGACGACCCGCGCCCCGATCTCGCGCGCCGCTGCGGCGATCAGCCGATGACGCGCCGTCCGCGCTGCTGCGGTCAGTCCGGTCGCGGGTTTGTCCCCGTCCCAGACCAGGCCGCGCCAGTCGGCGCCCGCCGCCCGCGCCGCCTCGCCCGCGAATCGGGTCCAGTCGGCGCTGGCCGGGTTCAGGCGATGATCGACGCTCAAGGCCGTCAGCGGCCGCCCCCGCGCCTTGGCCCAGGCGGCGGCCAACCTCAACAGGGCGATGGAGTCTCCCCCGCCCGACAAGGCCAGGGCGACCGGCTGAAAGGCGTCCGCACTCAGCCGCCGATCCAGCCGCGCGAAGAGACGGGCGGCGAGACCCGTATCGGTTCCGTCGATCTCGGGCCTCAGCTGCACCCGGCCGTGGTGCGCATCTGGGTCGCGCGGGCCTTCAGCGTGTCCGACGCGGCGGGCGCATAGCGGCGCGTGAACTCGCCCAGGGCCGCGCAGCCCTGGGTCTTGCGGTCGGTGGCGAACAGGGCGTCGGCCAGTTTCAGCGTGGTGTCGGCGGCCCAGCCGATGCGCGGCCAGTCCTTCAGGGCGGCGGCGTAAAAGGGCACGGCGCCCGCCTTGTCGTTCGACGATGCGCGGATGTCGCCCAGGCGCGAGTTGGCCTCGCGCGCCTGGGGCGTATCGGGCCAGGCGGCGACCACGGTTTCAAGCGCCCGCGCGCCGCGCGCCCGGTCGCTGCTCATCAACTGCACCGCCGCCGCCAGATCCTGGGCCGCGTCGCCGGTCGGGGAATGGGCTTCGATGGGGGCGTTCAGCTCGGCCGCCGTCTCCAGCTTCTCGATCCGGGCCTCGGCGTCCAGCAGCCGGGTGCGCAGGGCGGCGCTGTCGCGCTGGGCCTCGTCCAGCTGGAAGGTCAGCCGCTCATTGTCGCCGTTGATACGGCGCACCGTGGTCTCCAGATCGCCGAGACGCTGGTTCAGAAGACCGAACTGTCCCTGCAGGGTGACCACCTCGGGATCGGGCTCGACCAGCACCGGCTGGCCGGCGGCGTTGCGCTGGGTCAGGGCCCGCTCCAGCCGACGGACGTTGCGGTCCAGCTGTTCCAGCCGGCGATTGTCCCACTGGGTCGGCTGCATGATGTTCGGCGCGGCCTGCTGGGCGACGGCGCCCCCGGCGATCAGGACCAGGCCGACGGCCGTGGCGGCGAAGGCGCGGCTGCGCATGAAGGAGAGCTTGAAGGTCATGGGTCGCTAGGTTCCACCGATTTGGGGCCGCCGCAAGGCGCGGTCAGTGCCCCAGGCCCAGATAGACGATGGCCGTAATGAACAGGGCCACCACGATGTTGCAGAAGAACAGCAGCAGAACCGTCCGCCACAGGGCCGAGAAGATCTGCAGACTGTAGGCCCCCTTCAGCTGGGCGAAGACATGGACGGGAATGGCGGCGAAACCGATCATGGCGACCAACCCGCCCAGGGCGCTGTTGATCGTGCCGGCCAGCACCATGATCATCAGCAGCAGGGCCATGAAGGTCAGCGAATACAGCACGAACACCCCGTGGTCATACAGGGTGAAGCCCCGTCGCCACAGGAACAGAAGCGCCAGGAAGGGGATCGAGAACGGCACCAGCAGGAAGGCGAACTTGTACATCGTCTGCTGCAGCTTGTAGACCGCCAGGTCCGGATTCTGCAGTTTTTTCAGCACTGTAGCGCCGAACCCGTGATCGTTCTTGTCGGCCTCATGGCCCATGACCTTCAGCTTGGTCGTGCCGCCCGAAACATCGTCGCCCGAGGCGATGTCCTTGATGCTGGCCTGCCAGCTGCCCGGCTTCAGCCCGTCGGCCCGCCCCTCGCGCTGTTCGGTCTCCAGCCGCGTCAACGCGGCCTGCTTCTGGGCCACCAGGGCCTCGCCCGCCTTGATCCCTACGCTGGCCATGCCGGACGGGTCCGTGGCCGCCTCGGCGCGCACTTCGGCCAGACTGTTTTCCGCCTCGACCAGTTCCTGACGCTGCGCCTGAATGTCCTCGGCCAGCACCACGGGCGCCGACGGCTGGGGCATGAAGCTCAGCGCGAAGAACATCACGAACAGGGTGAACAGAAAGATCGCCAGCGGCGACACATAGCGGGTGCGCCTGCCCTCGACCCATTCCCGCGTCAGCCGGCCGGGATTGAAGGCCAGCAGCGGCAGGGTCCGCCAGACGCGGGCGTCGAAATGCATGACCCCGTGCAACAACTCTTCGCCCAGGTGCAGCAGGGTGCGGTGCACATGGGTCGCCTGGCCGCAGTTGGCGCAGAAGTTTCCGCTGGTCGCCGCGCCGCAGTCGGAACAGACGCCATGCCCCGCCTCGCCCGCATGCCCTGTCGGCTTCTCGACCGCCCCCGCGATCAATCCCCCGGTGATCGCGCCACCGGCCCCTTCGATATCCAAACGCCAATCCCCCGATCGAACCAAGCGTCACCTAGCTCACCCGGCGGGCAAAAAGAAAGAGGCGCCGGCCTTCGCCGACGCCTCCATCCGTCTCAGCCTGTCGGTCGTCTCAGCGCGGGGCGCCCGAGACGATGGCTGTGTGGGCGTTGCGGTTGCGCGCCCAGCTGTCCTCGCTGGAGCCCTCGGCGATCGGACGCTCCTTGCCGTAGCTGATGGTGTCGATCCGGCCGGCCGGGACGCCGCGGTTGATCAGATAGGTGCGAACGGCCTCGGCGCGGCGGGCGCCCAGGGCCAGGTTGTATTCGCGGGTGCCGCGTTCGTCGGCGTTGCCTTCGATGCGGACAGTGACCTGCGGATAGCGCTGCAGCCACTGGGCCTGGGCGTCCAGGCGCGGCATGGCTTCCGAACGGACGTCATAGGAGTCCAGGTCGAAATAGATGCGGTCGCCGACATTGACGACGAAGTCCTGTTCCGTCCCCGGCGCGGCGGCGCCCATGTTTCCGCCCGACACCGGCCCCGTCGGGGCGGTCGGATAGGCCGGGCCGGTCGGCGCGGTTTCTGGACCGGTCGGCACGGCGCCCTCCACGGGCTTGCGGGCGCAGGCGGCCATGGCGGCGACGGCGCAGCCGACCATGGCCAGGGTGATGATGCGGGAAGTCTTCATGGGGTCGTCTCCTGACACTTTGAAATTAGGACGGCGGCCTAAAGCTTGGCCTTATAGTTTGCCCAGGCCCGATTTCGAGCGCCAGACTGAATAACACACTGTTGAGCGAACGGGCTCAGGTCGGGCAGCTGTCGGCCCCCTGGCCATAGCCCAGGTTCGACGGCGGCGTGTCCAGCAGCGGCGACCAGGCAGGGTCCGTGCCCCGGCCGTTGTAGCCCGCCTGGGCCACCACCCGCCCCGACAGGTCCACGGTCCACAGCCGCGTATCCCCGCCCCGCGTCTGGCGCGCGAACATCACATAGCGGCCGTTGGGGGCCCAGTTCGGACCTTCCTCGAAATAGCTGGACGACAGGATGCGTTCGCCCGACCCGTCGGCGTTCATCACCCCGGTCGAGAACCGACCGCCGCCGCTCTTGGTGAAAGCGATCAGATTGCCCGTCGGACTCCAGGCCGGCGCCGTATAGGTGCCGCCGCCGCGTGAGATCGGCCGCTGGCCCGAGCCGTCGGCCCGCATCACATACAGCCGCGCCTGGCCCGACCGGTCCGAGTTGAACACGATCTGGCTGCCGTCCGGGCTGAAGGAGGGCGAGGTGTCGATGCCGGGATCCGAAGTCAGGCGCGACAGCTGCCGGCTGCGCAGGTCCATCACATAGATGTCGGTATTGCCGCCCCGGATGATCGAGAAGGCGATCTTGTTGCCGTCGTTCGAGAAGCGCGGCGCCAGGACCTGGCCGTCGAACTCGCCCAGGCTTTCGGTGCGGCCCGTGGTCAGGTTGCGCAGATAGATGCGGCTATAGTCCTTGCCCAGCGCCACATAGGTGATCTCGTCCGGCTGCGAGGTCGAGAAGCGCGGCGACATGATGATCTCGTCGCCCTGGGTCAGATAGGTGGGATTGAACCCGTCCTGGTCGGCGATGGTCAGGCGGTTGATCCGGTTCAACTGCGTCCCCTCTTCCGAGACGAAGATGACGCGGGAATCGAAGAAGCCGGTCTCGCCGGTCATCCGCTGATAGATGACGTCCGAGATCTTGTGCGCGATCCGGCGCCATTGCTCCTGGGTGGCCGTGAACTGATAGCTGACCAGTTGGCACTGACGGTAGGGATCATAGAGGCGGAAACCGACATCCAGCCGGCCGTCGCCGCGCGGCGTCACCCCGCCGTAAAGCACCGCCTGGGCCCCGATCTGGGTCCACTGCGGGAAGTTGGGCGCATTGGCCAGGGTCAGGCCGGTCTCGATGAAGCCGGCGGGGTTCAGCGGCTCGAAGAAGCCCGACCGCCGCAGATTGCCGCTGACCACATTGGAAATGTCCGCCCCATGATCGCCGGTGAAGGGCACGATGGCGATCTGCAGGGGTTTCAGCACGCCCTGATCGATCTCGACCTCGACCGGCTGGCCCGCCTGCGCCGGAGCGGTCTGCCCCTGGGCCTGGGCCGAGGACACGCTCATCGCCACGACGGCGGCCGAGGCCAGAAGAAGGTTCAGACGCATGGAATGCTCCCGTAAATATCGAAGGATCGCCGCCCCTTATCGCCGGGTCGTGTGACATTCGCCAGCTTCAAGCCGAATGGGGCGACTTTCAGGACGGCCTAATCACATTGATGCGTGATGCGTGATGCACTATCTTCCACCCATGCGCACCACCCTCGCCATTGACGACGACGTGCTGAACGCCGCACGAGCTATCGCGGTCCATCAAGACCGCACGATTGGCGAAGTCGTGTCCGAGCTCGCGCGACAGGCGCTGCAAAAGCGGGAAACGACCATCCGCTTTCGCAACGGCGTTCCCCTTCTGCCGGATCGGCCAGGACCAATGGTCACGCTAGAGGATGTCAACGCGCTTCGCGACGAACTGCCTTGACCTATCTGCTGGACGTCAATGTGCTGATCGCCCTCGTCGATCCGCGTCACGTCTTTCACGATACGGCGAACGGTTGGTTTCAGCGCGAGGCCGCAGGGTCATGGGCCACCTGCCCGATAACCGAAAACGGCCTGGTCCGGATTGTCGGCAACAGTCGCTATCGCAATCCGGTCGGGCCTCCGTCCGAGGTCGTTCGGATTCTCGAACTGTTGCGGGACATGCCGGGTCACGTCTTCTGGCCGGACGCCATCAGCCTGGCGGACGACCGCCTGTTCGATCCATCGGGCCTGACGACGCCCGAACAGATCACCGACGCCTATCTGCTGGCTCTGGCCGTCTCGAACAGCGGTCGGCTGGCGACGCTGGATCGACGCCTGTCGCCGGACGCGGTCAGGGACGGGCGAGCGGCCCTTCACCTGATCACCGACACCTGACCCTCAGCGATTCCGGCAGGCCCGCTCCGTGTTGAACGTCGGGCGATAGGCCCCGCCCGGGAAGCCCTGGGGCACGTCGAACGGCGCTGTCTGGCGCAGCGCCCTGAGCGCGCCGTCGGCGGCGGCGCGATAAACCGACGACGACTGCGGATTGATCAGCGACGGTCCGCGCGTGATCCGTCCGTCGGCCGAAAGGGTCAGCTCCACCTGGATCCGCAGCTGGTCGGCGCCGGGGATGTCGCAGGGCAGGACCCAGTTCGGATAGACCTGGTTGAAGATGGCCGTCACCTGCGGCCCGGTCGCCTGGGACGCCGTCCCTGAACCCTGCTGACCCGTCGCCGGACGGCCGCGATTATTGGTCGGCCGCGTCGGCCCCGCCAGGGCGTCCAGATCCAGACTGGGCTCGTCGCGTTTCGGCGCAGGCCGGGCGGGCGTCGCCGGGGTCGGTCGCGGCGGCGTCGGACGCGCCTTCTCGGGCGTCGGCGGCGACGGACGGGGCGGCGTGGGCCGCGGCGGGGTCGGGGTCGGGCGCAGTGTGGGACGCGGCGGCGCGGGCGTTGGGGTCGGCGGCGGCGGCGTGG
>NZ_JAUSOE010000102.1 GCF_030656255.1 Brevundimonas sp. | reverse complement strand
AACTTGGAGGGCTTCTTGAACTATCCCCCCGCCGAACGCTCCAGTCACGCGAAGACCTACCGGGATGCTGCGGCCTGGCTGAGGCAACTCAGAAACACCCTGATGCACGCGCCTCGTACGGAGCGTCCCGCTTACAGCCTTGATGACGAGGACTAACGATGGCCGTCGACGCCCTTGAAGTCCTGCTCAATGATCAGAAGGTCGGCGTGATCTCCGCTTTGGGCGGTGACCAATCTATCCTCTCGTTCGACGACGCCTATGCGGACGACCCGGATCGACCGACCCTCAGCCTGTCGTTCAAGGGCGAGCAAGGCGGCCTGTTGCGTGATCACAGGCCGACCCAGACACGGCTGACGCCCTTCTTTTCGAACCTGCTGCCTGAAGGCACGCTTCGCGACTACCTGGCCAAGCGCGCGGGCATCAAGCCGATGCGGGAGTACCCGCTGCTTGAGGTGTTGGGGCCGGATCTGCCAGGCGCCGTGACCGTGCGGCCGCTAGGGGAAGACGTCGTCGATGATGATGACGAAGAACACCGGGAGGATGAGAAGAATGAGGGCACCGCGGGTCTAGGCGCGCTGAGGTTCTCCCTGGCGGGGGTGCAGCTGAAGTTCTCAGCCGTCCAAAAGGCCCAAGGCGGCTTGACGATCCCGGCGAGTGGTCGCGGCGGAGACTGGATCATCAAGCTGCCGTCGATCCGATTTCGCGGCGTGGCGGCCAACGAGTTCTCCATGATGCGGCTGGCCAGCGCCATGGGCATGGACATCCCTGATGTAGAACTCGTGCCGCTCGATCAGATCGAGGGGTTGCCGGAGGGTATCGGCAAAATCGAGGAAGAGGCCTTCGCCATCCGGCGGTTCGACCGCCGGGAGGACGGCGGACGCATCCATATCGAGGATTTTGCCCAGGTCTTCGGCGTCTATCCGGGCGAAAAGTACGACAAGGGGTCTTATCGCTACCTTGCGAAGGTCCTCTGGCTCGAAACCGGCGAAGCCGGGGTGCGCGAGTTCATCCGGAGGCTGGTGTTCAACACCCTGATCGGCAATGCCGACATGCACCTGAAGAACTGGTCGCTGATCTATCGCGACGGCCGCACGCCCGAATTGTCTCCGGGTTATGATTTCCTGTCGACGACCGTCTACATCCCCGATGACAGCATGGCGCTGAAGTTCGCGCGAACGAAGCGGATGGCCGAGCTTACATTCGACGAGGTGGCCTACATGGCCGCCAAGGCCGGGTTGCCTGAAGCGCTGGCGCGAGACGAGGCAGCCCAGGCCGTTGATCGATTCCACGAGGTTTGGGGCGCTGAACGCCAACACCTGCCGATTTCTGACGACCTCGCCGCCGAGATCGATCGGCTCCTTGGCATCGTGCCCATAGCACGAAACAGGTAGGAGACGAGGGCCCGCGAAGTTTTGCGGAGCGGGAGCGCGCATGCCCTACACGCCTGACCAGATACAGGAAATCGGCGAGATGCAAGAGGAATGGGCGGTCGGACATATGCCGTGATCGTGAGCAAGGCCGCCTGGCGCCGTGGCGACCGGCGCTGGAGGCCTGTTTGGGGGGGGGCAGGCGCTCACCGGCGTGCTGCAGGGCGGTCAGTTGGACTTCCGCTTCGGCCAGGAGCAACGCGGCAAAGGGCTTGGCCTGGAGCTCTAGAGCGGAGGCGACTGATCCACATCTTGGGCCCAGCCGCCTTGACGGCCCGGCTGGCTCGACGAGGAGCGCAGGCCGGTCAGTTGGCTCCGGGCCCATTCGTGCAGCTTGCTGCGAGGATAATAGGGCGTGCGGCCAAGATGGGTGCAGGGCGGACCGTCGGATGGCTGTAGGTCGATCCCAATGGCTGCGATCTTGGGTTGCGTGCAGCGCTGATGCCAATCTTTGCGAGAAGGCGAATTTACCCTGATTGTGCCAGAAATGTGAAAATTGGTCCATTTTTAGGGTTGCGTATCGAATATTGGAGAACAATAGTTGCTCCACGTTGCGCTGCAGCATTTGTTATTGCCGATAAGTCACGCGACTTTCGGAGCCGCTGTCGCGTGCGAGGGGATGTCAGTCGATGCATATACGATCCGCCTTAACCGGCGTCGCGATGACGCTTGCCTTACTGTCCGGTGTGCCTGCCCAAGCTCAGGCTCCCGCGCTTACTCCCGCTGAGTCCGCCGCCATTACGGCGCCGGTGCAGTTTTTCCCGCAGGATCCCGGCGCAGACTATTTTCTAGCTGATTACAAGCAATACGAAGCCTATCTGAAGCTCCTGGCCGGTCAGTCGAGCAGAATGAAGCTGGAAAGCTTCGGCACGACGGCTGAGGGGCGGACGCAGTGGATGGCGATCCTATCCTCGCCGGATAACCTGGCTCATCTCGACCGTTACAAGGAGATTTCCCGCAAGCTTGCGAAGGCCGAGGGGCTGAGCGAGGCAGAGGCCGCCCAGCTGGCGGCAGAGGGCAAGTCCGTTGTCTGGATCGACGCTGGACTGCACGCCACCGAAACGGTGACGACACAGAGCCAAATCCAGATTCTCTATCGGCTGCTGTCTATGAATGATCCGGAGACCTTGCGGACGCTGGACGACGTCATCGTGCTGTTCGGCCACGTCAATCCGGACGGTCTGGACCTTGTTGCAGACTGGTACATGCGCAATCCGGTGCCGGAAGAGCGTGAGTTCCGCAGTATTCCGACCTTGTATCAGAAGTACGTCGGTCACGATAACAACCGTGACTCCTACATCTCGAACATGCCCGAGACGGAGAACGTCAATCGCGTTCAGTTCCGGGAATGGTATCCGCAGATCATCTTCAATCAGCACCAGACCGGTCCGCGCGGAATGGTGGTGTTCGTTCCGCCGTTCCGAGATCCATTCAACTATAACTACGACCCTCTGGTCATGACCAGCACTTCAGAGGTCGGCATGATTATGCACAGCCGACTGATCGCTGAGGGCAAGGGCGGATCGGGCATGAACAGTGTCGCGCCCTATTCCACTTGGCATAACGGCATGTACCGTTCGACGCCCTATTTCCATAATTCGATCGGCATTCTGACCGAGATCATAGGCGGGCCGACTCCCGAGCAAATTCCGCTGCTGCCCAATACCCAGATCGCGCGTAACGACGAGCCTCTGCCGATCAGCCCGCGCACCTGGCATCTGAAAGACAGTCTGGAATATCAGTGGACGATGAATCGCGCGGTCATCGACTACGCTTCGCGTAACCGCGAGCGGTTGCTGGCCGGCGTCTATCGCATGGGCGCCAACAGCATTCAGCGCGGCAGTCAGGACAGCTGGACGACAACGCCCCAGGACATCGATGCCTTGAAAGAGGCCGGTGCGAACAGCGCGCCGGCTGAAGGGACTGATACGCCTGAATGGGCCCGCTCCACTGGCCAGGTCGATCCCGCCCTTTACGACACTGTGCTGCGGGATCCGGCCAAGCGCGATGCGCGCGGCTACATCGTGAACCCGGCGGAACAACACGATCTGCCGGCGACGGTCGCCTTCCTCAACGCCTTGATCAAGAGCGGAGTGGACGTGGAGCAGTCAACCGCCGCCTTCACCGTCGCGGGCAAACGCTATCCGGCCGGTTCCTATGTGGTGAAGACAGCCCAGGCCTATCGCCCGCACGTGATCGACATGTTCGAACCGCAGGACCACCCCCACGACTTGGCCTACCCGGGCGGTCCCCCAAAACTGCCGTATGACGTGGCGGGCTATACCCTGGCCTATCAGATGGGCGTGTCGTTTGATCGTGTGCTCGATGGTTTTGACGGGCCGTTCCAGGAGGTGCCGGACCTGCTGAAGGCGCCCACCGGATCGGTCGTCGGCTCTGGCCGAGCAGGCTGGTTGATCGGTCACGAGAGCAACAACAGCTTCATTCTGACCAACCGCCTGCTGAAGGCCGGGACTCCGGTGTTCTGGCTGAAGGACCGCGCGGGCGCCGGCCGGACGACCTATGCCGCCGGATCCATCTGGGTCCCCGCGTCTCCCCAGGCTGCCGCGATCATCGAGTCGAGCGTGGGTGAATTGGGCATCGACGCTCAGGCTGTGAACGCCGCCCCCACGGTCGAAACCCTGGCGCTGAAGCCCGTCCGCATCGGGCTCGTCGACCGCTATGGCGGGGTGATGAGCTCGGGTTGGACCCGGTGGATGCTTGAGCAGTACGAATTCCCGTTCGAGGTCGTCTATCCGCAACGTCTCGACGGCGGCGACCTGAATAGCGCATTCGATGTCCTGGTCTTCACCGACGGCACGACCCCGCAACTGCGAGGCGGACCGTTCCGACCCGCGCGGGGCGGCGGCCTGCCGGCGCCGGAAACCATTCCTGAACAGTATCGCGCCTGGTTGGGGGAAGTGACGGAAGGCGTCACCGTTCCTCAGATCGACGCTTTCGTCCGCGGTGGCGGCACGGTCCTGACTATCGGCGGGGCCAACCGTCTGGCCACCCTGCTGAAGGCGCCGGTCGAGCCTGCTCTGTTCCGGGAGGTCGACGGCGCCCAGACGACCCTGCGCAACGAGGACTTTTTCATCCCCGGCTCGGTGTTGCGAGCTCGGATCGACACCACCCAGCCGCTCGCCTACGGCATGCCGAACGAGGCGGATATTTTCTTCTCCAACGGCCAGACCTACCATCTGGCGAGCGGGGCCAACTCGGTCGCATGGTTCGATACGGCCGAACCGCTGCGCAGCGGCTGGGGGCATGGCCAGGAGCGGCTGAAGGATACGGTCGCGGTCGCTGATGTCGATCTGGGCGAAGGCAAGCTGTTCGTCTACGGCGCGGAGGTCATCCAGCGCGCCCAACCGCATGGGACCTTCAAGCTGTTCTTCAATGGCCTGCTCTACGGCCCGGCTGTTTCGTCCGAAGAATAGAGCAAGCGCACATATAAGAAGGCATCCGGAGCGTAAAAGTTTCGGATACCTATGTATGGGTGCAATGTAATAAGATCGGCTTTTCAATAAATATTAAATAAAATGCAAAATTTATACATAAAAACATCGATTCACATATTGCGAATTTGCTGAAAGTCCCTCCCACTTGTCGCCGTCGGCGGCTCTCCACGCTCGGCGAATGGAAGGGGATAATATGAACATGCAACCGGAAATCCGGCGAAGCCGGGCGGGCTACAGAGGCTTGTTGATCGCGAGTTGCGCCTATGCGGCGCTTTCGACCACCTTGGCGCAGGCGCAGGAAACGGCGCCGCCCGAGGACGAGCAATCCGCGCAGGTCAGCGACATTGTCGTCACCGGATCGCGTATCGCGCGGCCTGACTATGTCTCGAACAGCCCGATCGTCTCCGTCTCGGCCGAGACGATCGAGAACACCGGTCAGATCACGGTCGAAAAGGCTCTGTCACAGATGCCGCAGTTCACCGGCTCGTTCGGTCAGGGCAATACGGGGAGCACCAGCACGGGTCTGAACGGCGGTCAGTCCTATGCCAGCCTTCGTGGCCTGGGCTCCAAGCGCACGCTGCTTCTGCTCGACGGTCGCCGACTGCAGCCGTCCAATCCCGACGGCTCGGTCGATCTGAACATCATCCCCGAAGCCCTGATCGGAAACGTCGAGGTCATCACCGGGGGCGCCTCTACCGCCTATGGTTCGGACGCCACAGCCGGGGTGGTCAACTTCCGCCTGAAACGTGATTTCTCGGGCCTGGAGTTGAGCACCATGTACGGCGTCAGCGACTATGGCGACGGCGAGAGCTTCCGCGTCACCGCCACGGCCGGCGAACGCTTCGCCGATGATCGCGGCCGCGCCTTCGTATCGCTGGACTATTCCAACCGCGAGCGCGCCTCTCAGTCGGAGCGGCCGTTCTTCATAAGTCGCGACCCGACCGCCAGCCTAGCGACGATCCCTCAGGGCAGCGCTCTGTTCGGCTCGAACCGTCCGACCCTGGCGGCTGTGAACGCCTTGTTCGTCGGACAGTACGGCACTGCGGCCGTCGCGGGATCAGGCGGCTTCTATAATGGTCAGATCGGCTTCAACACCGGCGACGGCACGCTGTTCAACACGGTCGGCGCCTCGCAGGTCATGAACTTCCGCGATGAGGAAACCGACGAGGCCTATATCAACGGAACCGGAACCCAGGTGAACTTCGGCTGGAACGGCGGCGACGTTCAAAGTGACAATGAGCGCTACGCCCTGTTCTCCCGGGTGGACTATGACATCACTGATAGTCTGGACTTCTTCGCTCAGGCGACGATGACCAGTTTCGAGTCGAACGGCGTCTCGAACCCGACCCTGGCGTCGAATGTCTACGGCCTGACCATTCCCGTCAGCAACCCGTTCATCTCGTCCGACTTCGCCGGCCTGCTGGCGTCGCGTCCGAATCCGACAGCGGACTTCCAGTTCTACAAGGCCTTCAACATCACCGGGCCGCGCTATCAACGCTACGCCTATGACGTCTATCAGCTGATCAGCGGCCTGTCGGGAACTGTCCCTTATCGTGACTGGACCTGGGAGGGTTATGTCAGCGTCAGCCGCGCCAAATTCGAGAACGCCCAGACCGGCGGCGTCAGCCGCTCGGCCGTCACTCAGCTGCTCTACAGCCCGACCGGGGGGACGGAATACTGTTCCGGCGGCTTCAATCCGTTCGGCAACAACATCCCATCGACCGAGTGCGTCGACTACATCTCGCGTCGGACGCTGAATACCAACGAACTGACCCAGCGTATGGCCGAGGCGACCCTGCAGGGCGGCCTGTTCACACTGCCGGCCGGCGAGGTGCGGTTCGCCGTCGGCGCCGACTATCGCTACAACAAGTTCGAGTTCACGCCGGACTCCCAGCTGGACCTGCCGGACGGCACCAGCGACATTCTCGGCTACAGCGTGCTGCGTGAAACCAGCGGCTCGGTCGATACCACCGAAGTCTATGCAGAACTTCTGGTGCCGGTGCTGAAGGACCTGCCGCTGATCCAGGAGTTCAATCTGGACCTGGGCTACCGCTTCTCGGACTACAGTTCGGTCGGCGGTGTCCATGCCTACAAGGCCGATATCGACTGGCGCGTGATTGATCCGATCCGCCTGCGCGGCGGCTGGAACCGCGCGGTGCGCGCGCCCAGCGTCGGCGAGCTCTATGCCCCAGTCTCGACCGGCAGCGTCGCTATCGGCTCGCCGAGCACGACCAACACCAACGGCGATCCCTGCGACATCCGCAGTTCGTTCCGTAACGGCCCCGACGCCGCCGCTGTGCGCGAACTGTGCCTGGCCCAAGGCATCCCGGCCTCGCTGATCGATTCCTACCAACTGGGCACAGCGCAGGTGTTCGCCCTGACCGGCGGAAATCCGGACCTTTATGAGGAGACGGCCGACACCTATTCATTCGGCGCGGTCCTCCAATCGCCGTTCCAGTCGCCGTGGCTGTCCGACATCTCCATGTCGCTGGACTGGTATCAGATCAAGGTCGAGGACGCGGTGGGCACGCTCAGCATCAGCAACGCCATCCGCTATTGCTTCAACAACGGCGGCAACAACCCGACCTTCGACCCCAATAACTATTACTGCTCGCTGATGCAGCGTAGCAGCTCGACGGGCGTGCCGGTCAATCCGAGCCAGCCGCTGCTGAACCTGGGTCAGTTCAACGTCACCGGGGTCGATCTGCAGGCGGATTGGCGCCTGAACCTAGCCGACATCGGTCTCTCGGACGAAGGTCGATTGAGCTTCGCGGTG
>NZ_JAUSOE010000101.1 GCF_030656255.1 Brevundimonas sp. | reverse complement strand
CACCGACATGTCGTGGAAGCGCGTCTCGCACCCCTCGCAGGTCCTCGCCGTCGGCGACACCGTCAAGGTCCAGATCGTCAAGATCAACCCGGACACCCAACGTATCTCGCTGGGCATGAAGCAACTGCAGTCGGACCCCTGGGACGGCGTGGAAGCCAAGTATCCGGTCGGCGCCAAGTATACGGGCCGCATCACCAACATCACCGACTACGGCGCCTTCGTGGAGCTGGAAGCCGGGGTCGAGGGCCTGGTCCACGTTTCGGAAATGTCCTGGACCAAGAAGAACGTCCATCCGGGCAAGATCGTCTCGACCTCGCAGGAAGTCGACGTGGTCGTCCTGGACGTCGACGCCTCCAAGCGCCGCATCTCGCTGGGCCTGAAGCAGGCTCAGGACAATCCGTGGGACGCCTTCGTCGCCAACAACCCGATCGGTTCGACCGTCGAGGGCGAAGTCAAGAACGCCACCGAGTTCGGCCTGTTCATCGGCCTGGACAACGACATCGACGGCATGGTCCACCTGTCCGACCTCGACTGGTCGGTCTCGGGTGAAGAAGCCATCCAGCGCTACCGCAAGGGCGAGATGGTCAAGGCCAAGGTCCTGGACGTCGACGTCGAGAAGGAACGCGTCTCGCTGGGCATCAAGCAGCTCGGCGGCGATCCCATCGGCGAAGGCGACACCTATCGTCGCGGCCAGCAGATCACCGTCACCGTCTCGTCGATCGAGTCGGGCGGCATCGAGGTCAAGTTCGGTGAAGACGACGCACCGGTCACGGCCTTCGTCCGCAAGTCGGACCTGTCGCGCGACCGCAACGAGCAACGTCCGGAACGCTTCGCCGTCGGCGATCGCATCGACGCGATGATCACCGCTGTGGACAAGGCCTCGCGCCGCGTCTCGGTGTCGATCAAGGCGCTGGAAATGAAGGACGAACAGGAAGCCATCGAACAGTTCGGCTCGTCCGACTCCGGTGCTTCGCTTGGCGACATCCTGGGCGCTGCGCTGAAGAACGCCGGCACCAAGGACTAAGCGCTCAAGCCGCGGAGCGCCACGCGCTCCGCAGTAGCGTAAAAGACTGAAGGGCGGCGGGAGCGATCCCGCCGCCCTTTTCTCTTTTTGGCGCACAGCAATGCGCGAAAGCGAACATAAACATGCGAATGCCGCCCGTGCTTGGCGGATAAGGGCTTTTTCGCGCGGCGAGCGAGGGTTAGGGTGCAGCTTCTGGATCGTCGGCGGGCGCAGGCCTGTCGATCACGAGTTGGCAGAGGCCCTGATGATCAAGTCCGAACTGATCGAAAAGCTGGCGGCCGAGAACACCCACCTGACCCATGCGGAGGTGGAGCGGCTGGTGAACGTCATCCTCGGCAAGATGACCGGGGCCTTGTCCGACGGCGGTCGGGTCGAGTTGCGGGGCTTCGGCGCCTTTTCGGTGCGGTCACGTCCGGCGCGTCTGGGCCGCAATCCCCGCACCGGCGAGACGGTCGAGGTGCCGGCCAAGGCCGTGCCCTTCTTCAAGAGCGGCAAGGAACTGCGCGAGCGTCTGAACGCGTCCGGCGACGCCTGAACCCGCACGTCTTGGCGACCGAGAGAATTAGCGAATGAGCCTGCTGTCCGAATTCCGCGAGTTTGCGGTCAAGGGGAATGTCGTCGATCTGGCCGTCGGGGTGATCATCGGCGCGGCCTTCAACGGCATCGTCAAGAGCCTGGTCGATCAGGTCGTCATGCCGCCCATCGGCCTGTTGACCGGCGGCATCGACTTTTCCGAGCTGGAATGGGTGCTGCGACGCGAGAACCCGGCGACCGAGGCGGTCGAGAAGGTCGCGATTCAGTACGGCGCCTTCGCCAACACCGTGATCCAGTTCCTGATCGTCGCCTTCGTGGTCTTCCTGGTGGTCAAGGGCGTCAACAGCATGCGGCGTCAGGAGGCGGCCAAGCCCGATCCGGCCCCCTCGGCCCCCACGCCGATCGAATCCCTGCTGATCGAGATTCGCGACGAGCTGAAGGCGCGTCCCTGAGGCCGAATCCACCGCCGGTCCGGCGCTGTCAGGCCTTCCACGCCTGCCCCTGAACCGCTGAGGCGCGGACCGGCGCGCGCCGGGCGCGAGGCGCAGGTACGGCGCGGGCGCAGACGGCGTAGTCGCCGTCGAACGGCGTCGGCGCCCAGGTTTCGGCCAGGACCGGATCATCGACGCGCGCGTGACAATGGCCCCAACCGCCTTCGCGCCGCGCCTTGGGCGTCAGGGCGCCGAGCTGGTCCAGAATGTCCGGATTGGTCACCTGCAACCGCACCTTGGCCGCGCCCAGCGCCCGCGCATTGTCGATCAGGGCGCCCGCCAGGACTTCGATCGCTTCGGGGGCCGCTTTCAGCGCCGTCAGGTCGATGATGTCGAGACACGGCGGCTCAATCAGGCTGGTCTTGGTCATCATCGCCGTCGCCGTGCCGACCAGTCGGCCGTCGCGCACCCGCCCCAGCATTATGGGCGGCAAGGTCTGGTCCGGGTCGGACAGGCGCCACGCCATGATCTCCGGCCCCCGGTCCGCCAGCAGCCGCCCCTCGGCCGTCAGCGCGCGCCAGAAGTCGGCATAGGGCGAGTTTTCCCCGACATCGCGCAGCACGACGACACCGTCCGGCAGTTTCAGGCGCCGAGGCTGGAACAGGCGCGCATTCATCAGCGGCTCGCCCAGACGTCGGGCCTGCTCCGCCGAAATCCCGCCCAGCAGACGCCGCAGCAGACGGCCTTTCAGACAGGTCAGCGGATCCACCATCCAGGACAGTTTCAGGGCGTGGGTCTCGGTCGGCCCGGGCTTGAGGCCGAACAGCCGATAGAGCGGCGCCGCGCGGGGATTGGCGTTCAGCGTGTAGCAGGCGAACAGGTTGGGCTGAGCCAGGATCGCCTTGATCAGATAGCGGCTGGCGCCGGTGCGTTCCGGCGGCACGATGATGGAGAAGCCCGTCGCCGCGTAGAGGCGTCTCTCGTTCTTGCGGAATCGCTGGATCAGATTGCCCAGCATGGCGACCGGTTCGTCCTGCCGATCGGCGACGACCCAGCCGAAGGGCGCGTCGATGTCGCGTCGCGCCGGATTGTCCTCCAGCCAGCGCCACCCCGCCTGCGACCGCTCCGGCCAACCGACCTGACGATGCAGCCGGTTCAGGGTTTCGTAGTCGGATCTGCGGATCGGTCGCACGGACATCGGCGCTCCCTCCCATAATGAAACCGGGACTGCTGCTTGAGGGCGCACAGTGCAGGGGTCGCGCCAAAGCGGACCTCATGGGACAGCGAAGGGAGGGGGCGCGACAGCCTTAACACTTGTTCGCATTTGCCCGCTGTGCTGGGTATGCGCCTTTCGCGCGCCCAGTTGCGGCGCGGCAGTTGGGAGTAAGCCGTTGACAGCGACGGACTTGGGGACAGCGCGACTTACGCGACGCCTGCATACGAATGGGGGGACGCGAGCATGAACATCGTCGTCGCCCTTGGACTGATCATCACCTTCGCCACCGGCGTGCCGGTGCTGATGCAGATCCTCAAACACCATCCGCGAGGACTGATCATCCTGTTCTTCGCCGAGATGTGGGAGCGTTTCTCCTACTACGGCATGCGGGGCATCCTGATCTTCTTCCTGACGCAGCACTTCCTGTTCGACGACTCGATGGCAGGGTCGACCTACGGCTCCTACACCTCGCTGGTGTATCTTCTGCCTTTGCTGGGCGGCATCATGGCCGACCGCTTCATCGGCACGCGCAAGGCCGTAGCCTTCGGCGCTCTGCTGCTGGTCGCTGGTCACGGCATGATGGCCTTCGAGGGACGCCCCGCGACCGAAACCCTGACTTATGCCGGTCAGACCTATCAGATCGACGCCGAAGGCCGTGGCGCAGCCCGAGACGTTGCGATCGTCATCGACGGTCAGAAGTACAAGTTCGAACCCGCCGAAAACGGCATCGCCATTCAGGGCCTGCCCGCGACTTCGACTCTGCCGGCCGTCATCCCGACCGCCGATTACAAGATCGAGGCCACCCGCGACATGGCGGGGGTGAACGTCTTCTACCTGGCGATCTCGCTGATCATCATGGGCGTCGGCTTCCTGAAGCCGAACATCTCGACCATCGTCGGACAGCTCTATCCGCAGGGCGATCCGCGCCGGGATTCCGGCTTCACCCTCTACTACTACGGCATCAATCTGGGGGCCTTCTGGGCCGCCGTGCTGTGCGGCCTTCTCGGGCAGACCGTCGGCTGGTGGGCCGGCTTCGGCCTAGCGGGCATCGGCATGGCGCTGGGTTGGGTCGTCTTCATGCTCGGCAAGCCGCTGCTGCAAGGCAAGGGCGAGCCGCCGGCCGACGCTGATCTGAAGAAGCCTTTGCTGGGACCGATCAACCGCGAATGGTCGATCTATCTGCTTAGCACCCTGGGCGTCGGCGTCGTCTGGTTCATGGTCCAGCGCAACGCCCTGGTCGGCTGGGTCCTGGGCGCCGCGACGGTCGCCTCGCTGCTGTTCATCCTCTACGTGATCGTCAAGGTCTGCGAGAGCAAGGCCCAGCGCGAGCGGATGATGCTGGCGATGGTCCTGATCTTCGGATCGGTGGTCTTCTTCACCTTGTTCGAACAGGCCGGCACGTCGCTGAACCTGTTCGCCGATCGCAACGTGGACCTGAGCATCACGCCGCAGGCCTTCCAGTTCCTCGGGGTCACGGTCGGAACCCCGGCCCAATTGGCCGCCGCCGGCATCACGCCGAGCGGTTTCTGGATCGACGCGACGATCACCGCCGCCCAGACCCAGTCGTTCAATGCGGGCTTCATCCTGATCTTCGCGCCCATCATGGCCGCGCTCTGGGCCTTCCTGGCCAAGCGCAAGCTGGACCCCAATCCGACGATGAAGTTCGGCCTGGGCCTGCTTCAGGTCGGTCTGGGCTTCATGATCGTGGTGTGGGGCGCAGGCATGGCCGACTCGGCCTTCCAGATGCCGTTGCTGCTGCTGGGCCTGCTCTATCTGTTCCACACGACGGGCGAACTGTTCCTGTCGCCGGTCGGCCTGTCGGAGATCACCAAACTGTCGATGGCCAAGGTGGTCAGCTTCATGATGGCGGTCTGGTTCCTGGCCAGCTCTATCGCCCAATACGTCGGCGGCTGGATCGCCGGCCTGGCGGGCACGGAGACCGTCGGCGGACAGGTGCTGAACCCCGCTCTGGCCCTGCGCACCTCGCTGGAGGTGTTCAGCATGCTGGGGCTCTGGGGCATGGGCATCGGCGTCGCCTTCATCGTGATCAGTTTCTTCATCAAGGGCTGGTCGCATGGGGCTAACGACGGCGACGGTCATCCCGGCCCGACGTTGAGCGATCGAGGCCAAGAAGATGGCAATATCGCTGCGCCGCGAACCTCCACCGTCGGCTGATCTTCAAGGATCGACATGAGAAAGGCGGCGTCCTCGCGGACGCCGCCTTTTTCAGATTGGGCCTGACCCGCCTCAGAAGGTCTTGCGGACCCGGATCGACACAAAGGTACGGGGATCGTATGTGCTGTCCTCCACATAGGCCACCGCCCGGGTGTCGCGGTCGGCGAAGACCGTGCGACGGTTGGTGAAATCGTCCCAAAGGTTCAGCTGGGCGCGGATGGCCAGTGTCGGGGTCGGCTTGTACTCGGCGAACATCTCGAAATAGTCCGTGCCGCGCCATTTCGAGACCTGATCCGGCGAATAGGTCGGTTGGCCCAGATAGGGCAGCCAGTTCACGCCCCACTGCAGCTTCCAGCGCGTGATGTCCTGTTCGACGCCGATATTGGCCTGGGTGGCGCGGACACCCGATATGGGCCGCTCTTCGCCCGTGGTCGGGTCGGTGACGGCGGTCTTGTTCCAGTTGTTCGAGAAGGTGAAGCGGGCGCCCGAAATGCCCAGCTTGTCCAGCGGCAGGGTCACGTTCAGCGACAGCCGGTCCAGCGTGCCCTCGCCGATATTGCCGACCGCCGACAGGCCGTCGGCCAAGGGGATGCGGTCGATGGCGTCGATGATTTCGTCGTGGCGATAGCCGATGGAGACGACGCCCTCGCCCCAGAAACGGCGCTCGTAGGTCAGTTCCGATATCCAGCGCTGCTCCGGCTCCAGATCGACATTGCCGCCATAGACGTTCTCCTCATCCAGGTCGGCCGAGGCGGCGAAGTCGGAGAAGTCCAGCTGGCCCAGTTCGCGCTCGAAGCGGAACCGCAACTGGTTGTTCGGCATCGGCGTCCAGGTGGCCATGAAACGCGGCTTGGCGAAGAAGAAGCTCTTCTCCTGGTTGGCGTCGCCGGATTGGCTGATGGTCGAGGCTTCCAGCCGCAGGCCGGCCTCCAGCGTCAGGTCCGGGTGCAGTCGCCATGTGCCCTTTGAGAATGCCTCGCCGCGCGTCTCCTCGACCTTGACCGAGGCGCTGGGCAGGAACACCGGCACGCCGCCCTCGCTATAGGCCTGATCGGTCTGGCGCATGTTGTAGGCGACCTCGCCGCCGGTCTCGATGGTCAGTTTCGGCGACCGCTCGTGGCGCACCAGGGCGCGCAGGATGGTTTCGGAGCTTTCGCCGGAATAGGCGAAGATCTGTTCGGGGGCGTCCACGCCGTTGTTCAGGACGTTGTAGGTCGAGACCCCGTCCCAGCTGCCGAACTCGTGCATCAGCCGGGTCTCCAGCTTGAAGCGGTCGTTGAGGGGCCGTTCCCACGTGACGCCGAACTCGCCGCTCTTCTCGTCCTCGCTGTCGAGGCTCTCGCGGAAGGCGGTGGCGGATTGGCTGGTGTTGTACCCCTGCCAGTCGTTGATTCCGTACCGGGCGGTCAGGTCGACCTTGCCGCCTGCGAGCGGCCCGGCATAGACGCCGCGGATCGAGTTCCCGCCGCCGTAGCCGTCATTGTCGGTGACCTCGTCGCGCAGCACATTGCCCGAGGCGTCTCGTCGGATCAGGCGGCCCGGACCGTTGGAGTCGCTGGTGCTGATCCCGTCGGACAGGGTGACGCCCCAGCTGCGGTCGCCGTCGCGGGCCGTGAACTGATAGCTGCCGCCGTAGAGGTCCTGACCGGATCCCTCGAACTGGGTGGTGTTCCAGGTCAGGATCGACTGACGGCTGGCCTCCTTCTTGAGGATGACATTCACCACCACCGAGAAGCCCTGCATGTCGACGCCGGGCGCGCCGCCGCGGATCAGTTCGATCCGTTCGACCTGGCGGGCCGGTGTGCGGCTGAGGACGTTCGAGCCGGCGTCGTTCTTGGAGGCCGGGCGGGCGTTGTTGATCATCACATTGCCGACCGCGCCTTCGAAGCCGCGTGCGCCGGTGCCGTCGTCCAGCTCGAAGCCGGGCACCCGGTTGACCATGTCGAGCGCGGTATTGGGCCGCTGGGCGAGGAAGAACTCGGGCGCGAAGATCAGCACGCCGCGCTGGGCCGCGTCGGCCAGGGGCGCCTGACTGGTCGGGCCGGTCGGCACGGGCGCCTGGGCCACCTGCGGCGCATCGACGGCGTGGGCGCTCACGGCGGAAAGCAGCAGGGCGGTGCTGGCCAGCAGAAGTGTCTTTGTCATCGGTCTTCCCCTCGGTTCGTTGGCGAGAGGTGTGCCGATCTGTCGCGTTCATCTCCAGTTACAAGGCCGAAAGGTGGATTAAATCGGCGACAGAATTACCGGGATTTCATTAAGAAACGGCAAGATGTTGTACTACGTCAGAGTAATGATCAGATCCTCTTCTATTCTCATAGCTCTGTTACTCGCCTGTAGCGGTGCGCAGTTGGCGGCGGCTCAGGATGCGGCCACGGCTGCGGACCCGGTCGAGGACATCGTCGTCATCGCCCGTCGTATCGAGGCGCCGATATGGGAGGTTCGCAACGGCGACAGCACTTTGATCCTCGTCGGCGCCGTCGAAGGCCTGCCCAGAGATATGGAATGGCGCAGCGAAGCCCTGTCGGCAGCTGCGGATCGGGCCGATCGCGTGCTGTTCCCGCCGGCGAAGCGCGCCTCTTTCACGGACGTCGGCCGCCTGCTGTGGCGCGCCCGAACCGTCGCCTTCCTGCCGGACGGCAAGCGCACCAACGACTATTTGTCGCCTGAGATGAATGCGCGGTTTCTGGCGTTGGAGCCGGGCGGGGGCCGCACCAATCTTCTGTTAAGCGCCGACAATCTGCTGGAACGCGCGGGTTATGCGCGACGCAGTCGGGCTGCGGCTGAGGTGGTGCGAGCCTCAGCGCGGCGGCGCCAGACACCGATCGAGCCTATCGACGTGCTTCATGGATCGGACGTGGTCGAGATGCTGATCAGCACCCCGCCCGAGGCTCATCAGTTCTGCCTGGTGGCGGCGATAGCGGCGGCGGAAGCGGGGCCTGAGAGCGCGGCGGCGCGGGCGGACGCTTGGCGGCGGCGCAGGGTTCAGGAGGTGCTGGATGCGCCGCTGGAGAAGGCGATCAACCTGTGTTGGCCGTGGGGCGCGGCGGGACCGGAGGCGCAGTGGCGGGCGCGGTGGCGCCAGGAGCTAGAGACGGCCTTGGGCCAGAACGGCGTCACTTTGGCTGTGGCGCCGCTACATTTGCTGGCCGAGCCCGGCGGAGCGCTGGACCGGCTGGCGGCCCAGGGCGCCGAGATCAGCGGCCCGGACTGGAAGGGGCCGCCCCCAGCGGAAGCGGCCCCTTGACGCCTTAGTTGGCCGGGGCGGCCGGCCGGTCCGGGACGGCGTCGCGGGCGGCGTCGCCGATGTTCTCGGCCGCGCCGCCGACGCTTTCTGCGGCGCCGGCGATGGCGTTGGATTCGACGGCGTCGTTGCGGTTCATGTTGATCAGGAACCAGCCGATCAGCCCGACCAGGGCCAGGCCGATGATCAGGGCGACGACGCCGCCGATGCCGCCGCCGCTACGGCGTTCGACGATGACGGGGGCGGCTGCGGGGGCGGCGGGGTCGCTCTCGGTGATGCGTTCGACCCGGCCGTCGGGATGCTCGACTGTACGTTCGGTGGGCATGGTGTTTCCTCTCCAGTGTGGCGGGGAAACACTTCGTCGAAGGCCAAGGTTCCTTTCGCGTCAGACCGCCGTTCCGCCGACGGTCAGGCCGCCCATCTTGAGACTGGGCTGGCCGATGCCGACGGGCACGCCCTGGCCGGCCTTGCCGCAGACGCCGACGCCGGGGTCGAAGGCGAAGTCGTCGCCGATCATCTGGATCTTGGTCAGGGCCGTGGCGCCGTCGCCGATCAGGGTGGCGCCGCGCACCGGGGCGGTGATCACCCCATCCTCGATCAGATAGGCCTCGTTGCACTGGAAGACGAACTTGCCGTTGGTGATGTCCACCTGGCCGCCTGAGAAGTTGGCGGCGTAGAGGCCGCGCTTGGTATTGGCGATCATGTCGGCCTTGGAATCCTTGCCGCCCTCCATGAAGGTGTTGGTCATCCGGGGCATGGGCATGTGGGCGAAGGACTGGCGCCGGCCGTTGCCGGTGGCGGCCACGCCCAGCTGACGCGCCGACAGCCGGTCGTGCATCAGGCCGACCATGATCCCGTCCTCGATCAGGACGGTGCGCGAGGTCGGGGTGCCCTCGTCATCGACCGACAGGGAGCCGCGACGCCCGGCGATGGAGCCGTCGTCGACCACGGTGACGCCGGGCGCGGCGACCCGCTTCCCCATCATGCCGTTGAAGACGGACGAGCCCTTGCGGTGGAAGTCGCCTTCGAAGCCGTGGCCGATGGCCTCGTGCAGCAGGACGCCGGGCCAGCCGGCGCCCAGGACCACGTCCATCTCGCCCGCCGGGCAGTCAATGGCGTCCAGATTGACCAGGGCCTGACGCAGGGCCTCGTCCACCTGGGCCTGCCAGCGTTCGGGGGCGACCCAGGCCTCGAAACCGGCCCGGCCGCCGGCGCCGGCGCCGGCGCTCTCGCGCTTGCCGTTCTGTTCGACGGTGATGGAGACGTTCAGGCGGACCAGGGGGCGGACGTCGCGCACCACCCGTTCGTCGGCGCGCAGGATCTCGATGGCGCGGCGCTCGCCGACCAGGGAGGCCGAGACCTGGACCACGCGAGGGTCGCGGGCGCGGGCCCAGGCGACGATCTCGGCCAGCAGGGCGATCTTGTCCGAGAAGGCCGGCGAGGCCAGGGGATCGACCGCGTCATAGAGCTGCTGATTGGTGGCGCGCGGCCCCTCGGCGACGCGGGCGGCGTGACCCTGTTTCGCCAGAGCGGCGCTGTCGGCGGCGCGGCGCAGGGCGGCGGCCGAGATCTCGTTGGCGTGGGCGTAGCCGGCGGTCTCGCCCGCCACGACCCGCAGGCCGAAGCCCTCGGTGGCGTCATAGGCGGCGGACTTCAGCCGGCCGTCGTCGAACACCAGGCTCTCGCTCTCGGACCGTTCCAGGAACAGCTCGCCGTCGTCGGCGCCGGCCAGGGCCGTCTTCAGGATCGACAGGGCTTCGTCGGTATCGACGCCGGCGGCGTCTAGGATGGGAGGCGGGGCGGCGTGAACGGTCATGGCCTGTAGGTAGGGGCTGGAGGGCGGTTCGTCACCTGCCGGGACGGATTCAGACGTCGGGACGAAAAAAGAGAGTCTGAATCGTCTGAATTGTCTGAAATCCGCGAAGGCGGCGTTCAGGAAAAAACACAGTCTGAATTGTTTGAATCGTCTGAAATCTCCGGCGACGGCGGCAAGACCAGGAGACTAGCACGCGCTGGAGGGGCGCCCGGTCGAAAGGCCCAGCCGTGTAGCAGGACGTTGAAATCTATACGGAGGGACCAGCGTCATTATGAGGGCAAAGACCCTTTTCGTCATTCCGGGCGAAGGGCCGCTTGGCCCGGAGACCCGGAACCCAGCGGCGCCGAAGCGAAATGGTTCAACGAGATGACTGCTGGACGTCTGTGTCCGCGACAGGTTCGCGCTCTCGCGCGCCGCTGGGTTCCGGGTCTCCGCTGCGCTGCGCCCGGAATGACGAAAGAAAGGTCAGCTATCGCGCCAGCTTGCCCTTGGCCTTGTCGGCGTCGAACACGACGTCGGGGTCCGGCGCCGTGATCTCCTCGCCGCAGTGGTCGAGGATCTTCAGGATGTGGCGGATCAGGTTCACCCGGGCGGTCTTCTTGTCGTCGGTGGCGATGATGGTCCAGGGGGCGAAGGCGCGATCCGTCTCGTCCAGCATCCGGTCGCGGGCGTCGGAATAGGCGTCGAACCGGGCCTCGGCCTCGGCGTCCAGCGACGACAGCTTGAACCGTTTCAGCGGATCGACCCGCCGTTCCTTCAGCCGTTTCGCCTGTTCCTTGCGCGAGATGTCGAGCCAGAACTTGATCAGGATGATCCCGTCGTCGGTCAACATCCGCTCGAAACGCGGGGCGTCGGTCAGGAACTGGGCGTATTGTTCGGGCGTGCAATAGCCCATCACCGGCTCGACCCCGGCGCGATTGTACCAGGAGCGGTTGAAGATCACCGTCTCGCCTGCGCCCGGCAGATGGGGGACGTAGCGCTGGAAATACCACTGGCTGGTTTCCCGGTCGCTGGGCTTGGGCAGGGCGACGACGCGGGTCTGGCGCGGCGACATATATTCCGTCAGCCGCTTGATGGCCCCGTCCTTGCCGGCGGTGTCGCGCCCCTCCAGCACAATGACCACCCGCAGCCCATGCTCGATGGTCCAGGCCTGGGTCTTCACAACGGCGAGCTGAAGCTGTTCGAGTTCGGCGTCGTAGGCGTCTGTTTTCTTTCCCATCCCATCAGAGTGGAGCGGGACGGGGCCGAGGGCAAGCGGGGCGTGGACGCAAGAACCGACGCCGTTGAACGCTTCGCCCCTCGCGGCGTTTGCCAGCGGGGCCGTGGGCGGTCCATGCTGGGGATGCATGAAGCGCGACTTCGCCGATTTCTGGAATCTGCTGTGGGAGGTCGGGCTGCTGGCCTGCGCGGCCTTTGCGCTGTTGAACGCCTATGCGCCGCCGCAGGACCTGCCGTGGAAGCCGCTGGACCTGAGCCAGCCGTTGGGCCGGGCGACGGCGGCCAAGGTGGCGGACTTCGACCTGCCTCGAACGGCGGCCCCGGAAGAGGTCCAGGGGGCGACCGAGGCCTGTATGCAGGTGCTGCGCGAGGCGGGGGTCGAGGTCGAGCGGGCGGCGGATCGCGACGACGGCGGCTTCTGCGTCGTGCGCGGGGCGGTGCGGATCACCGGCGGGGCGGTGACGCCCCTGGCCCCCGCCGATGTGGTGATGCAGTGCCCGCTGGCCGTCCGCTATGTCATCTGGGACCGGCAGGTGCTGCAACCGGCGGCGCGCAGCATCCTGGGTTCGGCCCCGGCGCGGGTCGAGAATTACGGCACCTATTCCTGCCGACGCATCTATGGCTCGCAGGACGAACAGGAGCGGCCCAGCGAACATGCGCGGGCCAACGCCCTGGACGTGGCGGCGGTGCGGCTGGAGGACGGGCGGACCGTCAGTGTGCTGAACGACTGGCGCGGACAGGGTCCGGCGGGCGAGCCGGGCGGGCGGTTCCTGCACGCGGTGCGCGACGGGGCGTGCCGGCTGTTCTCGACTGTGCTGACCCCCGACTACAACGCCGCCCACGAGAACCATCTCCATATCGACGGGGCCGAGCGGGGTCTGTGCCGTTAAGGTTGAATCGCCCCTGGCGCGAATCGCTTTGCTGTTGACCGCTTTGAAAAGCCGGGTGACAACATCAGCACAGTCCGGATTTTGCGTGGGGTCCACACCCGCGTCTCGCTCCTTCGCCTGAACGAGCTGTCCAGTTGGACTGTCGGGTCGCCCCGAGGGTGATCCGCCTGGAAAAGCGCGTTTACGGAGACGCAGACATGGCGACCGGTACGGTCAAGTGGTTCAACCCCACCAAGGGCTATGGATTCATCCAGCCCGACAGCGGCGGCACTGACGTGTTCGTTCACGTCACCGCCGTTCAGAAGGCCGGCCTTCAGGGCCTCGATGAGAACGCCAAGGTCGAGTACGAGCTGGAAAACCAGCGCGGCAAGACTTCGGCGATCGACCTCAAGCTCCTCTGAGTCGAGCGGCCGATTAAGGCACGGGAACAGGCGCGGGGGCTAAGGCTTCCGCGCCTGTTTTTGTTTGGCCTACGCGGCTTCGCGCGGCTTGAGCTCGGGGGGCGACGGCTTCGTTCGCTGCGACCTCTGCGCCAGGACGATGGCGCCCAGGACCAGGGCGCCGCCCAGGGCCTGGATCGGGGTCAGGGTCTCGCCGAAGATCCACCAGCCCAGCAGGCCGGCCACGACCGGCTGAATCAGGATGGTGACGGCCGTCACCGAGGCCGGCAGCTTGCCCAGGGCCCAGGCGACGCCGCCCTGGCCGAAGACGTGCATGATCCCCATGGTCAGACAGGCGGCCCAGCCCGACAGGCTGGCCGGGATGATGTCTTCGCCCAGGGCCAGGGCCACGATCAGCAGCAGGGGCGCGCCCACCAGGGTGGCCCAGAAGGTGATGCGCATGGCGCCGGCCGTGGCGCGGGCCGCCTTCACCGCCAGGAAATAACCCGAGTACCAGACCGCCACCGACAGGGAGAAGGCGTCGCCCAGCGGCGGATTGGTCCCCTGTCCGCCGTCGGCGCCCGCCGCCATGGCGAAGGCCCCGCCCATGGCCAGGGCCAGGGCCAGCAGGAACAGCCGATGCGGCGTCTCCTTCAGCACGATCCAGCCGAACAGGGTGACGACGACCGGGGTCAGGTTGCACAGGACCGTGGCGTTGGCGACCGAGGTCATGACGATGCCGTAGTGCCAGAAGCTGAGATCCAGGGCGAAGAACAGGCCGGCCAGCAGGGCCCATTTGGACGGGGCGGCGATCCCGCCCGGCTCGCGCGACGCCAGCAGCGTCAGCAAAGGCAGGGCGAAGACAAACCGCCAGAAACCGGCCGCCGCCGGTCCCGTCTCGGTCAGACGCACCAGAATGGGCGCCAGGCCCAGGACACAGGCGGCGATCAACAGGACGATCAGGGCGAAGGCGCGGGGGGAGACGCGGGCGGCGAGAGCGGACATGGCGGGCCTCTTACGCCGCCCCGCGACCTTCCGCCACAGGTCAGGTCAGATCGGAGGCGGTATCGATCCGGGCGCGCAGCACGACTTCCAGGCCGGGGGCCAGGTCGCGATAGTCGATACGGCCGTCCAACTGGGTGACCAGGCTGCCGATCATCATGGAGCCGAAGCCCTTGCCCGCCTTGTGGCCGCCCTTGCCGTCGTCGGCCACGACCAGGCGGAACCGGTCGTCGCTCTCGCTGAGGGTGATCCGCAGCGGGCCGGGCCGGCCGTCATAGGCGTATTTCTGGGCGTTGATGATCAGTTCGGTCAGGATCAGGCCCAGGGTCACGGCGCGGCCGGCGTCGATACAGACCGGGGCCAGGTCGGTCTCTATGGCGGCGGTCCAGTCGGCGCCCATGCTGGCGCCCAGGTCATCGACCAGTTCGCTGATGTAGCGCGACAGGTCGATCGTCGTGTCGTGGTCGCCGCGATAGAGGCGGGTGTGGACGGTCGAGACGGCGCGGACGCGGCGACGCGCCTCTTGCAGGGCCGAGCCGGCGGGACTGTCGCCCAGGTCGCGGGCCTGGAGGCCCAGGAAGCTGGAGACCAGGGTCAGGCTGTTCTGGACCCGGTGATTGACCTCGCGCATCAGGAACTGCTGCTGCTCCAGGCGCAGGTCGCGTTCGGTCAGTCGGGCCTGGAGCGAGTGGTTCTGGCTGCGCAACTGATTGACGGCGGCGAAGTCGAACAGGGCGTCGCGCAGGCGGGCGGCGGATTCCACGGCCGCCGCGCTCCAGCGCCGGGCGCGGCCGGTGACGGTCTGGGACCAGCCCTCGAACGAGGCGCGGGGCGTCAGGGGACCGCCGTCCGCCGCCGACTTGACCGCAGTGGATGGATCGCCAGCCCAGCGGATCGTCTCCAGGATCTCGGACCGGAACCACAGCAGCGACAGGGGCTGGTCGCCCGCCAGACGCACGGCCAGCAGGCCGCTGGCGTGGGCGCGCCAGGCCTGGGCCTCGGGCAACAGGGCGGACAGGGCGCTGGAGGCGACGGGGCGCAGGCCCGGCTGCTGGTCCAGCCAGTCCGACAGGCGGCGCACCGCCTCCTCCGGGGGCGTGTGGCCGAAACAGGCGATCCGGTCGCCGCGCACGATGGCCAGGCCGTCGGCGCCGACCAGATCGGTCAGCTGCCCCGAATGTTCGGCCAGGGCGGCGTCCAGATCGCGGTCGGTGGACAGGCGCAGGATCAACTCGTCCTCCAGCCGGCGCAGGCGGACCCGGTCGCGATACAGTTCGGCGTCGGCCTTGGTCTTCAACTGACGGGCCAGGCCCCGGGCCAGGGTGGTGCAGGCGACCCGCAGCTCATAGGACAGCAGCAGCGGCGTGGCGCTGTGGCAGGCGACCAGGCCCCACAGGACGTCGTCGACGATGATCGACACCGAGGCCGAGGCCCGCACGCCCATGTTCTTCAGATACTGGATATGGACCGGCGAGACCGAGCGCAGGCCGCTGTCGCTCATGTCCAGCGGCGGCTCGCCCGGCGCGACCGGCCGCAGGGGCTGGGGCGTATAGCGGCAGTCGGGGATGACCCGCACCGGATTGCGCAGATACAGGGCGCGGGCCTGGCGGGGAATGTCGGTCGCCGGGAAATGGTGGTTCAGGAAGGAGGACGCGCCGGACGCACGCGATTCCGCGACCACCTGGCCCGCCTCGTCGTCGAGGAAGCGGTAGATCATGACCCGTTCGAAACCGGTCAGGCTGCGGAAGGCGTCGGCGGCGCGTTCGCACACGGTCTGGACCGAGGCGGCCCGTTCCAGGGCGGCGGCGGCGGCGTCGAGCCGCGTGATCAGCTCGACCCCGAGACGGGCCTGCTGCGAGCTCTGTTCGACCTCGACCACCATCCGCTCCAGCGGACCCCGGCCGGGCGCATAGTGGACGACGATGTCGTATTCCAGCCGATTGGTCGCGCGCCAGCGACCGGCGAAGCCCGTCTCGCGGCTGCGGGCCATGTCGCGCAGACGACGGCCGACGATCTCGCCCAGAAGATCGGACGCCGACTGATCGACCCAGGTCGTGCGGCCGGTCAGATCCTCGACGGCGCCGGCGCCCTGTTCGACGGTCTGGGTCTCGGGATCGAGCACCAGCAGGAAGCCGTGGGGCTGGATGGCCTGGGGGACATGGATCGGCTCGCGATCGCAGTCGGTGAGGTCGATGTCGGGGCGGACGACGGACTCGCTCATGCGACAGACGCCAGCCGGAGGCCCACGCCGGCGAAGCGTGGCGGTTCCGGGATGTCGCGCCCGATTTCGATTGTGGGGAGGTTCATGCGAAGGACAAGGTAACACATTGGCGATGCTTGTCTATTTCGGGATTCCAGTGTCCGGTGGCGGACAGTGTCCCGCCGGTGGCCGGCGCGGACCATGGACACGGAACGGCCGCAGTCCCATGGCGTTGGAACACGGTTCCCCCTTTCAGCCTGGCAGCCCTTCATGAAACTGCGCGTCCGCGCCGAGCTCGTCTATCGTTTCGATCCGCCGACGGACGCCATCTACAAAATCCAGGTCGCCCACTGGCCCGGCCAGGACATCCTGGAAGAGACCCTGACCTTCGATCCCCCGGTGGAATTCCAGGAGGACGAGGACGTCGATTTCGGGGCCCGGACCCTGCGCTGCCATGTCGAGGGCGAAGTGACCCTGACCTATGAGGCCCTGGTCGATAACGGGGTGCTGAAGGGTTTGCCGCCCAGCGTGTCCCAGCATGACTGGGGCGAACTGCCGGCCGAGGTCCTGCCCTATCTGCAGCCCAGCCGGTACTGCCCGTCGGACCAGTTCGGCCGGTTCGTCACGCGTGAATTCGGCGACACTTCGGGCGGGGCGCGGGTGCTGGCGATCCTGAACTGGATCACCGAGAATGTGGACTATGAGCACGGCGTGTCGGACACCGAGACGACGGCGGCCCGGACCTTCATCGACCGGGCTGGGGTGTGCCGCGATTTCACCCACCTGGGGATGACCTTCTGCCGGGCGTCGGGCATTCCGGCGCGGGCAGTCAGCGCCTTTGCGCACCAGCTGAACCCGCCGGATTTCCACGCCATCTTCGAGGTCTGGCTGGACAACGGCTGGTGGCTGGTCGATGCGACGCGGCTGGCGCCGGTCGAGGGGCTGGTGCGGATCGCCTGCGGACGCGACGCGGCGGACATCGCCTTCCTGACGACCCAGGAGCGGTGTCAGATGGTGCGCCAGTCGGTGACGGTGGCGGCGGCTTAGGATCTTATCCAACACCGATCCGTCATCCTCGGGCTTGACCCGAGGATCGGGCGTAGTGGCGGACTGTGCCTAACGCTTCTGTATAAGCTGCAGATCACCCGGTCCTCGGGTCAAGCCCGAGGATGACGGGGATTGGGAGCGATGACGGAGATTGCGCGCGGGAAACTTACTGCGCCTTCGCCTTCTGCTCCGCCTTATAGGCCTGCAGCGCGTCGATCACCTCCATCTGGCGCAGCACCTTGTTCTGGGGGTCGATCAGGACGTGCGCGCCGGCGGGAACGGCGATCTCGCCCCGGCCGCCGGTCATGGCGACGGTCTGGACGCGCCCGTCGATCTCGATCTCCAGCGGCATGGGGAAGGTCTCGCCGTTGCCGGTGGCCCATTCCAGCCGCAGCAGCTCGCCCTCTCGCGTCTGGGTCAGGGCAGGCAAGGCGGCGTTGTAGAGATAGCCGCGGAAGAACCAGCCGTAGTCCTGGCCCGTCACCTGGTTGACGATCTGGAGGAAGTCTCCGGTCGAGCGGTAAAGGGGCTGAAAGGCGCCGGGGCGCGGATCGTCCGTTCCATAGACCAGCCGGGTCAGGGCCTGGTGGAAGGCGGCGTCCCCGATCAGCATCCGCAGCGAATGGCTGATCAGCGAGCCCTTGGAATAGATGTCGCCGCCGGGGCCGACGTCGCCCTTATAGACCTCGTCCTCGGTCTTGGGCGTGCCCGAGACGACGGGGAATTTGTTGGCTAGCCCTTCGCGCTGGTTGGCCAGTTCGCGCTGCATATAGCGGTCGCCCAGCAGCCAGCGGGCGTAGAGGGGCTGCATATAGCTGCCCAGACCTTCGTGCAGCCACATGTCGTCGGCGTTCTGATTGGTCAGCTGATTGCCGAACCATTCGTGGGCGAACTCGTGCTGCAGCAGCCAGTCATAGCCGCGCCCGTCGATCTTGTAGCCGTTGCCGTAGGCGTTGATGGTCTGGTGCTCCATGCCCAGGTGCGGGGTCTCGACCACCCCCATCTTCTCGTCGCCGAAGGGGAAGGGGCCGACCGTCGCCTCGAAGAAGTCCAGCATCTTGGGGAATTCGGCGAACAGGGCCTGGACCTTCTCGGGCGCGTCCGACTTCAGGTGCCAGTAGTTCATCGGGATCGTATTGCCGAACCGGCTTTGGTACTGGCCGCTGACCTCCTCGTAGGGGCCGACGTTCAGGGCGATGGCGTAGGTGTTGGGGGTCTTCGCCGACCAGTTCCAGGTGGTCCAGCCGTCGCCGTGATCGACCGTGCCCAGGAACCGCCCGTTGGACGGCGCCGACAGGGTCGAGGGCACGGTGATGTGCAGATCGACCCGGCCCGGCTCGCCGTGCGGGCTGTCGATACAGGGCCAGAAGATGTCGCAGCCCTCGCCCTGGACGGCGGTGGCGATCCAGGGCTCGCCCGACGGGGCCGTGGACCAGACGAAGCCGCCGTCCCAGGGCGCGCGGGGCGCGACGCGGGGCTGGCCGGCGTAGGCGACGCGCAGGGCGACGCTCTGACCGGCGGCCAGGGGGCGGGGCAGTTGGACCGTCAGGCGGCCTTCGGGATTGGACCAGCGGTCGGCGGCGACCTCGACCCCGTCGATCTGGACGGAGGAAATGGCCAGCAGGGTGTCCAGTTCGACCTCCAGCCGGTGCAGCGGGGCCGTGGCGGTGAAGTCCAGAACCGCGACGGCGTCGATGGCCTTGTCCTCAGGCAGGACCCGGATCGACAGGTCGGCCTTGTCGAACCGCATCGCCTGCTGCTCGGGCGTCAGGGGCTGGTCGGTGGCGAGGGTGAAGGCGGTCGACTCGCGCGGCGTCGCGGGCGGCGGAGAGGTCGTGGCGCAGGCGGCCAAAGTCAGGGCGGCGGCCGTGAAGGCCAGGGTGCGCGCAACGGTCATGGAATCCCCTCCGAGTACGGCCAAAGCCTAGCCGTAGGTCGGTGCGGGGAGCAAAGAAAAAGGCCGGCGTCGCCGCCGGCCTTTTCCAGAATGGATTTCGCAGTCGCCGATCAGGCGGCGGCGGCTTGCTCGGCCAGCTTGGCGCGAACCTGGCGCTTGATGCGCTGGGCGGCGATCGACAGCTGCTCGTCGCGGGCCTTGACGATAAAGGCGTCCAGGCCGCCCTTGTAGTCGAGGGTGCGCAGCGCGGCGTTCGAGATACGCAGCGAGAAGGTCTGACCCAGGGAATCCGAGGTGACCTTGACCGTCTTCAGCGACGGCAGAAAGCGGCGCTTGGTCTTGATGTTCGAGTGGCTCACGCTATGGCCGACCATCGGGCCGATACCGGTGAGTTCGCAACGACGCGACATCGTCAGATCCTTAAGGTGCGGCGTCCAGCCCGAAAGCAAGGGAGAAGACGCATGAAACAAGTACGCGCGGGAAGCAGCCCGCGCGAGAGGGGGCCGTATAAGGGAAGAGGAGGTTCGGCGTCAAGCCGAGTCTTGGGGCTTTCGAGGCCCGCCGCGCATCGGCCGGGACACGACGTCGTTCAGGCGTCATTCAAATGACGCGCGCTATGCGTCATATCATGAAGACCCACGCTGAACAGAAGGCCGCCATGTCTCGCTCGTCCCTGATTGATCGCCTGTCCAAACGCACCCTGTCCCTGAAGGTCTGGGCGGTCCTGGCCCCCGTGATGGCGGGCGGCGTCCTGCTGGCCGCGCCGGCCATGGCTCCGGCGCAGGCGGCTCAGGCGCCCGCTCAGAACGAAGTCCTGCCGGGCTATTGGGAATATACGACCAGCGCGGTCGGCCAGCGCGACACCGAGCAGAAATGCGTGCGCCCCAGCGAGATCAACCGCTTCTTCGGCGGCCTGTCGACCAACCGCTGGCGCTGCACCTATCCCACCCGCGTGGTCGGGGACGGCCGGGCGCGGTTCGAGGGCACCTGCCAGGACAAGAAGGGGCGCCGGGTCAATGTGCGGCTGAACGGCACCTATGAGGACACCAGCTTCCGCTTCAGCGGCGGGGCCCAGCTGTTGCGCGGCACCCCCTATATTCCGGCCACCATCACCGCGCGCCGCATCAGCGCCCAGTGCCCGGCCAACGCCGAGTATTTCTGAGCCTCAGACCGGCTCGGAACGGGCGACCACATAGGTGTGCATCTGATCGTCGGTCGAGAGGCTGACGTATTCGCCGGTCTCCAGCCGTTCGTCGGCCAAGCGGAAGCCGTGGACGTCGTCCGCCTCGCCGGGCTCGAAGTCCAGGTACCAGCGGTCGGGGGCGGCGTGACGCAGCCGGCCGAAGGCCAGGGTGGCGCCGTGCGAGAAGCGGCGGACCCGGCATTTCTCGGGCGCCTCGCGCCAGACAGCGGCGTCCAGGCGGCGCTCGGCCGTCAGGGGCGCGAGAATATCATAGCCCGCGTCGGGATCGCCCGCCGGGGCCTGCGGCTCGCGCGCCAGCTCCAGACGGATGTGATGAAAGCCCAGCGGGGCGGCGGTGTCGGTCATGGTCGGCTCCTGATCGCAGACCATGTGGACGCCGAAGCCGCAGGCGCGCCTTGATGTCGGTCAAACCAAAAAGGCCCCGGATCGCTCCGGGGCCTTTTCGTTCGTCCGATGCGGAAACTTAGGCGGCTTCGGCGGTCGGGATCGGCTTCTTGGCGCTGAGCGACTTGGCCAGCAGCTCGACGGCGGCGTCCTTGTCGATCTTGTTGGCGGCGGCGACTTCGCGCGCCATCCGGTCCAGGGCCGATTCATAGAGCTGGCGCTCCGAATAGGACTGTTCCGGCTGGGTGTCGGCGCGGTGCAGGTCGCGGACCACTTCGGCGATGGAGATCAGGTCGCCCGAGTTGATCTTGGCTTCGTATTCCTGGGCCCGGCGCGACCACATGGTGCGCTTGATGCGGGCGCGGCCCTTCAGGGTGGTCAGGGCCTTGGTCACGACGTCGTCGGCGGCCAGCGAACGCAGGCCGGCCGTCGCGGCCTTCTTGGTCGGAACGCGCAGGGTCATCTTTTCGTGGTCGAAGGTCACGACATAGACTTCCAGCGACATGCCCGCGACTTCCTGAGTCTCGACCGCCGCGACTTTCCCGACGCCGTGCGCCGGATAGACGACCGCGTCGCCAACCTTGAACTCCAGACCAGTCTTGCTCGTCATATTCGTCCTTTCCCGGTCAGGGCCGGGCGAAACGAAGGCGCAGGAAACGCAAACAGGATCTCGGCCGCCGGATCTCTCCGTCGGTCGGGATGATGCTGGGCGTCAAATGCGGAAACGGATCACCAAACCTCTGGCCGATCCCGTCTGTGGGCGGGATTCTGTCGCAAACACGGGCAGCGCGAAGATTTCGCGGACTGCCCGATCCAATGAAACAGTACCTATCACAAAATGACGGAATTTCAAAACGTCCACAGGGCGGGCGTGGATTTGCGACAGTTCGACCTCGGTCGTTCGGCAGGGAGGGGCGCCGAAAGTCGTCGAGAAATCAGGAGCCCTTGCCGGGCTTGGGGCTGAAGTATTTCTCGTACTTGCCCGTCTCGCGTTCATATTGTTCGCGGTCGGCGGGGGGCGTGCCCTTGACGGTTATGTTGGGCCAGACCTTGGCGTATTCGGCGTTGACCTGAAGCCACTTGCCGTCCGGCTCGTCCTCGGTGTCGGGGACGATGGCGTCGACGGGGCATTCCGGCTCGCACACGCCGCAGTCGATGCACTCGTCCGGGGCGATGACCAGGAAGTTCTCGCCCTCGTAGAAACAGTCCACCGGGCAGACCTCGACGCAGTCCATGAACTTACATTTCACGCAGGCGTCGGTGACGATGTAGGTCATGGGGCGGCGAACGGGGTCGAAACTGTGGGTGGGAGGCCTGCGACATGGCGGCCACGCAACCAACTGTCAACAGCGCGGCTTAAGGTGGGAGACGTTCGCAGGCGGCCTGACACGACTTGACAACAGTCAGGCTTAATCGCAACTGTGTTGATTGCATATACCGTCCCTCTTCAACCGGAACATTCCCATGCGCACCCCCTTCATGAAATACGCCCTCGCGGGCGCCCTGGCCGTCAGCCTCGCCGCCGGCGGCGCGGTGGTGGCCCAGGCCGCCCTGACCAAGACCCCGTCGGAAGTGACCGCCGGCGCCTATGACCTCGATTCCGGCCACGGCAAGATCACCTGGTCGGTGAACCACCTCGGCTTCTCGACCTACACGGGCCAGTTCGTGAACGTGAAGGCCGAGCTGAAGCTTGACGTCGCCAATCCGTCGGCCAGCACCCTGACCGCCACCATCCCCCTGACCGACGTCGCCCCGAACGACGACAAGCTGAAGGGCCACCTGCAGACCGCCGACTTCTTCGACACCGCCAATCATCCGACCGCGACCTTCGTCTCGCGCTCGGTGACGGTGGACGCCGACGACGCCAATGAGGCGACGGTGGTCGGCGACCTGACCCTGCGCGGCGTGACCAAGCCCGTGACCATCGAGGTCGAGTTCAACCAGGCCGGAACCGCCATGGGCGCCTACAAGGCCGGCTTCGACGGCGAGGCCACGATCAAGCGCTCGGACTTCGGCATCAACTACGCCCTGCCAGCCGTGTCGGACGAAGTGAAGCTGCACCTCGAAGGCGAGTTCGTCCTCAAGCAATAAGGATCTTCGCGCCGCCTTATGGCGCGATGATCAGAGAATAGAGGGCGCGGGCTTCTTCAGGCGGCCCGCGCCTTTCGCCTATGGCGTCCACCGTCAGGGTCGTGACCCGTCCCGCCTGAACGAAGGTCAGCAGATCGCCGGGGCGGACGCAGCGGCTGGGCTTGTCCAGCCGGCTCTCCCTTCCCTGATGCGTCAACCGCACCGCGCCGCGTTCGACCAGAGCGGCGGCCAGTCCGCGAGTCTTCACGAACCGGGCGCGCCATAACCAGACGTCGATGCGGCAGGCGCCGTCTGTGGACGACATGCGGGTTCAGGCTCCCGAGCTGGGACGGAGGTCGCGGTCGAGCTGTTCGCCCAGTGAGACGGCTAGTACGGCTTCGAACCGCGCCATGAAGTCCGTACGATCAACGCTGAGCGTGATGAAAACTTCACCGGTGTCGAGGTCGCCTTGGCGGAAGTACAGGCGGTCAGCGCGGCGCGCGGCGTCAAAGGTCCACCCCTGATCGGCGTCGAAGAAGTCCGGGACGTCGTCCCGTCTCAGCCAGTCTGTGAAGGCGATCAGGTCGGTCGGGCGATCCCACCAGGGGAAGTCGATCCCTTCGGCCCTGCGTGCGGTGGCGAATTCGAAGAACAGGCGGTTCTCGCTCTGAACGATACGGGGCGTCAGGTCCTCGGCGGCGCGCGCCTGTTTGGTCCAGTCGGTCATCTCTCGCCGGTCGCCGCCATCTTCTTGCGCGGGCGACGACGTTTGGCCCGCGCCGGCGGTGTCGCTGTCAGGGCGGCCAAGGCCGCGAAGGGCGAATCCTTTACCGGTTTGGGCGCCGCACCCGGTTTGTCGGGCTGGCGGGCGCGTTCGGTCTTCAGGGCGGCGATGACCTGTTTGGCCTGATCGGCGGACCAGCCCAGATCGACCAGGGCGGCGTCGGACAGTCGGCCCCTGTCTGCGGCGTTGGCGGCGCGCAGATCGGCCATCTTCTCCAGAGTCTCGACCGGCGCCAGCCAACGGCCGGCCGCGCGCAGGCCGTGAGCCGAAAGCAGGCGGGGCGAGGGCGGTTCGGGCGGCGCGGGGATCAGATCGGGCGTCGCGGGAATCAGGGGGGCGTCCAGGAAGGCCTGGGCAAAATGGCGGGCGCGGGGCTTTTGCAGGCCCGGCAACCAGACGGAATGGGCGCCGACGCGGATGGCGAAGCTTTTCAGGGTGCGGCGCTCGACCTGGCTGAGTGCGGCGAGGTCGCGTTCGACGTCGCGACGGTCGATCAGGCCCCCGGCCTCGATCAGGCGGAAGGCGATGCCGCGCGGCAGGCCCTTCAGGGCGCCGGATTCGACGGCCTGACGCAGGCGACGCAGATCCCGCAGGGCGCGACCGGCCTCGAACGCCAGCCAGGCCTCGATGCGGCGCTTGGCGCGCTCGCGGGCGGGTGTGGGCCCCAGTTCGCCCAACAGACGGACGGCGGGCGAAAAAGGATCGGCCCCGGTGGGCGTGGACTGAATCTGGGCCGTCAGGACGCCGCGCCACAGCACGGCCCCGTCCGGCGTCACGGCGAAGGCCTCGTCGGTCTCGGCGGCGAGGCGGCCCAGACGGCGGTTGATCTCGGGGGTGACGGCGCGGACCGCCGCCTGACGCAGGGTGCGGTCCTCCAGGGCCGAGGCGCCCTTCTCCATCTGGAAGCGGACGCCCTCCAACTGGCCCACCACCTGGCCCTCGATCGTGACCTCGCCGTCGTCGGCGACGCCCGCAAACGTGTCCTCGCGCACGTTCAGGGCCCGCATCAGGGCGGTGGTGCGGCGGTCGACGAACCGGGCGGTCAGCCGCTCGTGCAGGACGTCGGACAGACGGTCCTCCAGGGCGCGCGTCCTGTCGCGCCAGCCCTGGGCGTCGTGGACCCAGTCGGGGCGGTTGGCGATATAGGACAGGGTGCGGACAGCCGACAGACGCGCGGAAAGCTGGTCGATCTGGCCGTCGTCACGGTCCACGAAGGCGAAGCGCGGCCCCATCCAGTCGTCGGTCAGCCGGCCCCGCTTGCCGGTCAGGGCGTGGAAGACGTCCTTGGCCAGGCGGGCGTGTTCGTCCAGGGTCGTCTTCTGGAAGTCCGGCAGTTGGCAGGCCTCCCACAGCCGCATGACGGCGCCGCGCGAGCGGCCGATGCGGGCCACCTCCTCGTCCTTGATCAGGCGACGCAGCAGGGTCTCGTCCAGGGCTTCGGCCGTCAGGCTGAGGCCGCTGCGCTGGGGGGTGACGGTCAGCGATCGCAACAGGTCGGGCAGGGTGTCGAGATCGAGCTTTGCGTTGCGCCACTCGGCGGCTTCGACCGGATCGAACCTATGCTCGACCACCTGCTCGACCAGATCGTCGTCCAAGTCCTCGGCCTCGGCCGTGACGCCGAAGGTGCCGTCGCGCAGGTGGCGGCCGGCGCGGCCCGCGATCTGGCCGATCTCATGGGCGTGCAGCCAGCGGGTCCGCCGGCCGTCGAACTTCCTCAATCCCGCAAAGGCGACATGGTCCACGTCCATGTTCAGCCCCATGCCGATGGCGTCGGTGGCGACCAGGAAATCCACCTCGCCCGACTGATACAGGGCCACCTGGGCGTTGCGGGTGCGGGGGCTGAGCGAGCCCATGACAACGGCGGCCCCGCCCCTCTGACGCCGGATCAGTTCGGCGATGGCGTAGACCCGCTCGGTCGAGAAGGCGACGATGGCGCTGCGGCGGGGCAGGCGGGTCAGTTTCTTGGAGCCGGCATACGAAAGCGTGGACAGCCGGTCGCGCGTCACGATCTCAACGTCCGGGACCAGGCGGCGGATCAGGGGCTCCATGGTCCCGGCGCCCAGGAACATGGTCTCGAACCGGCCGCGTGCGTGCAACAGCCGCTGGGTGAAGACATGGCCGCGTTCAGGATCGGCGACCAACTGGATTTCATCCACGGCCAGGAATTCGACCGACCGCTCCAGCGGCATGGCCTCGACCGTGCAGACGAAATAGTGGGGGCGGGGCGGGACGATCTTTTCCTCGCCCGTGATCAGGGCGACGGCGGCGGCGCCCCGCTGTTTGACGATGCGCTCGTAGATCTCGCGGGCCAGCAGCCTCAGCGGCAGGCCGATCATGCCCGAGGCGTGACCCAGCATCCGCTCGACCGCCAGATGGGTCTTGCCGGTATTGGTGGGCCCCAGCACCGCTGTGACGCGGGAGGGGGCGAAGCCTGCGGACCGGTCGCTCATGACCCCTGCAAGGTGGCGATGATCCCGGTGCGGCTCAAGGGGCTTTTCAGGCTTCGGCGCAGCGCAGCCCCATCCGCACCAGCATGGACAGGCTGGTGACCTGCATCTTCTGCATCACCTTGGCGCGGAAGATCTCGACGGTTCGGGGGCTGATGCTGAGGCTGATGGCGATTTCCTTGTTCGACTTGCCGTCGATCAGAGCCTCGAAGACCTGGCGTTCGCGCGGCGTCAGACTGGCCAGGCGGGACGTCGCCTCCTCGCGCGCCTCGCTTTCGGCCCCCTGGCGTTCCAGGACGGACAGGCAGCCGCGCACGGCTTCGAGGATGCGGTTCGGATCGAAGGGTTTTTCGATGAAGTCGACGACCCCCGCCTTCATCAGTTGAACCGCCAGGGGCACGTCGGCGTGACCGGTGATGACGATGACGGGCCAGGCCTCGCCACGCAGTCGAGAAAGCTGGCGTATCAACTCGGCGCCTTCCATCTGCGGCATGCGCAGATCGGTGATGACGCAGGCCGTCTTTTCTTCGGGCAAGGCGTCCAGGAAGGCCGTGGCGCTGGGGAAGCCGCGGGCGCGAATGCCCTCGCCGCGCAGGAGCATCAACAACGAATCCCGCAAGGCCTGATCGTCGTCGATCACGAAGACGGAGTGTTGAGTCATGCGGCTTCGAGCTCCGAGACGGGGGAAAGGCAGAAGGAGAAGGCCGCGCCGCCCAGCGGACTGCGGCCGACGGTCAGGACGGCGTCATGGCTCTCGATGATGGAGCGGGTGACGGACAGGCCCAGGCCCATCCCGCTCGCCTTGGTCGTGGTCATCGGCTGGAAGATCCGGTCCATCTGATCTTCTGGAATTCCAGGACCATCGTCTTCTACGACGATCTCGTAGCCCTGGTTTCCAAGGCTGCGTCCGGTGATGCGCACCAGGCCGAGTTCACGCCCCGCGACGGCGTCGACGGCGTTGCGGACCAGGTTGTTGATCGCTTGTTGGAACTGGATGCGATCCGCCAGCACATGATCGCCGACGTCGCGCACATCGACCCGGATCACCACGCCCGTGTCGACACGGATCAGGTCGAAGAGGGGACGCAGGTCTTCGATCATGGAAGAGACGCGCTGTTCGGTCAGGTCGCGGGCGCCGGTCGAGACGAATTCGCGCATGCGGCGAATGATGTCTCCGGCGCGAATGAGCTGGGTCTTGGCCAAATCCAGGGCGCGGCCGGCGCTGTCGCCCAGCGGCCCTGCCCGGGCGATGTCTGTCTGGCCGGCGTGCAGATAGACCGTGGCGGCCGTAAGGGGTTGGTTCAGCTCGTGCGCCAGGGTCGCCGCCATCTCGCCCATGGAGTTAAGCCGCCAGCTCTTGCTGAGCTGGTTCATCAGATCGCGCATGCGATCATTGGCGGCCGCCGCCTGTCGCTGGTCGCCGAGGGACAGCACCATCCGTTCGGGATTGACGCTCTGGGAGAGAAGGCTGGCGTGGATCGTCAGCGGAACGACCTCGCCGTCCGGCCGACGCGCCAGCCAGGACCCGGTCGGCGGCAGGGAGAGCGGGACGCCGTGGATCACGGCGGCGAGCGCGGTTGTGTCGAAATCGGAGACGAAAGTGCTGAAGGGGCGGGCGAGCGCGTCCGCAGACGTGACGCCGAGCAGGTCTGCGGCGGCGGGGGTGATTCGCAGGATGCGGCCCTCGCCGTTCAGCGTCACGACGGGAACGGAGGCGAGGATGCTGTCCAATAGGGCGCTGCGGCTGTTCAGGCGGTGACAGACCTCCGCCATGATGAAGGCGACGGCGACGAACAAGGCTGCGTGGACAGCGGCGTCCACAACGCCCTGTCGAGGCAGAATGACTATGTCGGCGATGATGGACAGGCCGATCGCCGCGATGGTCGCCGGACGACGAGCCACCAAGGCTGTCGCTATCACAGCCGCCAGCATGGGCAGGTAGTGGATGTGGCCTACAGTCTGGAGCGTCAGGCGGAAAGCCGATGCAACCAATACGCAACCGGCGGCAAGCAAAAAGCCGCCCCAACACGTCCGGGCAAATTGAGCCATAAGCTGTGACAGATCAGGTCGAGTAGAAGCCGCTGGCCGTGCTTGCATCATGCGATATCTCGCATCTGCGAAAACATAATCGTCACGTCCTTGCCGCTTTTTTGACCCAATCTCTATAACATTCCTGATGTTAGGGAAAAGCACGTATTATTAATTTTTGCGATTAAGTTCGCCTGATGGGCGAAAATCGCCCGTCGGCGCGAGGCGGCCCGCTTCCCTACGCATTCCTACCTAGGGTGCGGTTCAGAAATCATATTAATCATCATCTCATGCTTCGCGGGCAGAATGCAGATGCTCCGAGGTGGTTGATGTTTCCCGAAATCCTCCCAAGCCCTTCGACGCCCAGGCGTTTGACCGACACGCGCAAAGCGCAGGACGGCGACTTCCTGGTGATCGGAATGGGTGCGGGCGAATCGGGACGCGGCCTTGGGAGAATCCACTCGGACGGGTTCGCCGTCTCTGCAGATTCGATCTGATTGTTGCGATACCTGGGAGAGTACGCGTGAAGTTTACTGAAAACATGCCGGTCGGCCGCAAGCTGTTCAGCGCCTTCGCCTTGGTGCTGGTCGCCATCGCCATCATGGGCGCCGTCGTCGTGGCGAATCTCTTGGCCCTCCAGAGCGCGGGCGAGGCCCGCAGCGTGGAAAACTCCATGACCCGCGCCACGGCCCGGGCGGAGTTCTATCTGGCCAAGCAGGAGAACGCCTATCGCGGCTACCTGCTCTCGGGCGATCCCTATTACACTGAGCGACTTGACGCCCACCGCGCCAAATTCATCGCCGCCCTGGAAGAAGAGCGCGCCGGTCTGCCTGCAGATCGCACGGCGCCGATAGATCGGGCGATCCAGGCCAACGCCGAATGGTACAAGAACGTCGTCCAGGTCGGACAGGTCCTGGTTCGCGAGGGCCGCCTGGAGGAAGCCGAGAACATGGTCGGCCGCGAAGGCGTCGCGGACACCTATATCGCGCCGGCGGAAGAGGCGGTCGATGAGCTGAAGGCCGCCAACGAAGCGGCGCTGGTGGTGACGCGCGACGCGCAGAACACGGCGACCAAGAACGCCATGATGGCGGTGATGATCGGCCTGATCTCGGTGCTGCTGCTGGCCCTGGCCGTCGGCTTCGGCGTGACCCGCGCCATCGTGCGGCCGACGATGAGCATGATCGGCTATATGCAGAAGCTGATGGCGGGCGACACCTCGATCCAGATCGTCGGCGCCGACCGCAAGGACGAGTTCGGCAAGATGGGCCAGGCGATCGTGGCCTTCCGCGACGCCGCCGTCGAAAAAATCCGCATCGAGGCCGAGGCCGCCTCGAACCGCTCGATGAGCGAGAACGAGCGCCTGGCCAACGAGGCCGAGAAGGCGCGCATCGCCGAAGAGGATCGCGTCGCCCTGACGGCTCTGGCCGACGGCCTGGCCGCCATGTCGAACGGCGATCTGACCCACCGGTTCACGACTGAGGTCGCGCCGCGCGCCGAAAAGCTGAAGACCGACTTCAACACCGCCATCGCCCAGCTGCAGCAGGCCATGAGCGTGGTGCTCAGCAATGTGGCGGGCATTCGCTCGGGCGCCGGCGAGATTTCGCAGGCCGCCGACGACCTGTCGCGCCGCACCGAACAACAGGCCGCCAGCCTGGAAGAGACCGCCGCCGCCCTGGACGAAATCACGGCGACGGTGAACAAGACCGCCTCGGGCGCGCGTCAGGCCTCTGACGTGGTTCAGTCCGCCAAGGGCGACGCCGAGACCTCGGGCGTCATTGTCCGCGATGCGGTTTCGGCCATGCAGGCGATCGAATCCTCGTCCAGCCAGATCAACCAGATCATCGGCGTCATCGACGAGATCGCCTTCCAGACCAATCTGCTGGCCCTGAACGCCGGCGTCGAGGCGGCGCGCGCCGGCGAGGCCGGTCGCGGTTTCGCGGTCGTGGCGTCGGAAGTGCGGGCCCTGGCCCAGCGTTCGGCCGATGCGGCCAAGGAGATCAAGACCCTGATCTCGGCCTCGACCACCCAGGTGGGCTCGGGCGTCAAACTGGTCGGTCAGACCGGCGACGCCCTGCAACGGATCGTGGACCGGGTCGCCGAGATCGACGCCCTGGTCACGGAAATCGCCGCTTCGGCCCAGGAACAGGCCGTGGGCCTGGCCCAGGTCAACACGGCTGTGAACCAGATGGACCAGGTCACCCAGCAAAACGCGGCCATGGTCGAGCAATCGACCGCCGCCAGCCATTCGCTGGCTCAGGAGGCGGAAGCTCTGCAGACGTCCGTGGCCCAGTTCAAGGTCGGCCAGGGTTCAGAAGGTCACGCCGCCCCCAGCCGCCGCAGCCCGGCGCCCGCTCGCCCCGCCCCGGCTCACCAAGCCGCGCCCAAGCCCGTCAATCGCATGATCCAGGCCCTGAAGACCGTCGGCCGCGGCGGCGCCGCGCTCAAGGTCGAGGCCGATCCGGAAGGTTGGGAGGAGTTCTGATGATTCCGTCTTCAAGGGGTATTTACCAAAGCTGTGCCATGCATGGTCTTGGGGCAGATGAAGGGAACTTCTCATGACGGACGCCATCGTGCTGGCGACGGTGCTGGATATGAATGCGGCCGAGCCGTTGAAGGCGGAGCTGCTGGCGCGACGGGGTCAGCCGGTCACGGTGGACGCCTCGAACGTCGAGCGTCTGGGCGGTCTCTGCCTTCAGGTCTTGTTGTCGGCCCGCAAGACCTGGGCCGCCGACGGCGTCGATCTGATCATCGCGCCCCAGTCCCAAGGTTTTTCTGAACAGTGGACCGCCTTCGGTGCGTCCGAAGCCAATGACTACGACCCCCTTGCCCAAGACACCCTTGCCCAAGACCCCCTTGAAGGAGCTCTCGCGTGAAAAAGACAGTCCTGACCGTCGATGATTCCCGCACCATGCGCGACATGCTGCTGATGGCCCTGGAGGACGCGGGTTACACCGTGATCCAGGCCGTCGACGGCATTGATGGTCTGGAGACCCTGGCCGCGCAAGGCGCGGACGTGGTCATCACCGACATCAACATGCCCCGCATGGACGGTTTCGGCTTCATCGAAGGCATGCGCGCCGATCCGAACCACCGGACCACCCCTTGCCTGGTGCTGACGACCGAGAGCGACGCCGAGAAGAAGGCCCGCGCCCGCGCCGCCGGCGCCACCGGCTGGATCGTCAAACCTTTCGATCCGGTCAAACTGGTCGACGCCGTCCGCCGCGTCGCGGCCTAACCCTCACAGATCGATCGGCCGCAAGCCATGGACGCCTTCGAAGCCATCAAAGCCACCTTCTTCCAGGAATGCGACGAACTGCTCGCGGATCTGGAATCGAAGCTGATGCTGCTGGAACAGGGTCAGACCGACCTTGAAACCATCAACGCCGTCTTCCGCGCCGTTCACTCGGTGAAGGGGGGGGCGGGGGCGTTCGGTCTGGAGGCCCTGGTCCGTTTCGCCCACGTCTTCGAGACGTTGATGGACGAGCTGCGTGCCGGTCGCAAACCCTGCGACACGGTGACGATCAAGACCCTGCTGCGCGCCTCCGACGTGCTGGCCGACCATATCCAGGCCGCGCAAGGCCTGGCCCCGCCGGTCGATGAGGAGCGTTCGGCCGGTCTGGTTCATGAACTGGAACTGCTGACCCACGGCGGCGAGGCGCCGCCGGTGGTCGAGGAAGACGAAGACGACTTCGGCTTCGTGCCCATGGCCTTCGACGTCGCGCTGGAGGAACCCCTACCGTCCCTGGACGAGCCCGAGGCGGTTACGGCCGAGGCCCAGACGGGCTGGCGTATCCTGTTCAAGCCCCACGGCCGCATGTACGGCAGCGCCAACGAGGCTGGCCTGCTGCTGCGCGAACTGGGTCGCCTGGGACCGATCGCGGTGTCGCTGGACGACAGCGCCGTGCCGACGCTGGACGTTCTGGTGGCCGAGGACGGCTATCTGACCTGGACCATCGATCTGACCGCAGCGATCGAGGAGAAGGTCGTGCGTGAGGTGTTCGACTTCGTCGAGGCCGACTGCGACCTGACGATCTCGCCCCTGGGCGGCGGGGCGGAACCGGTCCTCGCCTTCGAGGACGAGCCGCCGGCGGTGCTGCCCGCCAGCGACGAACTGGATATCGCCGCCCTGCTGGCCAAGGCCGCCGGTGGCGCGCCCGCCGCCGAGCCGGCCCCCGTCGCCGTCGCCCCCGCACCGGCGCCGGCGCCTGAGCCTGCTCCCGCCGCTCCTGCGCCCGCG
>NZ_JAUSOE010000135.1 GCF_030656255.1 Brevundimonas sp. | reverse complement strand
TATACGACCGTCAACGCCGACGCCCGCTTCGACCTGGGCTATTTCGGCATGACCGGCACCTATGTGCAGCTGAACGTCATCAACCTGTTCGACGAGGACTATTACGGTTCGCTCGGCACGATCGTGACGGTCACGCCCGGGGAGCCTGGCTACAACTCGTCCAGCCGTCCGTATGCGTCGCAAGGCGCGCCGCGTACGGTTCAGGCCACGATCCGCTACGCCTTCTGACCATCCTTTTCAGGGCGACGGTTCGCCGTCGCCCTGATCGGAACCGAGACGCCCCGGAGTTCAGGCTCCGGGGCGTTTTCGTGTGCGCTGTTCGTGTACGTTGGCCGCCGCTCAGGCGGCGAAGGCGGCCTTCATGGGCTGGACGGTCTGGACGGGACGTCGCGTCGGCAGATCGAAACTGACCACCGTGCCCACGCCAGGCTCGCTCTCTATGTTCAGCCGCCCGCCGTGCATCTCGATCAGCGCCTTGGTCAGGGCCAGGCCCAGGCCGGTGCCCTGGGTGGTCTTGGAATGCTGGCCTTCGACCTGTTCGAAGGGCCGCGCCAGACGGACCAGATGTTCAGGCGCGATGCCGATGCCGGTGTCGGCGCAGGCGATGCGGACGCGATCCTCGCCGGCCGCGCCCTTGAACGGCGTCAGCGACAGGGTGACGGTCCCGCCTTCGGGTGTGAATTTCACGGCGTTGGAGATCAGGTTCAGCATCACCTGTTTCACGCCGCGCTGGTCCGCCTCGATGTCCGGCAGGTCGCCCGACTCGATCGACAGGGTCAGGCCGGACTCCAGAACCTTGCCGCGCATCAGTCGGGCGGCGTCCTCGCACACGTCCCGCAGCGAGACGGGCTCGTAGTGCAGGGTCATCTTGCCGGCCTCGATCTTGGCCATGTCCAGGATGTCGTTGATCAGGCTGAGCAGATGCTGGCCTGATTTCAGGATGTCGCCAGCGTAGCCCTTGTACTTCTCGCCTATGGGACCGAACAGTTCGGCGGCCATGATCTCCGAGAAGCCGTTGATGGCGTTCAGCGGGGTGCGCAGTTCGTGGCTCATATTGGCCAGGAATTCGGACTTGGCCTGGTTGGCGGCCTCGGCCCGGGTCATGGCGATCTCGTATTTCCGGGCCAGTTGCGACAGCATCTGCTGGCTGGCTTCCAGTTGGGCCACGGTGCGGCTCAGGTCCTCGACAGCGCGGCGACGTTCGGTCTCTTCACGCTTGATGGCGGTGATGTCGGCGGCCGTGACGACCGAGCCCCCCTCCGAGGTGAAGCGTTCGGACAACTGCAGCCAGCGGCCGTCGTGCAGTTCGACCTCGCGAAGACCCGCCCGGCCGTCCGTGGGCGCATGTTCGGCCTTGATGGCCAGGGCGGCGATGCGGTTCAACTCATCCTTGGCCGCGCCGCGTCGCACGACGCCGGACTGGAAGTCGAAAGCGTCCTCGAACGCCTGGTTCCAGAGGATGAGGCGGCTTTGGCGATCGAACAGGACGAAGGCGTCCGAGATGCTTTCCACCCCGTCGCGCAACCGGCTTTCGGCGGACTGGGCGGCGGCCTTGGCCCGGCGGGCCTCGGTGATGTCCAGGGCGACGCCCAGTATGGCGGAGAAGCCGGTCTCGCCCCGCACCCCGCGCGCCTGGCCGCGCGCATCGATCCAGCGGGTGCGGCCGCCGTCGCCCGGGACAGGGAAGGTGACCTCGAAGGCGCCATAGGCCGAGGCTTGGCGCAATGCATGCTGCACCTCGTCACGGTAGCGCGGGTGGATGCGGGCCATCACGGCTTCAGCCGGCACGACGCCGCCGGTTTCGAAGCCCAGCAAGGTCGCCATATAGTCCGACAGGGTCACTTCGGCGCCGTCCAGATCCCATTCCCATACGCCGCAGCGCGCCGCCTCCACCGCAATGCGGAAGCGTTTTTCCGACGAGGCCCATTCCCGACTGGCGCGCGCACGGCGCAGGCCCTGGAACAGGAACAGCGCCAGGACGCCGAGGCCCAGCAGCACAGGCGCCGCCAGAACCCAGGCCTCGCCAAGCAGACCCGCCACGCCCGAGGGCGGTCCGTCCTGCAAGGCGACCACATAGGGACCGGCGGGCGTGATCGGCGCCGCCACGACCGACGCCTGGCCCTCTGGCGTCGCGATGGTGCGGGGTGTGGTCAGGGCCGCCAGGGCATCGGCCTGGACGCCGATCAGCGGCGTTGCGGGCTTGCCGATCTCAGCGGCGGTCGGCGAGGCCAGGACGATCCCTGTCTTCGACACGATCCGAACCGCGCCAGAGGCGGGCAGGGACGGGAGAATGTGCGCCTCAAGCCGACGTCCCCCGGCTTGCGGCCCAGTCAGGGCGACAACGCCGGGCGACTGCACAGGCCCCTGGCTGGCCACAATCGCGCCGTCGGCGCCGATCACGGAGAAGCCGGCATTCGGCGCGACGCGGCGTGCGGTCTCGACGGCGGCCATCGGCAGGGCATCATCCAGCAGTGCGGCTGTCCCGGCGTCGATCCCGGCCTGGGCGGCCTGCATCAGGACGGCGGTCCGGCTGGCGGTAAGCTGGGCGCTCAACGCCAGGTTCTCGTTCTGAAGCCGATAGGCCTCGCGGGCGGGACGTGTCGCGTCCCGTGACATCAGCAGCATATATCCGGTGGAGCCGAGGGCGAGCACCAGCACGCCGATGCGCATCCAGGCCGGGGCGCTGGGGGCGCTGTCGGTGGCGCGTCGGCCTCGCTTGTCTTGCCGCCGCTCCATGCCCCGCAAGGCGCTCTCCCGACCAAATCAGCTACAGGGTGAATCTAGGCTGCGTCGCGGATTCCTGTCGAGGCTTGGTTAATGCTTTCTGAATCGTCAGGCCGCCGCGGCCGGGGATGGAATTCGTGCGGGCGCCGCCTCCAGAATTTCCGTCACCGGTTGCAGCGTTTCGCGGGCCTGCCGGGCCAGGGCCAGAACGGCGGGCGGCGCGTCGTCGGGGCTCTCGGCCACCAGGTCCATCAGACTTTCGGCGAGTTGCATCAGACGGGGCGCAGCGGCGATCAGCCGGGATTGAAATTCAATACGCTGGGGGTCGCGGTCGTATTCGGCGCCGGGCACGCGCCAACCGCCCCAGTCGGCGGTGTCGGTGACGACGACGGGATAGGTGCCGGGCTGGGGGTGGTGCAGGCAGTCTTCTTCCGCCTGCCACTTGTTGCGGGCGCGCAGCACGCGCCAGTCGCCGACCTCGGCCCCGGCGGCGTCCTCGGCCGTCATCATCAGTTCGGCGGCGGCGAACTCGCGCCCCAGGCCGACGTCATAGGTGACGCGCACCGGCTCGTCGAAACCCTTGGCCCAGACCGGCTGGACCTTTTCGATGGTCGCCCAGGCGCCCACGCATTCGACCCAGACCTTCTGACCCTTCTGGAACTGCGCGCGCGCCATTCTGATCTCCCACCGTTCAGGGCGCAGAATGACGCACGCCGGTTAGCGCGTGGTGAGGGGGGAGGGTTAACGCGAGATGCTCTCCAGCGTCTCGCCGGCGTATTTCTCCTTCACCCGGGTCGACAGGTCGCCCAGCGAGATGACCCCGACGATGCGGCCATGCTTGTCCACCACCGGTGCGCGGCGGATCTGGCGCGACCCCATAAGGTCCAGCACGGATTTCAGATCGTCGGTGTCCAGCACCGTCTGCGGATCGCGAGTGATGTATTCGACCACAGGCGCGGTCGGCGACGCACCAGCGGCAATGGCGCGCACGACGATGTCGCGGTCGGTGATGGCGCCGATCAACTGGTCGCCGTCGGCCACGGGCACGAAGCCGAAATCCCCCTTGGCCATCCGGGCGGCGACCTCCTGAAGCGTGTCGCCGGGGCGGGCGAGGTGGACATCCTTGGTCATGACGTCGCGGATCTTCATGGCGGTCTCCTGTGGTGTAGCGTCACCGTGAAAACCCGCCGGGCACGGCGGGGTTCCGCCGCCGTGCGCCCGCTCGGCGCCGCTCGGCCTTAAGGCGCGCGGCGTTCAGGCAGGTCCTTGGCCGCGCGCACCAACTGGACGAACTCGGCCCGGTCGCCCCAGGGATCCTCGCCGCGCGCGCCCTGGGCCTGGGCCAGCACCTGATCCCAGCCGTAGTCGGGGCCCATCCACGGATCGTTGCGCAGCTTCTGGCCGAAGGCGGCCACGGCCAGGGCCCATCGCGTGGCCTCGGGCGGTTGGGCGCTGACGGGGCCGGCGGCGCGATTGGTCAGAGGCTGCTGGATCAGGTCCGACCGGCTGCCGCCCGGCTGTTTGTAGCGGACCTGGATGAAGCCGATTTCGCCGTTCGGATCGCCGCCGCCCACGCCGATCCGGTTGTCCGGATACCGGCGCTCGGGAACCTGGGTCGGGCCGCCGACCGGGGTGATCTCGTACAGGGCCGTGACGCTGGCCCCCGATCCGACCTCGCCCGCGTCGATCCGGTCGTTGGCGAAGTCCGCCTCGTTCAGCAGACGGGTTTCGTAGCCGATCAGCCGCCATTCGGCGACGCGGGCGGGATTGAACTCGACCTGGATCTTGACGTCGTCGGCGATGGGGAAGGCGCCCTTGTCGAACATTGGGCCGAACAGACGCCGCGCGTCGCGCAGGTCGCCCACATAGGCCGCAACCCCATTGCCGGCTTGGGCGATGGTCTGCATCCGCGCGTCCTGATAGTTGCCGCGCCCAAAGCCGTAGACCGACAGATAGACGCCGGTCCCGCGCTTTTCGGCGACATAGTCTTCCAGCCGCTTATTGTCTGTCACGCCGACATTGAAGTCGCCGTCGGTGAACATCAGGATGCGGTTGACCTTGTCGCGCGCGAAACTGGCCTGGGCCTGGTCATAGGCGTTGGTCATGCCGGTCGCGCCGGCCGTCCCGCCGGAGGCGTTCAGGCTGGCGACGGCGCAGCGCATCTTCAGCTTCTGATCGCCGGGTGTGGGCTGCAGGGTCGTGCCCGCGCCCTCGGCGTAATAGGTGACCGACAGGGTATCCTGTGGCCGCAGCCGGTCGATGGCCAGGTTCATCGCCTGTTTGGCCAGGTCCAGCTTGTCCGGGCTGCGCATCGAGCCCGACACATCGACCAGGAAGGTCAGGTTCAGCGGCCGCTGCTCGCCCTGCGGCAGCTCATAACCCTGCAAGCCGATGTGGACGATCTGGCGGCCGTCTGCCCAGGGCGAAGCGGCGACCGCGGTGGTGATGGCAAAAGGTCGAGCCTGGGACGTCGGGCGGGCGTAGCCATAGTCGAAGGCGTTGATCAACTCCTCGACCCGCACCGCGTCCGCCGGGGGGCTGCGGCCCTCGTCGATGAAGCGGCGGACATTCGAATAGGCGGCTGTGTCCACGTCGATCGAGAAGGTGGAGACCGGCTGGTCGCTGGTTCGCTTGACCGGATTGGGCGTGGCGTCTGGATAGGCTTCGGTGTCGGAGGGGGCCTGTGCGCCGGGCATGATGCGCGATCCGGTCACGACCACGGCGTTGAGCGGAGCCTGCCCCGGTGTCGCGGCGACCACCGCCGGGCGCATCGGCGCGGGCGGGGCTGCAGGAGGGGGAGGCGGCGGCGGTGGAGGAGGCGGGGGCGCGCCGCCCTCGACGCGGCTCTGGGACGGGGCCGTGATCGGCGTTGGCCGGGCGGGAGTGGTCAGACGTCGCATCGGTTCGGCCGGTGGGGACAGGACAAAGCCCAAGGGCGCACAGGCGGCCGGCGTGGCTTCGCCATCCAATGACGGGCGTTGGGGTTGGGCCAGGGCGAAGGTCGGAACCGTGACCGGCGGTGCGGCGACGGACAGGCCCAGGGCGGCGACGGCGGCGATCCTGACGAGACGCGACATGGCTTCCTCCGGTTGTTCTTGACGCTACTCCGCTTGCGGCCTGAGGCGAAACTGTGGCGATCCAGTTGCTTGTTCCTGCTCCATTCGTGATCGTGTCATCGGCGCCATCTCGCAATCCGACGGCTTCGCCCCCACAATGGAGTCGAGCGAAGGGGTGACGATGGCCGAGGCGACGACGGGACTGGATCTGGGCGCGGCGGCGGCCCTGCTGGCGGCGGGCGTCATCGCCGTGCCGGTGTTCAAGCGTGTCGGGCTGGGCTCCGTGCTCGGCTATCTGGCGGCGGGTCTGGCCATCGGGCCGTTCGGGCTGAAACTGTTTCAGGAGCCCGAGACCATCCTGCACGTCGCCGAGTTCGGCGTGGTCATCTTCCTGTTCATCATCGGGCTGGAGATGCGGCCCAAACGCCTGTGGGGGCTGAGGAAAGAGATCTTCGGCCTGGGCGCTGCCCAGGTTCTGTTCTGCGGCCTGATCCTGACCCTGACCGCCATGCTGGCGGGCTTTTCCGCCCCGGTCGCCTTCGTCGGGGCCATGGGCTTCGTCCTGTCGTCCACCGCCGTCATCATGCAGATGCTGGAGGAGCGGGGCGAGATCGCCGGCGGGCCGGGCCAACGGTCGGTGTCCATCCTATTGCTGGAAGACCTGGCCATCGTACCCCTGCTGGCCATCGTCGCCATCCTGGCCTCCGTCCTGGGCGTGGCGAACGAACAGGCGCCGCCCCTGTGGCAGACCATCGGCTTGGCGGTGGCGGCGGTCGCCGGCGTGCTGACGGCCGGCAAATATCTGGTCAATCCGATCTTCCGCCTGCTGGCCCGCTACGGCGGGCGCGAGGTGATGACGGCGGCGGCCCTGCTGGTCGTGGTCGGCGCGGCCTGGGCCATGTCGCTGGGCGGGCTGTCCATGGCCATGGGCGCCTTCCTGGCCGGTGTGCTGCTGTCGGAATCGACCTTCCGGCATCAGCTGGAAGCGGATGTGGAGCCCTTCCGCGCCATCCTGCTGGGCTTGTTCTTCCTCAGCGTCGGGATGTCGCTGGACCTGTCGGTGGTGGTCGCCGACTGGCGTCTGGTCGTCGGCGGGGTGGTCGCCTTCATGGCGGTCAAGGCGCTGGGCATTTATGGGGTCGCCCGCCTGTTCAAGGCCTCGCACCACGAGGCGGTCGAGCGGGCGGCCCTGTTCGCCCAGGGCGGCGAGTTCGCCTTCGTCCTGTATGGCGCGGCGGTGACGGCGGGTCTGTTCGACGCCCAGGTCGGGGCCATGCTGTCGGCCATCGTCATCCTGTCCATGGCCCTGACGCCGTTGACCAGTCTGATGACCCAGCGCCTGCTGCCCAAGCCGACCCTGTCGGCCGAGGACGCCGAGGGCGTGGACTTCGCCAAGGACTTGCGCGGTCAGGTCCTGATCATCGGCTTCGGCCGGTTCGCCCAAGTCGTGTCCCAGCCGCTGCTGGCGCGGGATGTGGACGTCTCGATCATCGAGAACGACGTCGAGATGATCCAGGCCGCCTCCCAGTTCGGATTCAAGGTCTATTACGGCGACGGCGCCCAACTGCACACCCTACGGGCGTCGGGCGCGGACGAGGCCGAGATCGTCCTGGTCTGCGTCGACAAACCCGAGGTGGCCGACCGGATCGTCGAACTGGTCAAATCCGAGTTCCCGACGACCAAGATCATGGCCCGCGCCTTCGACCGGGGCCATTCGATGCGCCTGATCCAGGCCGGGGTCGATTACCAAATCCGCGAGACCTTCGAGTCGGCGTTGAAGTTCGGCGAACGCGCCCTGATCGAGCTGGGCATGGACGAAGGCCAGGCGGCCGAGACCATCGGCGACGTCCGCCGTCGCGACGAGTCCCGTCTGGACCTGCAACTGACCGGCGGGATCAAGGCCGGCCGCCAGCTGATGCGCGGCAATATGCCGACGCCGCAGCCGGCCCCCTATGTGAAGCCGCGCCGCGAAGGCCGGCTGTTGAACGAGGACGAGGCGGGTCCGGCCGCGCCGGACACGCAGCGCGAAACCGCCGAGACCTGACGCCCTATTGGGCGCCGGCCTCCTGTTGTTGCGCCCCGATCAACTCGGCCCGGGCCCGCAGGCCGGGGTCCTGGGACACGGCGGTGGCGACCGCGTTGAAGCGATCAACGGCCAGGCCAGAACCCTCGACGGCCGCCGTCAACTGGGCGCTCTGTTCGGGAGTGGCCTGACCGTTCTGGACATTGGCGGTGACGGCGCGAATCTGGGTCATGGCTTCGACGAACTGGCGCAGTTCAGCATCGCTGACGCCGGCTGCGACCGATCCGGGGGCGGGCTTCGGCGCCTTCATGGCGTTGATGCGGGCGTTGATCACCGGGCTTTCGGCGGCGGCGGTGGAGATGGCGTTGAAGCGCACGACCTCAAGGCCGGAGTCCTGAACCGCAGCCGCCATTTCGGCCTGCTGTTCCGGCGTCGGCTGGGCGCCGTTCAGGGTGTCGCTGACCGCACGCACCCGGGTGATGGCGGCGTCGTATTTGCGCAATTCTTCGTCGGTGAAGTCGGCGGCGGGAGCCGGCGCTGCGCTCGGGGCGGTCTGGCCCGAGGCTTCATAAGGGGTTTGAGCATATGCGCCGGCGGCGGTCAGCAGGGCGGCGGCGGAAGCAAAAAGAGCAAGGCGGGGCGCGCGCATGGTGCGTGGTCCTTTCGATCTGGCGTCCACTTATGCCGTGCAAGGACGGCGACGACGCAATCACGTCATCGCTCCCCGACGGCTGTGGCGCCTGTAGGAATGAAAGGAGCGGGGAGCCCGCCTAATCTAGGCGTTTGTGGTGTGATCGCCACCCCGGCGGGCTGGAGAGCCGATCAAGGATACGTTAGACGGGCGTGATCTCACCGAGGTTTGTCCGTCATGAAACGTCTCGTCATCGCCGCCCTGGCCCTCGTCGCCGTGGCCACGCCCGCCGTGGTCGACGCCTGGGGCAACACCGGCCACCGGCTCATTGGGATCGCCGCGATGCGCGCCCTGCCGGCCGACATGCCCGCCTTCCTGAAGACGCCCGGCGCCATCGCCGACGTCGGCGAACTGGCGCGTGAGCCCGACCGCTGGAAGGGCGCCGGCCAGCCGCATGACCGTGAACGCGATACCGCCCACTTCATCGACCTGGACGACCAGGGCCGGGTCTTCGACCAGCGGGGCATGGCCCTGGCCGAGTTGCCGCGTCTGAAGTCGGACTACGACACGGCCCTGACCCAGGCCGGGCTGAGCGTCGATGTGGCCGGCTATCTGCCCTACGCCATGATCGACGCCTGGCAGAACCTGGGTCGCGACTTCGCCTATTGGCGCGTGCTGAACGCGGCCGAAAAGCGCGAGACGAATATGGAGCGCCAGGCCTGGTACCGGGCCGACCGCCTGCGCCGCGAGGCCCTGATCCTGCGCGACATCGGGGTTATGGGCCATTATGTCGGCGACGGGTCCCAGCCGCACCACACGACCATCCACTACAATGGCTGGGGCGAGTATCCGAACCCGGAGGGCTTCACCAATTCGCGCCAGACCCATGGCCAGTTCGAAGGCGCCTTCGCCAGCCGCGTCGCCCGTCTGGACACTATCGAGGCGACCATGCCGGCCGCCGACCTGGAGGGTTTCGACGTCAAGGGCCGCACCGTCGCCTATCTGACCACGACCCTGGGCACGGTGGTCCCCTTCTATCGTCTGGAGAAGGCGGGTGGCTTCCGCGACAGCGACCCGCGCGGCGCGGCCTTCGTCAACGAACGATTGGCGGCGGGCGCGGCCGAACTGCGTGATTTCATCGCCGCCGCCTGGATCGCTTCGGCCGACGCCTCCATCGGTTGGCCCGCCGTCAAGGTCGCCGAGGTCGAGGCCGGGACCACCGATCCGTGGATCGCCATGGTCGGTGAGGACTGACTTTCTTCTAGCCCGCTCATCTCGGCTAAAGCCGGGATGAGCGGAAAGAGTATGTGCATCGAATGTCCGACCTCACGCCCCCCGCCGTCATCCTCGACAAGTCCCAGATGGCCGAGAACATCGGCGCCGTGGCGCGGGTGATGGCCAACTTCGGCCTGTCGGATCTGCGTCTGGTCACGCCGCGGGACGGCTGGCCTCAAGAACGGGCCTGGGCCATGGCCTCGGGCGCCGACTGGGTGCTGGAGGGGGTGCGGGTGTTCGACAGCGTTTCGGACGCTGTCGCTGATCTGAACACCGTCTTCGCCACCACGGCCCGTCCGCGAGAGACGCGCCAGCCGGTCCGCACGCCGCGCGAGGCGGGCCGCATCCTGTATGACGACACCGCCTCCGGCCTGAAGACCGGCCTGTTGTTCGGCGGCGAGCGGGCGGGGCTGGAGACGACCGACATCGCCCTGTGCGCCGGCATCGTCACCATTCCCATCGATCCGAAACACCACTCGCTGAACCTGGCCCAGGCTGTGGCGATCAACGCCTATGAGTGGCGCACCCTGATCCTGGACGCCCCGCCGCCCCGCTTCCGCGACAGCGAGCCGCCAGCGTCGAACGAACTGCTGGTCGGGATGTATGAACATCTGGAGGAGGAGCTGGAAAGCGGCGGCTTCTTCTATCCGCCCGAGAAGAAGCGTTCGATGAGTCAGAACCTGCGCGTCATGCTGGGCCGCGCCGCCTTCTCCGAACAGGAGGTCGCCACCATGCGCGGCGCCATCCACGCCCTGGCCAAGGGGCGGGGACGGGTGCTGGCCAAGCTGGCGGCCGAACGGGCGGCGAAGACTGAGAAGCCGGAGCGATGACGTCGGAGGCTGTCGAGACCCTGCTTCGCGAACTGTGCGTCGAACTCGGCTTCTGCCTGCACGGTGAAGTCTATGACGCACTTGTCGACCGCCCTCCTGCATCTCCCGAAGCCTTCGCCCGCCTAGTCTTCTCTGGCGAGGGATTGGATTTTGATTCCGATGCGCGATCCGGCCTGAAGCAGGCTGTTGTGGATCGCGTCGCTCGACATATGGACGCGAGTGCATGAAACTGGCCCTGATCTATCCGTTGGCGGCGCTGGCGGAGATCGCCGGCTGTTTCGCCTTCTGGGCCTGGCTGAAGCTGGACCGCTCGCCGCTGTGGCTGGCGCCGGGCGTGGTCAGCCTGATCATCTTCGCCTGGTTGCTGACCCTGGTCCCCAGCGACGCGGCGGGGCGGGCCTTCGCGGCCTATGGCGGGGTCTATATCTGCGCCTCTCTGGTCTGGATGGCGGTGGTCGAGAAGACGACGCCGGATCGTTGGGACCTGATCGGCGGGCTGGTCTGTCTGGTCGGGGCGGGGATCATTCTGTTCGGGCCGAGGGGCTAACCTCTTCTTCTTTCGTCATCCTCCGGCGAGCGCAGCGAGACCGGGGGACCCAGCGGCGCGCGAGAGCGCGAACCTGTCGCGGACACGAGCGTCAGAGATTCGCCTTGTTGAACCATTTCGCCGTCGGCGCCGCTGGGTCCCCCGGTCTGCGCCGCGAAGGCGCGGCTTGCCGGAGGATGACGAAAGAAAAATCGTCAGCCTGCCCCCTCTCACCCCGCCCCCAGCAGATCCGACCAGCGCCAGCTCCCCTTGCCCAAGGCGATCCGCGCCCCTTCGGCGCCGTCCTCCAGCTTCAGCACGGCCAGGCCGCGCATCCGTTGGGTCTTGCACTCGGCGGGCGCGAAGGCGACCTCCAGGGCGATGGCCTGACGCACGCCGGCCAAGCCCTTGCCGGACTGGTTGCGGCTCTGCAGCCAGTCGCCGTTCCAGACCAGGATGGCGCGGCCTGAGGCGTTCATCTCCTCGCTGGCGGCGATGACGGCGCGGCGCACGGCGGCGTCGTCGCGCACGGCGTCCTGAACCCAGCGGACCATGTCGCAAGTCCCGCCGCCCGAGCCTGAACCGGCGCCGGATCCGCCCGTCCCGCCGGCTCCGCCCACGCCGTTTCCCGTTCCGCCGCCCGGACCCGATCCAACCGTCGCGGCGCCGGCCAGCTGGGCCGCGCCCAGCAGGGGCAGGGGCGGTCCCGGCGGCGCGGGGGCGGCGGGCAGGGGCTCGACATCCGGCGGCGGTTTGGCGATGACCTTTCGGGGACGCGCAGCGGCCACGGCGGGCGGTCGAATCTGGGGCGCGGGTTTGGGCGGCGCCGGGGTCTGAGCCGCTGCGGCCGGCGCGTCGGGCGTCGGGGCCGGATCGGGCGCGGGGATGGGGGCAGGCGGAGGCGGCGGTTCGACCAGTTCGACCATCACCGCCGCCGCTTCATGGGGCGTCGGGAGCGGTTCCGGCCGCGCGGCTGTCATGACCAGCACCAGGGCCGCATGGCTGGCGACGACGCAGGCGGCCGCCAGGGGCCAGCGCCGAGTCCGGTCGGGACGCGCGGCGCTCAATCGCCGATCCGTGATGTGTCGAAGATGATCGGTCGCATGGTCATCCGTCGCCAAGCCCTGTAAAAAATCACGACGACCTGTTGAAAACATTCGGTCGCGGCAGGAAGGTGGCGTGGTCGTGAATACAACCGGTCGCTGTTCAAGATCAGCGATAGATCAGGGCGTCCGCCACATGGCGAAGCCTGTTGGCGGGCTAACGTCCCGGCTCGCGCTCCGGTTCCGATGTGGCGCAATAATCGTGCGAAATCGGTGCTAATTATAAGGCTAAGCTGACATTTTCCGGCCAAAAGCACGTCATTACTCCGCCTTGTCGCCTACGCCATTTTCATCTGGCGCATGAACTGGGTGTGGCGCCCCCGGCAAGAAGGAGACAGAACTTGAGCAGATCGAAACTCAGGACGGCGGTCGTCGGCGGCGCCCTCATCGCCCTCGGCTTTGCGGCCAGCGGCTGCGCCAGCCATCGTTTCGTGCGTGATCAGGTCGAGGTGGTGGACACCCGCGTCACCGGGGTCGAAGGCACGGCGGGCCAGGCCCTGCAACGCGCCAACGACGCCCATAAACTGGCCGAGGGCAAGTTCCTCTATCAGGTCGTTCTGTCGGACGATTCCGTGAAATTCCCGACCGACGCCTCGGCCCTGTCGCCCGAGGCCGAGCAGCGTCTGGCCCAGTTCGCCCAGCGTCTGCGCGACGAGAACAAGAACGTCTATCTGGAAATCCAGGGCTACACCGACGCCACTGGCCCGGTCGAACACAACGACCAACTGGGCGAGCAACGCGCCGAGGCGGTGCGTCGGTTCCTGAACCGTCAGGGCGTCGCCCTGAACCGGATGTCGACCATCTCCTATGGCCCGCAAGAGCCGGTCGCTTCGAACGACACCCCCGAGGGCCGGTCGCAGAACCGCCGCGTGACCATCGTGGTCCTCGCCTAAGGTCTCGCAGACCTGACGATCCGAACGGCGGCCGCTTCGCAGCGGCCGCCGTTTTCGCATCTACAACGTCTCGAAGAAGGCCGGCACGGCCTGGGTTGCCGGGCCGTACACCCCCTCGTCGAACAGGCGCGCACCCTGCGTCGGCTCCAGGTTGATCTCGACCGTCCGCGCCCCGGCGTATCGCGCCGACTGCACGAACCCCGCCGCCGGATAGACCGCCCCCGAGGTGCCGATGGAGACGAACAGGTCGCAGGCCTCCAGCGCGGTCTCAATCCGCTCCATGGCCAGCGGCGTCTCCCCGAACCAGACGATGTGCGGCCGCATCCGCCCCTGCGGATGATGTGGCGAGGGCTCGTCCGCCGCCATGTCGCCGGCCCAGTCCATCACCACCCCCGACCGGGTGCAGCGTGCCTTCAACAGTTCGCCGTGCATATGGATCAGTTCGAACCCGGCGCGCGGCGGGACTTCGGCGTGCGCCCGGTCGTGCAAATCATCGACGTTCTGCGTCACTAGCAGGAACGCCCCCTCCCACCGCGCCGCCAACTCGGTCAGGGCGCGATGGGCGGCGTTCGGCTGAACCTGCGCCAACTGCCGCCGCCGCTGATTATAGAAGTCCTGCACCAGGGCCGGATCCGCCGCGTACCCCTCCGGCGTCGCCACGGCCTCGACCCTGTGGCCGCACCACAGACCGTCTTCGGCGCGAAATGTGGGCACGCCGGACTCCGCCGATATGCCGGCGCCGGTCAGGATGACGAGGTTGCGGTGTGACATGGCGGCTTCATACCACCCGGCGCTTGTCCTAGAAGAGGGACGAATCCCAGTTGGAGCCCCCCGTCATGAAAACCCGCGCCGCCGTCGCCTTCGAGGCCAAACGTCCGCTCGAGATCGTCGAGGTCGATCTGGAAGGGCCGCGCGCCGGAGAGGTGCTGGTCGAGATCAAGGCGACCGGCATCTGCCACACCGACGCCTATACGCTGGACGGTCTGGACAGCGAGGGCATCTTCCCCTCGATCCTGGGCCACGAGGGCGCGGGCGTGGTGGTCGAGGTCGGGCCGGGCGTGACCTCGGTCGCCGTCGGCGATCACGTCATCCCGCTGTACACGCCCGAGTGCCGCCAGTGTAAGTCGTGCCTGTCGCGCAAGACCAACCTGTGCACCTCGATCCGCGCCACCCAGGGCAAGGGTCTGATGCCCGACGGCACGTCGCGCTTCAGCTACAAGGGCCAGGCCATCGCCCACTACATGGGCTGCTCGACCTTCTCGAACTATACGGTCCTGCCCGAGATCGCCCTGGCCAAGATCCGCAAGGACGCGCCGTTCGACAAGGCCTGCTACGTCGGCTGCGGCGTGACCACCGGCGTCGGGGCCGTGGTCAACACGGCCAAGGTCGAGCCGGGCGCCAACGCCGTTGTCTTCGGCCTGGGCGGCATCGGCCTGAACGTCATCCAGGGGCTGAAGATGGTCGGGGCCGACATGATCGTCGGCGTCGATCTGAACCCGGACAAGGAAGAGTGGGGCCGTCGCTTCGGCATGACCCATTTCGTCAATCCGAAAGAGGTCTCCGACGTGGTGGCCCATCTGGTCGAACTGACCGGGGGCGGCGCCGACTACACCTTCGACTGCACCGGCAACACCACGGTCATGCGCCAGGCGCTGGAAGCCTGCCACCGCGGTTGGGGCGAAAGCATCGTCATCGGCGTGGCCGAGGCCGGCAAGGAGATCGCCACCCGACCCTTCCAACTGGTCACGGGGCGGGTCTGGCGCGGTTCGGCCTTCGGCGGCGCGCGCGGCCGCACCGACACGCCGCGCATTGTCGACTGGTACATGGACGGCAAGATCGAGATCGACCCGATGATCACCCACACCTTCGGTCTGGAGGACATCAACAAGGCCTTCGACCTGATGCATGCGGGCGAGAGCATCCGGTCGGTGGTGGTGTTCTGATCCAACGCATCCACGTCACGGGCAATGCCGGCAGCGGCAAGACCACACTAGCCTCCGAGATCGGCCGATTGTTCGATCTGCCCGTCTTCGGGCTGGATGCGGTTGTCTGGGAGGCCGGATGGCGCAAGGTTTCGTCGGAGAAGCGCGAGAAGGCCGAGCGAGATTTGATCGCCAGGCCGGCCTGGGTGATAGACGGCGTGTCCGCGCGAGTGCGCGAGGCGGCGGATGCCGTCATCTTTCTGGATATGCCGCGTCGAACCTGCCTGCTGCGCTGCGCCAGACGGAACTGGCGTTATCTGTTTCGCAGCCGCCCCGGTCTGCCGGACGCCTGTCCTGAAATCCTGATCGTTCCGCAGCTGGTCAGCATCATCAGGCGGTTCCCGGGACGCGTGAGGCCGGGCATTCTCTCGGACATCGAAAAGCGGCCTGACGCGAGATTTCATGTCGTGACGGCAGCGGACCGAACGGCTGCGATCCAATCTCTATCGGCGCGGATCGCCTGAGGACGGCTTGCGTGCAGGTCAGTTAGTTGTCTAAGAAGACGGACCTGGATCGGGAGGTTTGACCATGTTCACCCACGTGACTGTCGGGGCCAACGACATCGAGGCGTCGCGCCAATTCTATGATGCGGCGCTTGGCGCCTTGGGAGTCGACCCTGGGCAGGGACCGGACCCCAAGGGCCGCTACTGGTGGCGCACGCCGCGCGGCGCTTTTGCGGTCGGCGCGCCGATCGACGGCGACCCGGCCTGTCACGCCAACGGCGGCACCATCGGATTCGCCGCCCAGACGCCCGAGATGGTCCAGGCCTTCCATGACGCCGGCGTCGCCGCCGGCGGTCGCGCCATCGAGGATCCGCCTGGCGAGCGTCAGGGACCGTTCGGCACGCTGGTGCTGGCCTATCTGCGCGATCCCTCGGGCAACAAGATCTGCGCCATGCACCGGGTCGGCTGAGACGGCCCGTCAGCCGACAACGGGGCTTCGCATCAGCGCATGATCCTGCTCTCACAGGCTTGCGCGTTGCGGGCGTCGGTCAGGTGGACTAGCCAGACGGTATGACCCTCCAAACCACCAAGACCCACGCCGTCCACGGGGGAACCCTCCGCTATCTGAAGCACGACAGCGCCGCGACCGGCACGCCGATGACCCTGTCGGTCTTCGTTCCAGGCGGGGAGGGGCCGTTCCCGGTGCTGATCTGGCTGTCGGGCCTGACCTGCACCGAGGATAATTTCACCACCAAGGCCGGCGCCTACCGCGCCGCCGCCGAGCATGGCGTGATCATCGTCGCGCCCGACACCTCTCCGCGCGGCGAAGGTGTTGCGGACGATCCGGCCTATGACCTGGGCCAGGGCGCGGGCTTCTATCTGGATGCGACCCAGGCGCCCTGGGCGGCGCATTTCCGCATGGAATCCTATCTGATCGACGAACTGATCCCGCTGATCGACGCCGAGTTTCCCACCACCGGAGTCCGTTCGATCTCTGGTCATTCGATGGGCGGGCACGGCGCCCTGACCCTAGCGCTGAACCATCCCGACCTGTTCCGGTCCGTCTCGGCCTTCGCGCCGATCTGTTCACCGACCCGCTGCCCCTGGGGTGAAAAGGCCTTCACCGCCTATCTGGGCCCCAACGAGGGTGAGGGCCGCGTCGCCTGGGACCGCCATGATGCGGCGAAACTGATCGCAGCCGGCGCGGCGCGCGACGCCTATGACGACATCCTGATCGACCAGGGCGACGCCGACAGTTTCCTGACCGAGCAACTGAAGCCCGAACTGCTGCAAGCCGCCGCCGAGGCCGCAGGCCAGATCCTGACCCTGCGGATGCAGCCCGGCTACGACCACTCCTATTTCTTCATGACCAGTTTCATCGCCGATCATGTGGCGTTTCACGCCGAGCGGCTGAGACGCTGAGATGATGGCGATCCTGCGCTCAGCCTTGCTTGGGTTCGGGATGATCGCCGCCGTCTTTGCGGGGCCAGCCTCCGGGCAGGAGCAGTCGGGTGACCTGGACTGGCGGCCCCGGGTCGCGGTCCCGGCCTATGCGACCGGCGGGCCCCTGGTGCGCGTTGATGAAGGCCACGGCAGCGCACAGACCATCGACGGGCGTTACGCGGGCTTCGCCGCCTTAATGCGCGCTGACGGTTATACAGTGGACGCAGGCCAAGGCCGCCTGGATACGCCTGACGCCTTGGATGATGTGGCGGTGCTGGTCATCTCCAACCCGACCGCTCCGGAAGACGGCTCAAGCCTCTCCGCCTATGATGCGGCGGAGATCGAAGCGGTGGCGCAATGGGTGGCGGGGGGCGGCTCCTTGCTGCTGGCTGCAGACCATGCACCTCACGGCGTCGCCGCTGAGGCTTTGGCTGCCCGTTTTGGCGTCAGAATGGGCAAGGGGTACGCCTTTCAACAGGTCGGCGCCGACCTCACTTCAAACCTCGACTTTCCTCGGCAGGCCTTGGCCGATCATCCGATCATCGCGGGACGAAGCGCTGACGAGCGTGTGGAACGGATCAAGACCTTTACCGGTCAGTCGCTCGACGGACCGGTTGGGGCCGTCGTGCTTATGGCGATGAGCGTGGATGCTTTCGAAGCGCCTGACCAGGCGGCGTTACAGACCATTCGCCAACGGCTGCGGGCCGGCGAACCGGCCCAAACCGTATTCGCGGAACTCGCGCGACCGGCTTTGTCGGCCCAAGGGGTGGCTTTCACGTTTGGAGAGGGACGGGTTGTCGTCCTGGGCGAGGCAGGGATGCTGACGGCGCAAATCGTCCGTTTTCCTGACCAGCCTGATCGCGAGCCTTTTCGTTTCGGCCTGAACACCGAGGGGCATGACGACCAGCAGTTCGCGCTGAACCTGATGCACTGGCTGTCGCGCGTCCTGCCGTAATGCTAGAGGGGCGGCATGAGCGCCCCTGATCCCTATGAACCGATGTTTTCCGCCCTGTGCCGCGAGGTGGGCTATTGCCTGCACGAGAAGGGGCAGAAGAAGGTGATCGCCGCCCTGCCGGCCGGTCTGGACGCCGCCGTGCGCGCGGTCTTCGCCGCCGAGGGCGTGGATGAGCCCAATGCGCCGGGCGATGTGAAGCGCGCCGTGCGCGAATGCCTGAAGGCGAACTTGCCAGCTTAACCGTGCCAAGGCGATAAATCGTAACGAAACCCGGCGATGATGCTTGGGTTCTAAGAAAGGGCGCCTAGATGAGGGGCGTCGGAATCTGTCGCGAGAGGAAATTCCATGGCCTTCACCCTGCCCCCGCTGCCCTACGCCTATGACGCGCTGGAGCCGGCCATCGACAAGGAGACGATGACCTTCCACCACGACAAGCACCACCAGACCTATGTCGACAACCTGAACAAGGCCGTCGATGCGGATGCGGATCTGCAGGGCAAGTCGCTGGAAGAGATCTTCACCAGCATCTCGACCGCCCCCAAGGCCGTGCGCAACAACGGCGGCGGTCACTGGAACCACAGCCTGTTCTGGGAAGTGCTGGCCCCGGCCGATCAGACCGGCGAACCCTCGGCCGAACTGGCCGCCGCCATCGACAGCGACCTGGGCGGCATGGACAAGTTCAAGGAAGACTTCAACGCCGCCGGCGCCGCCCAGTTCGGCTCGGGCTGGGCCTGGCTGATCGTCCAGAACGGCAAGCTGAAGATCACCTCCACGCCGAACCAGGACAATCCGCTGATGGATGTCGTGGAAGAGCGCGGCGAGGTCGTCCTGGGCGCCGACGTCTGGGAACACGCCTATTATCTGAAATACCAGAACCGCCGCGCCGACTATCTGAAGTCCTTCTGGTCGGTGGTGTACGGGAACCCGGACAACGCACTGTACGCCGCCGCTGTCGAGGCGTGGCTAAAGCGATCAGAAGACGCCCGCCGGAACCTCCGGCGGGCGTTTTCGATTCAGCCTGCACACAGGAGTGAAACGATGCGGATTCTTATGGCGACGGCGGCCGTGACGGCCCTGACCCTGGCGGCCTGCTCCCCGGCGGCGAACGATCAGAAATCCGGCGAGCCTGCGCCGCCGAACCCGACCTCGACGGTCGCCGCCCCGGCGGAAAAGCCGGTCTATCGGTTCAAGATCGGCGCCCTGGACGCCATCGCCCTGTTCGACGGCCAGAACCCGGTGCCGAACGACAACAAGGTGTTCGGCGTGGGCCTGACGCCCCAGGCCGTCGCCGCCCCCCTGACCGCCGCCGGACAACCGGCCGATCCCATCATGCTGGAGATCCATCCGCTGCTGGTGCGGAACGGGGCGCGGACCATGTTGTTCGACACCGGTCTGGGCGCCGGAAAGGGCCAGTTGATGCAGAGCCTGCAGACGGCCGGCGTCGATCCTGCCAGCATCACCGACGTGATGATTTCGCATGGCCACCCTGACCATGTGGGCGGCCTGGTCGCCGACGGAGCCCTCGCCTTCCCCAACGCCGCGATCCGGATGTCGGAGGCCGAATGGGCGTCGATGCGCGCCAATCCCGAAATGGCGGACCTGGTTCGCGTGATCACGCCCAATGTCCAGGCCTTCCGTCCGGGCGAAGAGGTCGCGCCGGGCGTGGAGGCCCAGGACACGGCCGGTCATACGCCGGGGCACGTCGCCTATCTGATCGCCGACGGCCAGAACCAGCTGCTGTATACGGGCGACCTGATGCACCACTGGGTGCTGTCGGTCGAACATCCGGACTGGACCGTCGGCTATGACAACGACCCGGTTGCGGGCAAGAAGGCGCGTCTGGATGAAATCACGGCGCTAAGGGCGTCGGGCGCGCATATCTACGCCTATCACTTCCCCTTCCCGGGGCTCGGAAAGATCCAGACCCGCGAGGGCCGGGCGATGTTCATCAGCGAGGCGCAGCCGGCCGCCTGATCGTGGCCTGGCGTCGCGGCCTCAGCTCAGCGACGCCAGGCGCGCGCGTTCGGTCATGCGTTCGGCATGGTGTTGCCGCAGGGTGCGTCGCTGGCGCAGCAGTTCGTGGATCCCGTCGGCGAGATCCAGCAACTGGCTGTCCGACAGCGGTTCGACCAGGTCAATCAGCTTGTGCTTCAAGGTTTCGAAGGCCGGTTCGGACAGGCCGACGGTCGTGGGGGTCGATGGCTCCATGGCTTCCTCCGCAGCGGCGTCTAGGCAGACTCCGCCGATGACGAAAAGACCAGGAAAGGTCCGGGGTTCCCGGCCATCGTGCTTAACGCGCGGCGCGGCTTGACTCCGGAGGCCTGTGTGGCGATAAGCGCCGCCTTCCACGTTTCCGGTTCGCCGGACGCGGGATTGATGACGGAAGATGCGTGGACCGCCGTTGAGATCGCATTCCCAATCGAGGGGATGCCGGGCCGTATCGTCGAAAAGAGAATAGAATGTCCAAGCGCCACAGCGCCAAATACAAGATCGACCGGGCCATGGGTGAGAACCTGTGGGGCCGCGCCAAGTCGCCGGTCAACAAGCGTTCTTACGGTCCCGGCCAGCACGGCCAGCGTCGCAAGTCGAAGGTTTCGGACTTCGGTCTGCAACTGAAGGCCAAGCAAAAGCTGAAGGGCTACTACGGCAACATCACCGAGAAGCAGTTCGCCAAGACCTATGACGAGGCGGCTCGTCGCAAGGGCAACACCTCGGAAAACCTGATCGGCCTGCTGGAATCGCGTCTGGACGCTATCGTCTACCGCGCCAAGTTCGTCCCGACCGTCTGGGCCGCACGCCAGTTCGTCAGCCACGGCCACGTCCTGGTCAACGGCAAGAAGGTCGACATCTCTTCCTACCGCGTGAAGCCGGAAGACGTCGTCACGGTGAAGGAAAAGTCGCGCAACATGGCGCTGGTCATCGAAGCCCAGCAGTCGTCGGAACGTGACGTGCCGGATTATCTGGAACTGTCCGACCGCTCGTTCTCGGTCCGCTATGTGCGCGTGCCGGAACTGACGGACGTGCCGTATCCGGTGAAGATGGAACCGAACCTGGTCGTCGAATACTACGCTTCCTAAGCGAAGCCTTCTGCGGCGCGGCCCCCGCCTGACGGCGGGGGATTTCGTCGAAGATCGAGTTGGAAGGGCCCCGGATCCGTCCGGGGCCCTTCGTTTTTCGGCCTGTTCCCTTCTGGGGCGAACAGGCGCATTCTCGGGCTGTTCAGGGTTCGACGAAGCAGGGGAGGCCGCCTAAGCGATGCGCGCCGTCTTCAAATCTATGGCGATGATCGCCGCAGTGTCGGGCGTGGCCGCCTGTGCGGGGGGTGCCGATGCGCCCAGTGTTTCGACCGCGGGCATGCCCGGCGCGCTTGAGTCGATCCACGCCGCCGCCTTCACCAAGGACGCGGCTGTCTTCTGGGTCAGTTCCAACGGCTGCACCCGCAAGGAAGACCTGATCCCCATCGTCAGCATCAAGGGCGCCGATGCGGTCATCACCCTGCGCCGCCTCGACGAGGACACCTGCAAGGAGCCTCTGGTCGACGGGGTCGAGCTGAAGTGGTCGTTCGAGGAACTGGGCCTGGCGCCCGGCTCGCCCGTCAGCGTCAACAATCCCTATCAGCTGCCCCAGACCTGAAACGATCTTAGCGGCCGTAACCGGGCCAGTGCGCCTTGCCCGCCCGTTCGTACTGGGGCGGCAGTCCCTCGCCATGACCCAGGGCCACGGCGGCGTGGTGGGGCCAGTTGGGATCGTCCAGCGCCGCGCGGGCGATGGCGACGATGTCGGCCTGGCCCGAGGCGACGATGTCCTCGGCCTGTTGCGGATCGAAGATCATGCCCACCGCCATGACGGCGGCGTCCGGCACGGCCTGTTTGACCGCCTCGGCGAACCGGACCTGATAGCCCGGCTCGGCGCCCGGAATCTCTGCGCGGGCGACATTGCCGCCCGAGGTCAGGTGCAGATAGTCGTAGCCCATCTGATGCAGGGCGCGTCCGAAGGCGATCACCTCGTCCAGCGTCACCCCGCCTTCGATCCAGTCGGACCCGTTGAAACGCACGCCCAGGGCCTTGGTCCTGGGCCAGGCCTCGCGCAGGGCCTGGGCCACGCGCAGGGGGAAGCGCATCCGCGCCTCGGCTGAACCGCCGTACTGGTCCGCGCGGTGGTTCGACAGGGGCGACAGGAATTCGGTGAGCAGATAGCCGTGGGCGGCATGCAGTTCGACCAGGTCGAACCCGGCGCGGTCGGCGCGGCGGGCCGCGTCCTCAAAGGCGGCGACCACCCGGTCCATGTCCGCCTCGGTCATTTCGGCGGGGGTATGCCAGTCGTCGCGGAAGGGCAGGGGGGACGGGCCGTAGGTCTGCCAGGCGCCTTCGTCCAGGCCCAGGGCGCGTCCGCCCTTCCACGGGGCCGAGGTCGAGGCCTTGCGGCCGGCGTGGCCCAGCTGAACCCCGATGGGGGTGTGGGAATAGGTCCGGATGCCCTTCAGGATTTCCGCGAAGGCGGCCTCCTGTTCGTCGTTCCACAGGCCGGTGTCGTCGGGCGTGATCCGGCCGGCGGCCTCCACCCCGGTGGCCTCGATGATGACCAAGCCTGCGCCCGACACCGCCAGACGGCCGATATGCTGGATGTGCCAGGGCTGGGGCACGCCGTCGATCGCGGAATACTGGCACATGGGCGCGATGGCGATGCGGTTCTTCAGCGTCAGGGGACCGATGCTGCGCGGCGAAAAGAGCTGGCTCATGGGGGCGTCCGGGGAGGGGAGAGGGACGGTAGCTATGCCGGTTGCAGTCGCGATCAAGCCCGACCTGTCCGATTGTTCACCTGGCTTGCCGAAAATTCACGTGCCTGACGCGTCGGGGCGCGCCACAAAAGCGTCAAGCACATCAGGGGATCACACCAATGCTTCGTCTCGCTCTCGCCATCGCCATCGCCGCCCCGCTGCTGTCGGGCTGCATCATCGTCTCGACCGAAAAGCCGACCACGCGGGTCATCACCGCCCCGGCGTCGGACCAATGATGCGCGGCGCGCTGAAAGGACTGGCGGTCGCGGCCCTGGTCGCGCCTCTGCTGTCGGCCTGCGTCATCTATGACAGCGACGCGGGCGAAAACGTCTCGGTCAATGTCACCCGCAGCGACGCCCCGCCGGCCGAGGCCATTCGCGAGGCGCGCTTTGCAGACGGCGCCCTGGTCGCCCGTGTCGATTCCAACGGCTGCACCCAGGCCTCGGACTTCGAAGTGTCCGTGGCCGAGAATTCGCCGACCGAGATCACCCTGCGTCGCACCAAGCCGGACCTGTGCAAGGCCCTGCTGCCCGACGGCGTGGAACTGCGCTGGACCTATGCCGACCTGGGCCTGGAGCCCGGAACGCCGGCGCGGATCCTCAATCCGCTGAAGTAGTCTCGAACACTGTCAGCATCGACGCCGGGATACGCTGCGGCCTCAGGGTCGCGGCGTCCACCAGGCACCATTCGGAGACGCCCTGGGCGCAGACCCGGCCCTCGGCGTCCTCGATACGGACATAGCGGTTGAAGCGCGGTCCCTGCGGGTCGCCGACCCAGGTCCGGGCCACGACCCCGGTCGCGCCGGGCGCGATGGCGCGCAGATAGTCGATCTCATGCCTCAGGGCGACCCATGAGCATCGCGTCCGGGTCTCCGCGTCGAAGCGGGCGTTCCAATGGGCCGTGCCGACGTCCTGAAGCCAGCCGACATAGACGACATTGTTGACGTGGCCGTTGGCGTCGATGTGTCCGGGGCGGACCTCCAACGGCACGACGAAGACCTCACGGTCCTCGCGCGGCGTCAGGACCGGGCGAGCCATCAGGCTTCGCCGAGCGGGACGCCCTTCTCGGCCATCAGGGCCTGAAGTTCGCCGGCCTGGAACATCTCGCGGATGATGTCCGAGCCGCCGACGAATTCCCCCTTTACATAGAGCTGGGGAATGGTGGGCCAGTCGGTGAAGCTCTTGACGCCTTCGCGCAGGGCTTCGTCCTGCAGCACGTCGACGCCGACGAAGGAGGCCCCGACATGGTCCAGGATCTGAACCGCCAGCGAGGAGAAGCCGCAGCGGGGCTGGTCCGGCGTGCCCTTCATGAACAGAACGACGTCGTTCTGGGCGACGGTGTCGCCGATGAAGGCGTGGACGGGATCGGCGGCGGGAACAGTATCGGTCACGGGGAGGGCCTTTCGTGAAGTCCGTCAGCTAGGGAGAGGCGACGGCCGGGTCAAGGCGCGGTCGCGTCTATGCCGCGAGATCAGGCCACAGCCGAGGTCGTAACCCGACCCATTTCGATCTGTGCGGCAAGGCCCGGCGGCAGGTCGCGTTCCGGCGTGGCGGCCAGCATGTTCAGCCGTTCCACGTCATTGGCGCTTATGATGACGCTGGAGATGGTCGGGTCGGTCAGGACATAGCTGAGGCAGATCGCCTCGGCCGGCCAGTTCGGCGTGCGATACAGGAAGCCGAAGGCGTCGCTTTGCCGCGACTGGGCCGGGCGTTTGGGCGCGCCGCCCAGGCCGAAGAAGCCCTTTTTTGCGGCGGGCTCGGTTCCACGCGGCTTGGCGCGGCGGTCGGTGAAATAGTCATAGGCGAAGACCGACATGTCCTGTTCGCGAGCGGCGCGGACACGATTACGCAGCCTCCAGTCGGCGTTGATGTCGAAGGGGGTGAACAGGGCGTCAAAGGCGCCGGTGGAGACATAGGTGTCCATGACCTCGCCGCCGCCCGCCACACCCAACAGTTTGATGCGGCCGGTGGCGCGCAGGGCCTTGAGCGCGTTGAGCGACGATTGCGGCAGTTCGTGTTCGCCCGGCTCGTGCAGCACCGCCACGTCGATCCAGCCCAGACCCGAGAAATGCAGCACCCGGTCTATGGCGGCGGTCATGCCCTCGGCCGAGAAATCACGCGCCGCCTCGCGTCCCGCGCCGACCCCCAGGGTCAGGCTGACACAGACCAGTTTGCGGTCCACATGGGCCAGGGCTTCGCCCAGCACTTCGGCGGCGACCGGATCGGCGGTCTCGAGCCGATAGGAATTCACCCCGGCTTCTAAGGCGGAATACAACAGGTTTAGCGCGCCCTCGCGGCCGCGCGCCAGATTGTCCAGCCCGAAGCTGAGCGTCAGATTGGAAATGGCGGCGCCGGACACGCCGAAGGGGCGATAGCGCATGGGATCAATCCTCCTTGGGCGGGGCGGCGGTTTCCAGCGCCAGGGCGTGCAGTTCGCCGCCCATCTGTCCCTTCAGCGCGGCATAGACCAACTGATGCTGGCGCACGCGCGGCATGCCGGCGAAGGTGCTGGAGACGATGCGGGCGCGGTAATGGTCGCCGTCGCCGGCCAGGTCGTCGATGGCGATCTCGGCGTCGGGGAAGGCCTCGATCAGGTGCTGACGCAGGGTTTCGACGGACATGGGCATGGCGAAGCTCTCGGATCGTTCTCCTTCAGCATGCCCGATAAACCTTAATGGCGGGCTACGTCGCGCCCGCGCCGGCCGCCGCGCCGGGGCGGGGACGTTCGAACAGCTGAACCGAATGGTCCTTGTAGGTCGCGACGGCGTAGGGGCGGAATCCGACCCGCGCCGCCAGCTTCAGCGAAGCCAGATTCTCCGGTGCGATCATGCAGACGGTGCGCGCCGCCTTAAGGGATTCGTCGACCCAGGCCAGGGCTGCGCCCAGGGCCTCTGCCGCGTAGCCCTTGCCCTGAAAGGCGGGCGCGACGCCCCAGCCCAGTTCCGGCGCGTCGAACGGCGGCGTCAGGTCGCGGCGATAGTCGAACACCCCCACGCTGCCCAGATAGGCTCCGCCGTCCCTCAACCGGATCGTCCAGTTGCCGTGGCCCAGGGCCGCCCAATGGCCCAGGTCGCGCAACAGGCGGAACCAGACCTCTTCCTGCGACAGGGCGCGGCCCATGATGTGGCGGGTGAAGTCCTCGTCCAGCCATAGGGTCGACAGGTCGTCGAAGTCGGTTGCGGCGACCGGGGTCAGCACCAGGCGCTCGGTCGTCAGAATTCCAGTACTCACATCAGGCCCAGTTGCTTGAAGCTGGCCACCCCGTCGCGGCCGACGACCAGATGGTCGTGAACCTCGACGTTAAGGGCTCGTCCGGCCTGCACAACCTGTTTCGTGATTTCGATGTCGGCGCGGCTGGGGGTGGGGTCGCCCGACGGATGGTTGTGAACCAGGATCAGGGCGCTGGCCGACAGTTCCAACGCCCGTCGCACTACTTCGCGGGGGTAGACCGGGGCGTGATCGACCGTGCCCCGGTTCTGCACCTCGTCCAGGATCAGCTGGTTCTTCTTGTCCAGATAAAGGACGCGGAACTGCTCGCGCGGCTCGTGCTGCAGGGCCACCCGCACATAGGCCAACAGCGCGCTCCATGACGAGATCACCGGCCGTTTCGCCGTCGGCTCGCGCGCGATCCGACGCGTCACGTCGAAGATCAGTTGCAGGTCCAGCGCCACGGCCCGCGTCGCCTTGCCGGGCGCATAGCCCATTGAGCGACCCACCTGATCCTCCACCGCCTCATGGCTGGCCGCCCCGATCCCCTCCAGACCCCCGAACCGGGCCAGCAGATCCTTGGCCAGCGGCTTGACGTCCTTGTAGGGGATCGAGCGGAACAGCAGCAGTTCCAGCAGCTCATAGTCGGGCAGGGCGCCCAGCCCGCCTTTGGCGGCCCGCTCACGCAGCCGGTCGCGATGGCCGCTGTGACGCGGCTTGGCCTTGGGTTTGGGCGTCAGGTCGTCCAGCATGTCCCCTCCCTGTCCGCCGCAACCTGTGCGGAAGATGGAAGGGGATCAAGGGTTCAGTTCGGGCGGAACAGTCCAGCCGGGCTGGCGGTGAAGATTTCCAGACCGTCTTCCGTCACCCCGATGGTGTGTTCGCACTGGGCCGACAGGGACTTGTCGCGCGTGACGGCGGTCCAGCCGTCGGACAGAACCTTCACGTGCGGCTTGCCCAGGTTCACCATCGGCTCGACGGTGAAGAACATGCCCGGCTTCAGCACCGCGCCCTCGCCCTTGCGGCCGTAATGCAAGACGTTGGGGCTGTCGTGGAAGACGCGGCCGATGCCGTGGCCGCAGAAGTCGCGCACCACGCTCATACGCTGGGCCTCGACGAATTTCTGGATGGCGAAACCGATGTCGCCGAAGGTATTGCCCGGCTTGACCTGTTCCAGGCCCAGATCCAGCGACTGATAGGTCACGTCGATCAGCTTCTTGGCGCGGGCGTTGATCTCGCCGACCGCATACATGCGGCTGGAATCGCCGTGCCATCCGTCAACGATGACCGTGTGGTCGATATTGACGATGTCGCCGTCTTTCAGCACCCGGTCGCCGGGAATGCCGTGGCAGACGACGTGGTTGATTGAGGTGCAGACCGTCTTCTCATAGCCCTTGTAGCCGAGGCAGGCGGGCAGGCCGCCGTGGTCCAGGGTGAATTCGCGGATCAGGTCGTCGATGGTGCTGGTCAGCACGCCCGGCTGAACATGCGGCGTGATCATGTCCAAGGCTTCGGCGACCAGACGGCCGGCCTTGCGCATACCCTCGAAGTCCTCCGCCTGGTGAATGCGGATGGCGCTGGTGCGGACCAGGGCGTCGGTTTCCAGATCGGGCGTTTCGTACATGGTTCAATCAGCGGCGGCGGGGATTTTCAGATGACCATCCTATCATGGATACGCAAGGCGATTGTGCGGCGGTCAGGGATTCCTTACCCAGCGTCATGCGGGACTGTGTGTTGCATGACACTGTCCCCTGACGGAATGAACCTGCCGCCGCGTAACCTCTCGCCGGTGTGATCGTGTGCAGTTTTTCTGACACAGTTTCGCCCGTTTCCGGGCGGAGACCCGCCATGCATGCAACGTTTTCCTGACGAAAGCGCTGGGTGCGATCGACCTCCCCGATACCCACCGTCGCGTAAATGACGGGGGCAAAACTATAGGAATGGCTTATGACACCCAGGAATTTCGCTCGTATGGGCGGCATTGCGCTGACGACCGCCCTGTTGGCCGGCGTCGCGGCTCCGGCTATGGCCGGCTCGTTCTACGTGCAGGAACAATCAACCCGTGGCCAGGGCCGCGCCAACTCGGGCGAAGGCGCCGACAAGGGCGTGCAGTCCCTGTGGTGGAACCCCGCCGCGATCGCCGGAACCCAGCGCGAAGTCTACGTCGGCATGCACGGCCTGATCCTCGACTCCGACGTCGATGACCGCAGCTCCAGCCTGACCTACAATATTCCCGGCGTCGGCTCGACGACCGAAGTCGTCAACGGCGATCCGCACGTCCATGAAGTGGTCGAGAGCGGCATCATCCCGAACTTCGCTGTCTCCATGCCGATCGGCGACCGCTTCAACGTCGCCTTGGCCGTCCAGGCGCCGTTCAACTTCACGACCAAGTACGAGCCGACCGACTTCGCCCGTTATGACGCCCTGACGTCGGAACTGCGCTCGGCCAACGTCAGCCTGGTCGCCGCCATGACGGTCACGGACTGGCTGGACATCGGCGCCGGTTTCGACGCCCAGTACGCCAAGGCGACCCTCAGCTCGGCCCTGCCGAACGTGGCCATCCCCGGCGTCTTCGCTCCGACCTATGCGGTCTCGCCCAGCACCGACGGCCGCAACCAGCTCGAAGGCGACGGCTGGGATTACGGCTGGAACGCCGGCGCCCAGATGCATTTCGGCAAGCTGGACCTGGGTCTGTCCTATCGCTCCAAGATCGAGCACGAGCTGGAAGGCACCGTGAACATCTCGGGCCTGACCGGCATTCTGGCCTCCGCCAACGTCTCGGCTGACGGCGTCGCCAGCTTCAACACCCCCTGGTACGCCACCGTTTCGGCCCGCTACGCCGTCAATGATCGCCTGACGCTGAACGCCCAGGTCAATCAGATCGGCTGGAGCGAGTTCGACGCCATCCGCGTGACTTACGGAACGTCCGGCTCCTCGACCATCGTCCAGGACTATGACGACGTCACCACCGGCGCGATCGGCTTCGACTACAAGATCGATCCGACCATGACGGTTCGCGCCGGCCTGGGCTTCGACCCGACCCCGACCCCGGACGATCACCGCACCGCCCGTATCCCGGACGGCGACCGCTTCCTCTACACCGCCGGTCTGTCCAAGACCGTGGGTTCCATGACCTTCGACGGTGCCGTGACCTATATCGACATCGACACCGCGACGATCAACGACACGCGCGACGTCTATGGCAACGGCCTGGTCATCTCGAACCTGAGCGGCGAGGCCAAGGGCCACGGCGTGGGCTTCTCGATGGGCGCGACCTGGAACTTCTAAGTCCCAACGCCATCGGCTGACATGAGAACGGCGGCTCCTGAAAAGGAGCCGCCGTTTTTCGTTGCCGATTTTCGGTTCGTCACCCTCGGGGCAAGCCCGGAGGGTGACGAGTTAGGATCAGGCCTTGGCTGCGCCGGTGTAGCCCTTGCCGCCGTTGGACGGGCGACGACGGGGACGGCGCTTCATTTCGCCTTCCGCCGGCTTGACGTTGTCGTTGATCGACGGGACGCGCTCGCCGGCCAGGGGGTTGTAGGCGCGTTCGGGACGCGGGGCCGCCGGGGTCTCGCCGGGACGGGCGCGACGCTGGCGATGCGGCTGGCCGCCGCCTTCCGGACGCACGCCGTCGCGATGCGGGACGCGGCTGCGTCCACGACCGCCCCGGCCTTCACCGCGGCCGCCTTCGCCCCGATCGCCGCCTTCGCGTTCCGGCATGGTCGCCTTCTTGCCGACGCCGGTCGCCATGATGGTGGCGTCCAGCTGGCCCAGGGCCTTGTCGTTGCGACGGTCGATGGCCGGGATCTTCTGACGCGTGACCTTCTCGATATCCTTCAGCAGCTTCATCTCGTCGCCGGCGACGAAGCTGATGGCGGTGCCGTCGGCGCCCGCGCGGGCCGTCCGGCCGATGCGGTGCACATAGGCCTCCGGCACGAAGGGCAGTTCGAAGTTCACGACGTGCGAGACGCCGTCCACATCAATGCCGCGCGCGGCGATGTCGGTGGCGACCAGGACGCGCAGCTTGCCCTTCTTGAAGGCTTCCAGGGTGCGTTCACGCTGGGGCTGGCTCTTGTTGCCGTGGATGGCGCCGGCTTCGACGCCGCCGGCTTCCAGATAGGCCGCGACCTTGTCGGCGCCGTGCTTGGTCTTGGTGAAGACCAGGCAGCGCGTATAGGCGGGATCGCTGAACATGTCGGTCAGCAGGGCGCGCTTGCGGCCCTGTTCGACGTAGATCACCGACTGGTTGATGCGTTGCACCGTGGTCGATTGCGGCGTGACCTGGACCTTGACCGGATCCTTCAGAAGCTCACCCGCCAGCTTGCCGATCTCGGTCGGCATGGTGGCCGAGAAGAACAGGTTCTGACGGCGCGCCGGCATCTTGGAGACGATCTGGCGGATCGGCTTGATGAAGCCCAGGTCCAGCATCTGGTCGGCCTCGTCCAGCACGAAGATCTCGGTCTGCGACAGGTCCAGGGTCTTCTGCTGGATATGGTCCAGCAGGCGGCCGGGCGCCGCGACCAGGATGTCCAGACCCTGTTGCAGGGCGCGTTCCTGGCCGCCGTATTTCACGCCGCCGAAGATCACGGCGACCCGGAAGCCCAGGTGGGCGCCGTAAGCCTTGAAGCTGTCGCCGATCTGGGTGGCCAGTTCGCGCGTGGGGCTCAGGACAAGGACGCGCGTGGTGCGCGGCACCGGCGGGGTGCGGTTCTCGGCCAGGCGGTGCAGGATCGGCAGGGCGAAGGCGGCGGTCTTGCCGGTGCCGGTCTGGGCGATGCCCAGCAGGTCCTTGCCCAGCATGACGTCAGGAATGGCCTTTTCCTGGATCGGGGTCGGCGTGGTGTAGCCTTCCGACGCCAGCGCCTGGAGAAGGGCCTTGTTCAGGCCCATGGATTCGAATGTGGTGCTCACAGCAGTGTCTTTCGCGTGCGGCAGAGCGCTTTCAGCCATGGCATGACGCCGTAGGGCCGCGCACCGCCAGTCCCGGCCGGGCTTCGGAATGAAGCCTGCGGGGTGGATCGGGCGCCGCCCCGCGTGTCCGGGCAGCGAATGAACTTGAGGGGCCGGCGGCTTCTACAGACAGGTCCGAGATGGACTTACACGCGCTGGAGACGCCGGAGATCGCGATTGTGCGACGCAGCGCAAATGGACGTTCGCGGACATAAAGTCAAGCCGGGCGCGCTCAGTTCGCCAATCAGCTTGCAAGGGCGGCCGCCACCACTGTCCTGGCCTCGGCCTGGACCTGAGCAAGGTGATCGGCGCCCAGAAAGGACTCGGCGTAGATCTTGTAGACGTCCTCGGTGCCCGACGGGCGGGCGGCGAACCAGGCGTCGGCGGTCACGACCTTCAGCCCGCCGATGGCCTCGCCATTGCCGGGGGCCTTGGTCAGGATGTCGGTGATCGGCTGGCCGGCCAGGGTTGTCGCGGTGACGTCAGCGGGGCTCAGGGCGGCCAGGCGCGCCTTCTGCGTCCGGTCGGCGGGGGCGTCGACCCGGGCATAGGCAGGGGCGCCATATTGTTCGGTCAGGCCGGTATAGAGCTGGCTGGCGCTCTGGCCCGTGCGGGCCTGGATCTCGGCCGCCAGCAGGCACAGCAGCAGGCCGTCCTTGTCGGTGGACCAGACCGTGCCGTCGCGGCGCAGGAAAGACGCCCCGGCCGATTCCTCGCCGCCGAAGCCAACGGTTCCGTCCAGCAGGCCGGGCACGAAATGCTTGAAGCCGACGGGCACCTCCAGCAGGCGACGCCCCATGCCCGCGACGACGCGGTCGATCATAGACGACGAGACCAGGGTCTTGCCCACCGCCACGTCAGGCCCCCAGCCGGGACGATTGGCGAACAGATAGGCGATGGCCGCCGCCAGGAAATGATTGGGGTTCATCAGGCCGCCGTCGGGCGTGACTATGCCGTGGCGATCCGCGTCGGCGTCATTGCCGAAGGCCAGATCATAGGCCGATCCGCTCTCCATCATCTGGATCAGATTGGCCATGGCGCTGGGCGACGAACAGTCCATGCGGATCTTGCCGTCGGCGTCCAGCGGCATGAAGGCCCAGCGCGGGTCGACGGCGTCATTGACCACGGTCAGGTTCAGGCGGTGCCGGTCGGCGATCTCGCCCCAATAGGCTACGGCCGCCCCGCCCAGGGGATCGGCTCCGATGCGGACCCCGGCGTCGCGAATGGCGTCCAGGTCCAACACGCTGGGCAGGTCGTCGATATAGGCGCCCAGGAAGTCGAACCGGCCGGCCGTGGCGTAAGCCCTGTCGAACGGGACGCGCTTCACCTCGGCCAGACCGCCCTCGATCAGCTGATTGGCCCGGTTCGCGATGGCGCCGGTGGCGTCGCTCCCGGCCGGACCGCCGGAGGGGGGATTGTATTTGATGCCGCCGTCGCGGGGCGGATTGTGCGACGGGGTGATCAGGATTCCGTCGGCCTGACGCGTATTGGCGCGGTTGTACGACAGGATGGCGTGAGACACGGCCGGGGTCGGAGTGAAGCCGTCGCGGGCGTCGATCAGCACCTCGACGCCATTACCGACCAGCACCTCCAGCGTCGTGCGCCAGGCCGGCTCGGACAGGCCATGGGTGTCGCGCCCGACGAACAGCGGGCCGTCGATCCCTTGCGCCGCGCGATATTCGGCGACCGCCTGTGCGATGGCCAGGATGTGGCTCTCGTTAAAGGCGCCGTCCAGGGCCGAGCCCCGGTGGCCCGAGGTGCCGAACACGACCCGCTGGGCCGGATCGGTCATGTCGGGCCGGCCGGATCCATATGCGCCGAGCAGGGCGTCGAGGTCGATCAGGTCTTCCGGAAGGGCCTGGCGGCCGGCGCGAGGGTGCATGGGAATGATCCAACGGTCTGTGCGCCTCTGGGGCGCGCGAGGCGGTGTTAGGGTCGCGGGATCAGGCCTGCAACCCGAAGAATTCTTCACTGAAAAGGTAGTCAGGCGCCGCTGAAGGTGTCGCAGACGGACGGGTCGCCCGACTGATAGCCGCGCTGCAGCCACTCGACCCGTTGAGCTGCGGAACCGTGGGTGAAGCTCTCGGGCGAAACCTGCCCACCGCTGCGACGTTGCAGCGTGTCGTCGCCGATGGCCTGGGCGGTCTTCATGCCTTCCTCGATGTCGCCGGGCTCCAGCGCCACCTGCCCGTTCGACACGGCGGCGGCGTTCTTGGCCCAGACACCGGCGTAGCAGTCGGCCTGAAGCTCCAGCGCGACGGAATACTGGTTGGCCTCCGCCTCGCCCTGGGCGCGCTGCTGCGCCTCGCGGACCTGGGCCGAGGTTCCGGTCAGGGTCTGGACGTGGTGGCCGAACTCGTGGGCGATGACATAGGCGCGGGCGAAGTCGGCGCCCGAGGCGCCCAGTTTCGTCTCCATCTCCTGCCAGAAGCCCAGGTCCAGATAGACGGTCTTGTCGGTCGGGCAATAGAAGGGCCCCATGGCGGACTGGCCGAAGCCGCAGCCGGTCGATGTGCCCTGTTCGTAGATTTTGACCATAGGCGGTTGGTAGCCGTTCAGCTTCTGCGCCCAAACCTGATCGACGTTGGTGCCGATGACATCGACGAAACGACCCGCTTCGTCCTGAGGCGTTCCGACTCGGCCCTGCTGCTCCGCCGCGCCGACGCCGCCGAACTGGCTGGCCAGCTGGGTCGTGGTCGCCGGATCAATGCCGAACACCAGATAGCCGATGATCGCCAGAACGCCGACGCCGATCCCGCCGCCTGCAACGGCGCCGCCGCCAAGGCCTCTACGATCTTCAATCCGACCGCTCGTCTCTCCACCGCGCCAACGCATGTCCGTCCCCTCAGTCCCATCATGAAGCTAGGCCGGAACGCGGAGAGAAGGGAAGGGATGCGTCAGTTCGGCCGATCCAGCCAATCGTCGATCTGGCTCACGCCCTGGCGGGTCTGTTCGCGACGGGCGGCGGCACCCTCGCGCAGGCTGCGCTCCTGTGCGACGTCATACAAGGGGCGGGCGGGGGCGGCCGGCGACACGGTAGGTTCGCGGGCCGCCTCGATCTGCGTCAGCCGCTGACGCGTTTCGACCTGCTGCTGGCGGGCCAGGGCCGCATTGGCCTCGGACTGTCGCCGCAACCGGTCGTTCTCGTAGCGATGCTGGTCGGCGATGGCCGCAGGAACCCCGCCAGGATAGGCGCCGTAGGGCGGGACATAGGGCGGCGTCTGCGCGAGGGCCGAGGTGGCGCAGCCGGCGGCGATCAGGGCGGATAGGATCATCAGACGTCGCATGGATTTGAGATGGGTAGGCGGGCGCTCGCCGCCAAGGGGCGACGCGTTCCACTTGACCGATCATGGGTCTGTGATTGTTTCAGAATTGAAATAATCAAGTTAATACAGTCGTTTGGGCCAAATTTACGATGAGTCTTGCAAGGTGGCCGGCGACGGGACGTGCGACCTCTGGTCGGGCGGGACATCGTCGCCTCCGATCAGGAGCCAGGAATGTCGGTATCATCCGCATCCTCGGCCTCTGCCGGTCTGTCGCTTCAGGCCCTGCGCGACCTGTTCCAGACCCAGAGCGCCGAATCCACTGGGCAAACTTCGCCCAGCGAGGGGCTGTTCAGCCCCAGTCAGGGGACCTCATCGTCCCCACCGCCGTCCGGACCACCCCCTGCCAGCTCTGCCGCTAGCAGCCTTAGTTCGGACACAATGTCCGCCCTGCTCGAAAGCCAGGAGACGACCTCGACCGGGAAGGACTTCGTCAGCGGTCTGATCTCGGACCTCGATTCCGACGGGGACGGCGGCTTGAGCCTGACCGAGGTCGGGACGGCGCTGGGCGTCTCCGACACGTCGGAAATCTCGGACGCCTTTGCTGCTCTGGATACAGACAGCGACGGCGTGATGAGCGCCGACGAGATGGAGTCCGGTCTGCAGGCCATGGGCCCGCCGCCCGGTGGACCGCCTGCAGGCGGCGGCGCGACGGCGGCCTCGACGGAGGAGACCACTGAGACAGTGTTCGACGCGGCTGACACCAATGAAGACGGCACGGTCAGCCTTGAGGAGTTGATGGCGTCGCTGCAGCAAGATGACTCCTCCAGCATCAGCGACACCTTCGCCGCTGTGGACACTGACAGCGACGGCGGGCTCAGCCTCACCGAACTGACCTCGGCCTTCGAGTCCATGAGGGCCAAACAGGTCGAATCCTACGGCAGCTGGGCGTCTGAAGAGGCGACCGGCAGCCTGATGGCGGCGGCCTGACAACGAGATCGGCGGGGCGGCGACGCTCCGCCGGTTGCCTTCACGGCATGGCCCAGACGGAGGACCGCTTGATCTCCTGATCCTCCAGCTCTCGCGTCGTGGGCACGATGTATTCGGCCAAGAAATCCAGGCCCGAGCGGGGAAAATAGGTGCGGCCGGGATCGCCGATCAGTACGCGGGTTCCGGCGGCGCAGGCCTGGGCCAGCCAGGCCAGCACGGCCTCGGTCATCGGCTTTTCGTAGCAGATGTCGCCGGCGCAGATGACGTCCACGGCCGGCGGCGGGGCGTCCAGCAGATTGAGCGGAGTGAAGTCCAGGGCCACGCCGTTGGCCTGGGCGTTGGCGGCGACGGCGGCCCCGCAGAAGGGATCGATGTCGGCGCACAGGACCGAGACGGCGCCGGCCCGCATGGCCGCCACCCCGACCAGGCCCGATCCGGTGGCGAAGTCCAGCACCCGCTTGCCGGCGACCTCGTGCGGGTGATCCAGCAGATAGCGGCTCAGCGCCTGTCCGCCGGCCCAGGCGAAGGCCCAGAAGGGCGGCGGCAGGCCCAGTTCGCCCAGCTCCTCTTCCGTCATCCGCCAGATCGGCGTGATCTCGTCCGCCAGCCACAGCGAAATCTCCGGCGCATGGGGCACGGGCTGGAGCCGCGTATTGGCGTGGATGAAGGCGGCGGGATCGAGGGGGCTCATCGCGGCGAGGGTAGCGGTCTTTGGCCGGCGGAGACAGGGCGACGAGTACGTCAGGCGTTACTGACAAAAAGTCAGGTTGACATGACATTTGGACGGTGTCAGGTTCGCCTTACAAACAGGGAGGCGGACATGCTGGCTTTTGGAAAATCGACGACCCCGGCGCACCGACGCTATGTCATTCGCATCATGGCCTTCACCATTCCCTATGTTGCGATCTGCGTGGCCATGATGACCACGGACGCCTTTGACGAGATCATGGGCAAGCCGGCGGCCTGGGGGCTGGCCGCGGTGGTGTCGGCGCCGGTCGTGGGCCAGATCTGGGCGGTGCTGTCCCTGATGCGAGAAAGCGACGAGTTCGTGCGCGGCGTGACCGCCAAACAGTTCATCGTCGCCTCGGGCCTGGCGATGGCGGTCGCCACCTTCTGGGGCTTCGGCGAGAGTTTCGCCGGGGCGCCGCATATAGAGACCTGGCTGATCGTGCCGCTGTTCTGGGGCATGTACGGCCTGACCGCCCCTTTCATCCGGACCAGCCGATGAAGAACCGGCTGAAGCTGCTGCGCGTCGAGCGGGGTTGGACCCAGGAACAGTTGGGCCAGGCGCTGGGCGTGTCGCGACAGGCGGTGATCGCCCTGGAGACCGAGCGGCACGATCCGTCGCTGGACCTGGCCTATCGCATCGCTGCGGCCTTCGACCGACCGGTCGAGGAGATCTTCGAGAACCCGCACGCCTGAGGGCGGCGGACCAAACCTAAAATCCAAGGGAGACATCCGATGTTCAACGCCTTCTTCAGGGCGCGCCCGCGCCTGCGCGCCGCACTGTTCAGTCTGGCGGTCTGCACGCCTTCGCTGGTGGTCGGCGTCACCGCCGCCTTCGCGCAGCCTGTCATCCAGGCGCCCGCCTTTGTTTCGGACCGGCTGTCGGTCGAGGTGGTGGGAGCCGGCCCCGATGTCATCCTGATCCCCGGCTTCGGCTGTTCGCGGGAAGTGTGGCGGGCGACGGCGGATCGGCTGAAGGCGACGCACCGGGTGCATCTGGTGCAGTTGGCGGGCTTCGCCGGCGAGGCCTGGAGCCACGACGACGGTCCGTTCGTCCAGCCGGTGGTCGATGAACTGGACCGTTACATCCGCGTCCAGGGGCTGGAGCGACCGGCGGTGATCGGTCATTCGATGGGCGCCCTGACGGGACTGGTGCTGGCGCAGCAGCATCCTGAGGCTGTCGGCCGGTTGATGAGCGTGGACAGTTTGCCCTTCTTCGGCGCGCTGCGGGGGCCGCAGGTGACGGTCGAGGCCATGAGACCGGCGGCGGAGCAGACGGCGCAGAGTATTCTGGCCCTCTCGGACGAGTCGTTTCGCGCCGCCCAGGTCGGCAGCGCCCAGGGCATGACGCGGGACGCCGCGCTGCGGGTCAGGCTGGTCGACTGGACGACCGGGTCGGACCGCAAGGCCATGGCGGCGGCCATGCGAGACGTCCTGCTGACGGATGCGCGGCCAGGTCTTGCGGGCCTGAGCGTGCCGGTGACCGCCCTCTATGCCTCGGACGCCGACGGCGGGGCGCCGGCCGTCCAGGCGGATCAGGCCTGGGGTCACGAATATGCGACTCTGCCCGGCGTCAAGCTGATCCGCGTCGGCGGCAGCCGGCACTTCATCATGGCCGATCAACCGCAGCGGTTCGCCGAGCTGGTCGATCAGTTCCTGGCCGACTGATCAGCCCGCCTTGGGCGTCACGTCCCCGGCCTTGACCGGGGCGCCGGCGAACTCGTCGGCGTAGGCGGGGTTCAGTAGGGATCGGAACACCGACTGGGGCAGGGCGATCTGGTAGGCGCCGTCCGAATAGGGGCCGATCTGATAGGCGCCGAGCAGGAAGGTGATCCCGCCTGCCTTGCCCGGCGTCGTGCCCGGCGTCAGGACGAAGGGGGTGGCGACGGCCTTGGGGCAGGCCCACATGTTCCCGCCCAGGGTGGCGGTCTCGGACCCCGGCGAGCGGGCCTGTTTGGCGGCGTTGGCGGCGTCGCACAGGGCCTTGTCCAGGCCCGCCAGATCGACGCCGGGGCGGAACAGGTCGGCGAAGCCCAGCCGCTTCTTCATCGCCTTGTCCCACAGCACGGCCGAGAAGCTGGTGTTGGGATGGGCGCCGCCGGTGAACTCGAAATCGGTGCGGGCCAGGCTGAACAGTTTGCCGGTCTCGGCGCCCGGGGCGAAGGCGATGGTCTTCTCGTAGCCGCCGGGGCCGCCGCCGGCCTCGGACAGGTCGGCCTGGGCGCCTTCGGAGAACTGGCGCAGGTCGCGCACGGCGGCGGCGTAGAGGGGGGCGTGCAGGTCGGGCTTGGACTTGATCGCGTCCGGCAGGGTCAGTTTGACGGTGGCGTACTGGGTCTTGGAATCGAAGCTCATCGGCGCCCCAGCGGCGGCGGGACTGACCGGCGCGGCGGCGGTCGGGGCCGGCGAGGGGGCCTCTGCCTTGTCCTCGCGCCTTTGGCAGGCGGCCAAGGTCGCGGCGACGGCGGCGGACAGCAGCAGCAGACGAACGGTGGAGGTCATGGGGGGCTCCTTCACAGGCCGAGGGATCCAAGGGCGAGGGCGGCCAGCAGGATGAAGCCCGCCTCTCGGTTGGACTTGAAAAGTTTCAGCGCCAGGGCGCCGTCGGTGCGGTCGAGGCGGACGACCTGGCGGACCAGGTGGGCGGCGTAGAGGGCCAGGCCCAGCCAGAACAGCGGGCCTAGACCTGCCTGTGTCCCGACGAGCGCAGCAAAGGCGACAGCCAGACTGTAGAAGACGGCCACGCCGGGACGCACGGCCGAGGCCAGGCGGCGGGCCGAGGATTTGACGCCGACCATGGCGTCGTCCTCGATGTCCTGCAGGGCGTAGATGGTGTCGTAGCCCAGGGTCCAGAAGACGCCGCCGAGCCACAGAAACACCGCCGGCAGATAGTCGGTCGGGCCGGTGACGACGTAGGCGTCGTGAGGGGCCATCCCGACTTTGGCGACGATGTCCTGCACCCAGGCCGTCTTGGCCGCGACCGAATAGGCCGCCGCGAAGCCCATAAGGGCGCCCCAGTTGAACGTCATGCCCAGCCAGGCCTGGGGCCACCAGGTGATCCGCTTCATGAAGGGATAGGCGGCGACCAGGGCGAGCGAGCCGACGCCGAGAGCGATGGCGACGGGGCCGAGCGTCAGCAGGATCAGCAGGCTGATCAGGCTGCAGCCGACCACGAAGGCCCAGGCCTGTTTGACGCTGATCAGGCCTGCGGGGATGGGGCGAAGGGCGGTGCGGGCGACCTGGGCGTCGAAGTCGCGATCGACGATGTCGTTGAAGGCGCAGCCGGCGGCGCGCATCAGACAGGCCCCGATGCCGAAACCGACGAACAGCCAAAGGTCATAGAGGCCGGGCGCCTGCCGATACTGGGCCAGGGCGAGGGTGATGCCCTGCCAGCCGGGCAGGAGCAGCAGCCAGATGCCGATGGGCCGGTCGAACCGACCCAGCTTGAGCCAGGGCTTCAGCCGCTCCGGCGCATGGCGATCAACCCAGTTGGCGCCGGCGTCGGGGAGAGGGGCGGTGGTCATGGGCATGGCTTAGCCGGAATGGGGGGCAGGGTGAAGGCGTGACGAAACGCTCCGTCCTTTCGGCGAAGTGGAAGGCCCTTTGGAAGCGGAGGGCTGGGCGGGGCGCCGGGCCTTCGCCCGGAGTTTTGATTTAGAAGTACCGTTTCGACGAAGGTTTGACGCCCCGCGCGGAAGGTTGGCCTGCAAGCTCGGGGCGCCGAGCGGTGGCGGTCTTATCGCCTAACCCCA
>NZ_JAUSOE010000116.1 GCF_030656255.1 Brevundimonas sp. | reverse complement strand
AGCACCGCCTCGACCCGGCGGCTGTTCGCCTCCGCCAGGGCCAGGCGTTTCTGGCGTTCGCTCCAGGTCAGGCCGATGGCCGAGGCCGTGGCCGCCACGGCCAGCAGGCCGGAGACGGCGGCCAGAACCGGCGGCTGGGCGTCGGAGCCGTTCAGCAGCGACGAGATCAGGCCCGAAAGCAGCGGCAGGATCAGGGCGGCGATCCCCAGCTTGGTCAGACGGTCGTCGCCGATCCGCGGGTGGTCCAGCACGATGCCGGCGGCCAGGGGCATGAGCAGCAGGCCGGGAACCGCCCCGGTCGCCCCGCCGGTCAGGCCGGCCGCCGCCACCGACGCCAGCAGCCAGCCTCCCATCAGGACGAATCTCAGGCCGATGGAATCGCGCACCATCAGCATCACCCCGCCGATGCCGGGCAGGGCCATCAACAGCAGGGCGGCCAGCACATTGTCCGGCAGTCCGCCGAAGCTCTGGGCCGCAAAGGCGGTCACGCTGGCCGCCACCGCCCAGCAGGCGTGCCACAGGGCCAACAGCGACGGCGACACCAGGGACGCAGAGGCTGGGGACGCAGAGGCCACGGACGGGACCGCCGTCGCCGAACGCGCGGCGTTCGTCGTGGACGGGGTCTGCCTTGGCTGTGGCGGGTGGACGTACAAGCGTTCTGGCCGTTGTTGCTTGTTCCAAGCCTAAACCGGCCGCTGAGTCGGTGCGAGGCCGCTCCCGTTCCAGGCGATATCCGAACCCGCGTTCACCATGAATATCGGGGGACAAAACAGCCGGTTGTCGTTAACGGCCGCGCGGCCTATCTGGCGGCCATGACCCAGCGCACGCCCCCGACCGACAGTCTTGACCAGGCCCTGGCCGAACTGGCCGAGGATTTCGACCTGCTGGGCGACTGGGAACAGCGGATCGAATATGTGATCGAACTGGGCAAGGGCCTGGCCCCGCTGGACCCGGCCGACTGTATCGAGGCCAACAAGGTGCCCGGGTGCGCCGCCCAGGTCTGGCTGGCGACCCAGGCCGAGGCCGACCGCCTGTGGTTCGCCGCCGACAGCGACAGCGCCCTGTCCAAGGGCAATATCGCCCTGCTGCTGAAACTCTATTCCGGCCGCACCCCCGCCGAGATCCTGGCCTTCGACGCCAAGGCCGCTCTGGACCGGCTGGGCCTGCCGTCGGCCCTGACGCGCCAACGCGCCAACGGCCTGAACAGCATGGTCGGCCGGATCCGAGAGGCGGCCCAGATCGCGAACGGGGCGGCGGGCTAGCCCCTATAGCGCGATCCTCAGCGAGGCCCGAACGCTGCGCGGGGCGCCGGGGAAGATCCACAGGGCGCTGTAGGAGCTGGCGGCGTAGCGTTCGTCGAACAGATTATCGACCTCGACCCGCGCCGTGACCTGGGGCGTCAGGCCGTATTCGACCGCCGCCTTGGCCTTCCAGTAGGCGGGCAGCCGCACCCCGTCGGTGGTCAGGGTCGCGGCCCGATCTCCGACATAGGCGGCGCCGGCCGTCATCGACCAGTCCGTGCCGTGGGTCGTGGGGAAGCGACCGACCACGAACAGCGAGCCGGAGTGTTCCGGAACGTTCAGCACCTTGTCGGTGGCGAAGGCCTTGTCGTCGGCCTTGGCGTCGGTGAAGGCGTAGTTGGCGACCACCTGCCACGCCTCGCCGACCCGCAGCGACCCGTCCAGCTCGATCCCGCGCGAGGTCAGCTTGCCGACCGGGGCCAGATAGTTGGCGTCCACCGGGTCGCTGGTCAGGATATTGGCCTTCTCGATGTCGAAGACGGTCGCGGCCAGGTCCAGATTGTCCCAGGCGCCCGACAGGCCGATCTCATAGCCCTTGCCCTCTTCCGGGGCGAAGCCGGCGCCGGTCCGTCCCGTGCCCGAGTTCAGCACGAAGGACCGGCCACAGCTGGCGTGGGCGGTCAGGGCGTCGGTCAGGCGATAGCGGGCGGCGAAGCGGTAATCGACCGGGCTGTCCTTGTTCTCGCCCACGGCGCCGGTGCGGTTGATGCGGATGGTCTGGCTGTAGTCGTCCCAGCGCAGGCCGGCGACCAGGCTGAGGCGGTCGTTCACCTCCCACAGGTCCTGGGCGTACAGGGTGACGACCTCGCGCGTCTCCAGATTGTCGGTGAAGGGCAGGGGGGTGGGGCTGGGGACCGCGCCATAGACCGGGTTGAACAGGTCGATCGGATAGGGGTTGGCCGCCGTCGGATTGATCCGCAGCCACTTCTCGCCATAGGTCAGTTCATAGGCCTTCACCCCGAAGCCCAGAGTGTGGACGCCCAGGCCGGTCGCCACCACGCCGTTCAGCTCCAGCCGGGCCGACAGATCCTCGACGGTGAAGTCGCGGCCTCGACGCTGGCGCCACAGCGTCTCACCGACCAGGCGCGAGTGGTCGCTGGACAGGCCCTTCAGCGAGCCGCCGCGCCAGGCCACGCCGCCGTTCAGGCTCCAATTGTCGCTGATCTGGTACTCGCCGGTGATCTGGTGCCGTTCGTTGCGGAACCGGGTCGGGCCGTCGCTGGGCTCGCCGTAATAGTTCGACTCCGGCAGGGCCACGGCGTCGCCGTTCACCGCCGGCATGCCCCGGTCGAACAGGGTCGAGAAGACGGTGAACTCGCCCACATAGGTCAGGCGCAGGGCGTCGTTGGGCCGCCAGGTCAGGGACGGGGCGACCGAGGTGCGGTCCATCCCCACATGGTCGCGCCAGCCCTCGCTGGTCTCGCCCGCCAGCACCAGCCGCCCGGCCAGGGTGTCCGAGATCGGGCCGGTCACGTCCAGCTCGCCCCGCCTCAGGCCGAAGGAGCCGACCGTGCCGGTGAAGACCGCATCGGGGGTGAAACGCGGGGTCTTGGAGACGATATTGATCCGGCCGGCCGGGTCGATGTCGCCGAACAGGGCGCCGGCCGGGCCCTTCAACACCTCGATCCGCTCGGCCGTGGCCGGGTCGCGCGGCGGGGCCATGCCCCGGTTGGCCAGGAAGCCGTCGACATAATATTCGGCGCCCCCATCCGGCGTGCCCAGGAAGCCGCGGACGGCGAAATTATCCATCACCCCGCCGCGGTTGTTCTGCTGGCTGACGCCGCTGACCAGTTCCAGGGCGTCGGACAGGCGGGTGGCACCCACCGCCTTGATCAGATCGTTCTCGATCGACCGGCTGGACGGGGACATCCGCTCGGTCGCCGCGCCGACGCCCAGGGTCCGGTCATGCGGCGACGCCCGACGGCCCAGGACCACGATCTCGCCGACGGTCTGGGGCTCGGACGCCTCGACCAGGACGGGCGGTTCGGCGTTGGCGGCGGCCAGCAGGCACAGGCCGGCGCAGCTCGAGAGGAGGGACAAGGCAGACTCCGTTTGAAACGTTATAATATATCGGCTATCCGCTTCCGCCTGATGATGTCAACCGCTGCAACGCTTGTTTCCGCCCCCGCTTCCGCGCCGGTCCGTTCGGCCGGACGGATCCGTTCCATCGACGCCCTGCGCGGCCTGGTGATCCTGCTGATGCTGGTCGACCATGCGCGCGAGTTCTTCTTCATCCACGCCCAGGTCTCGGACCCGATGGATGTAGAGGCGACGTCCCCGGCCCTGTTCTTCACCCGTCTGTCGGCCCATCTGTGCGCCCCGATTTTCGTGGCCCTGACCGGGCTGGGCGCGTGGCTGTACGGGAATAAACAGGCCCAGGCCGGGGCGGGCCATGCCGCCCGGTCGGCCTCGGGCTTCCTGCTGAAGCGCGGGCTGTTCCTGGTGGCGCTGGAACTGACGGTGGTCGGCTTCGCCTGGAGCTTCTCGTTCACGCCTCAGATCATCTATCTGCAGGTCATATGGGCCATCGGCCTGTCGATGATCGCCCTGGCCGCCCTGGTGCATCTGCCGCGCCCGGCCCTGATCGCCGTGGGCCTGGTCATCGTCCTGGGGCACAACCTGCTGGATCCCATCATCCTCGCGGCGGGCCAGCCCGGCCATGTCCTGTGGGCGATCCTGCATGACCGGGGCTTTATCGACCTGCCGTGGGGCGCCCAGGCCCGCACCTCCTATCCGCTGCTGCCATGGATCGGCGTGGCCGCCCTGGGTTACGGGATCGGGCCGTGGTTTGCGGGCGAGCAGAAGGCGCGGCTGCGGCGGCTGGTCCTGACCGGCCTGGGCGCCCTGGCGCTGTTCATCGTGCTGCGGGCGATCAATCTGTACGGCGACCCGACGCCCTGGGCGGTTCAGGCGACACCGCTCCAGACGGTGATGAGCGTGCTGAACCTGACCAAATATCCGCCCTCGGCCGACTTCGTCCTGCTGACCCTGGGGCTGGGAGCCCTGATCCTGGCGGGGCTGGAGCGGGCGCCGGATCGATGGGTCGGCCTGCTGGCGGTGTTCGGCGGGGCGCCCCTGTTCTTCTATCTGATCCATCTGTACGGGCTGCACCTGCTGAACCTGGCCGCCCTGGCGCTGTTCGGCGCCAACCAGGGCGACGGCTTCGGCGTGCCGAACGTCGCCTGGCTGTGGCTGTTGGCCGCCGGGGTCGCCGTCCCCTGCTGGTACGCCTGCCGCTGGTTCGCCGGCGTCAAACGGCGCAGCCCGCACGCCTGGATGAAATACCTGTGACCTCACCCGATCCGATAGGGGTCCGCCAAGGCCTGTAGCGGCGAACCTGACCGTCTTATAGGGCCACGCTTGCCACCCGGCCTCCGGCGAACCACGATCGCGGGGTTTGAAGGAGGGACGCGGAATGGACCTGCTGAAGATCCTGCGCAGTTTCGAGGAGTTTCTCTTCGAGGCCGTCAGCTGGCTGGTCTTCTACCCCCTGACCCTGTGGCGGATCGTTCGCGGGCCGTTGGCGGCGATGGACTATTCGGACCGCGAGCAGAGCGATAGCGAGGAGCATCGTTACGACGACGCGCTTAGCCCGCCCCTGTTCCTGCTGGCGACCATCGTCCTGACCAATCTCATATCCTTCGCCCTGCACGTGCCGCCGCCGCCCGAGTCGACGGAGCTGACCAAGGTGGTTTACGCGTCGCAGCAGAACCTGGTCCTGTTCCGCTCCCTGGCGTTCAGCCTGATCCCGCTGGTGGCCGCCGTGACCCTGCTGCGCCGTCAGAAACACCGGATCAGTCGCGAGACCCTGCGCGCGCCCTTCTATGCGCAATGCTATCTGGCGGCCGTCTGCGTCGCCTTCATTTCGGTCGGCGGGGCCATCTTCCAGCGGCCCGAACTGCCCAATCCAGTGGGCGCCGCGATCATGATCGGGGGGACCCTGTGGTTCCTGTTCGTCCAGTCGCGGTGGTTCGCCCGGCGGCTGAACATCTCCACGGTCAAGGGCGTGGGCGTCGCGGTCTGGGCGGTGGTTCGGGCGTTGATCTATCTGATGGCGATCCTGATCCCTATCGCCTCCCTGTGAAGCCTCAGTAGGGCTCCATCGCGCGGACGTCGCCCGAGGCAGAGACCACGCAGCGCGAACGATACGAGCCGGTCGCCATCGTCAGTTCATAGTCGCCCCGGCCCAGGTCGCGCACGCCGATGGGCACGCTGGAGCCATCGGGCCGGTTCTGGAACGCGTCGGCGCGGCGCGAACAGGCCTGTCGCGCCGCATAGGGGACGTTCTGCATCCACCCGCTGGTGGCGTGGCGGCGGTTCTGGCCTTCGTCCTCTCCGGCCAGGAAGCCTTCGTGATAGCCCTCGGTCTCGTGGCGGGCGTCATAGTCGGCACCGTGCAGGGCGGCCTCGTATCCCCGCTGGTACTCCCGGTCGTGATCGGCGTCGGCGTCGCGGTGGCGGTTGTTGTGGGCGGCGATGGCGGCGGCCAGACCGATGATGGCCACCCCGGCCGCGATCGCCGTGGCGTTGGACCGATCCGATCCGCCCGATCCGCATTCGCTGCGTCCCGCCTGGTTGATCGAGGCGTAGCGGCCGTCGCGCGTCAGGATCAACACGCAGTCGTCGCCGCGCCGCCAGTAGGTCATGCGGCCGTCGCCGACGACCTCGGACCGGTTCGTGGTCTGGTAGCCGCGACGGTTCAACTCCCCCTCGGCCTGACCGGCGCGGGCGCCGACCAGATCTTTCAGGGACGAAGGCGTCTGCGCCGTCGCCGGCAGGGCCGCCGCCAGCATCAGGGTGGACAGGGCGCAGGCCAGGGGGCGGGACATCGGCGTATCTCCGGTGGTGATGCGGAATGAACGTCGTCAAGGCCCGATGGGTTTCGTAAAACCTCGTTACGGTTAACGGGCGTCGCTCCGGATCGGTTCGCCTCACCCGATCCCATAGTGGTCCGCCAGGGCCTGTAGCGCCTGTTTCAGCAGGGTCTTGCCCTGGCGGCGGCGCAGGCCCAGGCCGGTTTCGGCCAGTTTCAGACTGTCGCCGTGAATACAGATCCGCGTCAGCATGGGGCGCAGGCGCGGGCCGACGGCGCTCAGGGCCTCTTCGACGCGACGGCCGGCCGACAGGGCGCGGTCGCCGGGCTCGACCCGCGCCGCAGAACCGGCCCCGGCGCGGGGCAGGGCGTCCCAACGCATGGTCAGGGACGGGCCGGCGCGGGCCTGTTCCACCTCGGTGCGCAGGCGTTCGCCGGCGGCGGCCTCGGCCGGGGTCAGCCAGGGTCGGCCGGCCGCGTCGCGGCGGCGCGCCAGCCAGGCGATGGGGCTTTCGCCCAGGTTGGCGGCGTGACGGATCATGCGGCCGTCGGCGTCGACCAGGGTGCGCTGGCCGTCGATGACGCCGGGGCGGCCCGGCGGGGCGGAGGGGGCTTCGCAGCCCGACGGGCGCGCGACCCAGCCGCCCTGGGGGCGACGGCGCAGGCCGGGTCGGTCGATCAGGGCGCGGAACTCGGGCTCGGCCAGGGTCAGGCTGACGCGGCCGCGCCGGTCGGCCCCCAGCCGCAGCGCATAGACCCCGTGTTCGGCCGACAGCCAGGCGCCGGACCGGACCAGCAGGTCGCGGGCGCGTTCGACCGCGCGGCTCATTGCGGCATCTCCCAGCGCGGCGCGTCGTACAGGCCCGCGATACAGGCCTCCAGTTGTTCCAGCAGGTCGTCGATGGCGCGGCTGTCGCGTTCGTCCTCCACCCAGCGACAGGCCGCACTGACCGTCGTGCGGTTCATGCCGAACACATGGCCGACCCGTTCCAGCGTCCAGCCGAAGGCGATATGGGACAGATACATGGCCAGCCAGCGCGCGCGTGAACTGAGCGGGTCGAGCCGTCCGCGCGCCGTCATCCGGTCGGGCAGGGCGCCGGTGCGCGCCGCCACCAGATGCACCGCCAGCCCGGCCTTGGTCCGGTCCTCCTCGCCGACCGGCGCCCTGTAATCCTCCAGCATCACTCTCTCCCATCACAAACCTGATGCGCCATCCTAGATCGACGTGGCGCCTGTGATAGGAATATGATCCTATTCAACGTCAGAAGCGGACGTGAAGCCAGAACCGCCTTGAGGTTGTGATCAGCCCGGTCGGCGACCTGGGCCTGGAAACCGGGACTGCGAGCCTGGGGCCGCCGCGCGGGGCGGGAAAGGAAACATGGTTAATAAATTTCGAATCGTTGACTCCAGACTCTCGACGGCGATTCGCAAATCAGCTTAGGAACGACTCAATGGCTCGGCGTTAACCCTTCTTAAGGTTTTCGGGTCTTAACCTGCGAACAAGGTTACCCAACCGTGTGGCTGGGTGGTTACCGCAAAGCTTTTGCCTGGAGGGGCACGAATGCGCGTCCTGTTGATTGAAGACGATCACGCAACTGCCCAAAGCATCGAATTGATGCTCACGTCGGAAGGCTTCAATGTCTATACGACCGATCTGGGTGAAGAAGGCATCGATCTGGGTAAGATCTATGACTACGACCTAATTCTGCTTGACCTGAACCTGCCCGACATGAGCGGTCTGGAGGTCCTGCGCCAGCTTCGCGTCGGCAAGATCAATACGCCGGTCATGATCCTGTCGGGCAGCCACGAGATCGAGACCAAGGTCAAGACCTTCGGCGGCGGCGCCGACGACTATCTGACCAAGCCCTTCCACAAGGACGAGCTGATCGCGCGCACCCACGCCGTGGTCCGTCGCTCCAAGGGGCACGCCCAGGCGATCATCCACACCGGCGAGATCGCCGTGAACCTGGACGCCAAGACGGTCGAGGTGAACGGTCACCGCGTCCACCTGACGGGCAAGGAATACCAGATGCTGGAGCTGCTCTCGCTCCGCAAGGGCACGACCCTGACCAAGGAAATGTTCCTGAACCACCTGTACGGCGGCATGGACGAGCCCGAGCTGAAGATCATCGACGTCTTCATCTGCACGCTGCGCAAGAAGCTGGCCACCGCCGCCGACGGCAAACACTATATCGAGACCGTCTGGGGCCGCGGCTATGTGCTGCGCGACCCGGCCGAGGGCGCCAACAGCGTCGCCGCCTGAAAAGCCGCCGACACCTGATCCCGAAACGCCCGCCGGAAACGGCGGGCGTTTTGCGTCAGGGGGCGTCGAACGCCATGACCGCCTCCAGGCCGCCGTCCCTGGCGTTGGCCAGGGTCAGCCGTCCGCCTGCGCCCTCGGCCATGCGCCGCGCAATGGTCAGACCCAGACCCGTGCCGCCGCTGTCGCGCGACCGGGACGGGTCCAGCCGGTAAAAGGGTTCGAACAGGGCCTCCAGTCGATCCTCGGGCACGCCCGGCCCGTGGTCGCGCACCGCCAGCCGGATCGTCGTCCCCTCGACCATCGCCGAGACCGTCGCGCTCCCGCCGTGGCGCACTGCATTGTCGATCAGATTGGTCAGGCAGCGGCGCAGGGCCTGGGAGCGGGTGGGCAGGACGACGCCGCACCCCTGGGCGAAGACGACCGGTTGACCGGCGTCGGCCGCGTCCTCGCACAGGGCCGACAGCAGGGCGTCCAGATCGACAGGAACGACCGGCTCGGGCGTCGTCTCGATCCGCGCCAGGTCCAGCCCTTCGCGCACCAGATGCTGCATCGCCGCCAGGTCCGCGATCAACTGGGCCTGCAGGCCCTCGTCGCCGATCTTCTCGACCCTTAGCCGCATCCGGGTCAGCGGGGTCTGCAGGTCATGGGCCACGGCGGCCAGAACCCGCGCGCGCTCGGCGATCATGGCCCGCAGCCGGGTCTGCATGACGTTCAGGGCCGCCGCCGCCTGGCGCACCTCGCGCGCGCCTTCCTCGACCAGGGGCGGCTGGTCCAGGTCGCGGCCCAGGGCCAGGGCGCCGGCCGACAGCCGCGCCAGAGGGGCGGCGGCGCGGCGCGAGGCCAGCCAGGCCGTCCCGATCACCGCCGCCAGACCGGCCGCCAGCAGGGCGGCGCTCTCGCGCCCCAGGCTCCAGGGACGGGGTGGGGCCGGCAGGCTGACGGCCACGGGGGCCATGGCCGGGCCCCCGTCGGGCGTCAGGGTCAGGATGCGGCAGCGCAGACGCTCGCCCGGATCCGCTCCGCAGGCGGCGTCCGCCGCCTCATAGGCCCGCACGGTCACGCCGCTGACGCCGCGCCGGTCCAGCGCCGCCGCCACCGCCTGGGTCAGGGCCGCATCGGGCGGTCCCAGCCTCTGGCCCCGCGCGGGAGGCAGGCCGGCGGCCACGCCCGCGGCCGGATCGTCGTCGGCCTGGGCCAGGTCGCCGATCCGCTCGGCCGTGGTGAAGTCGTGCGCCCGCTTCAGTCCACGATGGTGGCCGATCTGAAGCGCCAGAAACGTGACCGCCGCCGCCGCCATCGCCCCCACCAGCAGCAGCAGGAACAGCCGCACGGTCGATCCGTCGGCGGCGCGGCCCACGTCGCGTCTCAGGCGCGCCATGTCACCGGTCCCGACAGCATATAGCCCAGGCTGCGCACCGTGCGGATCAGGGCCGGGTTGCGGGCGTCGTCGCCCAGTTTCTGACGCAGGCGGCTGACCCTCAGGTCGATGGCGCGGTCGTCGGCGTCGGCCACGGTGGACAGGGCGCGGATGCGCTCGCGCGACAGGGGCCGGCCGCCGTTGCGCACCAGGGCGTGCAACAGGTCGAAATCGGCGCTGGACAGGGGCGTCAGTCGCCCGTCGGGCGCCGTCAGGGCGCGCGCGGCGATGTCCAGCGACCACCCTGAGAAGTCCGCGTGGCGGCCTTCGATCCTGTCCCGGTCAGGGCCGGCGCGGCGCAGGACCGTGCGGATGCGGGCCACCAGTTCGCGCGGCTCGAACGGCTTGGCCATATAGTCGTCGGCGCCCATCTCCAGCCCCACGATCCGGTCGATTGGATCGCCGCGCGCGGTCAGCATGATGACCGGGGTGCGCGACGTGGCCCGGATGGCCCGGCACAGGCTCAGTCCGTCTTCATCGGGCAGGTTCAGGTCCAGCACCACCAGATCCACCGGCCCGGCCTCCAGCGCGGCCCGCATCGCCCGCCCGTCGGCGGCCTTCACCGTGCGAAACCCGTGCTGGTCCAGGTGTTCCGACAACAGATTGCGGATGTCGCGGTCGTCATCGACGACCAGCAGGACGGGAAAGACGGCGGTCTGGGACATGGGCGTTCGGCGCAGGAAGGACGGCGATCTGTCGTCCCGGCTCGTGGCCAAAGCGCGGCGGATACAGTCGGACACAAATCTGTTCGCCGACGACATGCGGCGACACCGAACGGACGCGAACCCGCCGGAGGGCGGCGCGAAACAGTGGCTGTCCGACACGAGGCCGGACGTTCTCAACCAGAGAGACCCGAAATGAAATCCTTCCGCACCCCCGCCGTCCTGGGCGCCGTCGCCACCGTCCTGCTGACCAGCGGCGCCGCCTTCGCCGGCACCGTGCCCGCATCGACCGCATCCGCCGCGACCGCCCGTCCGGCCGCGACCTCGAGCGCCCGTCCGCAGCGCGAAACCCGCCACGCCCGTCACCACCGCGCCGAAACCCCCAAGATCAAGCCGGCCAAGTCCGGCAAGAAGTAGGACGGACGCCCCTTTCCCCTCCGTCATACAGCGCCCGTCGGCCCCAGGCCGGCGGGCGTCGCTGCGTCTAGGCTTTGAAGGCTTCCGCCAGGGCCGTCGCCATCGGATTGGGCCGGCCGAAACTGTCGAAGGCCAGGGGCTTGTCGCGGCCGTCGTCCTTGTCGCCCTGGCGATACCAGCTGTCGGTGTCGCGCAGGCCCCAGACGGTGAAGGCGAACCGCTGCGCCGGGGGCAGGGCGGTGAAGGCGCCGGCCAGTTCCGTGACGCGGGCGGACTGGCGGGCCAGCCGGTCGGCCTGGGACCGCAGATCCAGCGGGTTTTCCGTCCGCAGGGTGCAGTCCAGCTCGGACACATGGATCGGCAGGCCGAACTGGGCGATCTCGCGCATATAGGCGGCGATGACGCCGTCCGGAATGTCGATCCACAGGTGGGACTGAAGCCCCAGCCCCTGGAGCGGACAGCCGGCCTTCAGCAGGCGCTCGACCAGTCTCAGGAACTGGGCGCCCTTGGCCGGTATGGATTCCTGATTGTATTCGTTCAGGAACAGCACCGCCTCCGGATCGGCGATCCGGGCCTGTTCGAACGCCCGCAATACATAGCCGTCGTGGCCGTAGCGGGCGCTCCAGTGGCAGTCGCGCATGGCCGAGCCGTCGTCCAGGATCGGCTCGTTGACCACGTCCCAGCTGCGGACCTTGCCGCGATACCGACCGGCCATGGCGGCGATATAGTCGTCGAAGGCGCGGTCGAAGGCGGCGCCGGACAGGCCCGCGAACGCTTCCTTGCCCTGCGAGTACCAGATCAGGGTGTGGCCGTGCAGGGCCATGCCCTCGGCGGCGGCGAAGGCGGCGATGCGGTCGGTGCGGTCGAAGCGGGGGCGGTCCAGGCCGTCGGCCAGCACATATTCCATCTTCATCTCCCACTCAGGCGTCAGCTGGGAGACATTGGCGCGGGCCAGGGCGACCCAGTCGGGGTCGTCGATCTGCATCGCCTTGATCGCCGTGCCGAAGGGGCAGGGGGCGACGGTTTTCAGCGGGGGGACGGCAGGCGGGGTCGGTTCGGCCGAGGTGCGGTCGCAGGCGGCCAAGGCGAGCGCCGAGGCGAGAACAGTGCGGCGGGAGATCGACATTCTATTCTCCCTCCCCCTGCGGGGGAGGGGGGCGAAGGCGTAGCCGAAGCCGGGTGGGGCGGGCCGGGCAAGGCCCCACTGACCTGGCTTGCCTCAAATCCGTGCGACGGCGCCTTGCCGCCCCCACCCCGTCGCTAAGCGACGCCCCTCCCCCGCAGGGGAAGGGAGAAGCATGTTGGTCGTCAGACCGCACGCTTCCGCAGGCCCAGCTCGTCGAAGGCGGCGGTTTCGCGCTTGGCGATGGCGATGAGCTTGTTCAGGCGGGTGGTTTCGGCGACGTGTTCGAACTTCTTCAGCTCTTCGAAGGCGCCGGTCAGGGCGTCGCGGGTGCCGGCTTCCTCGGCGTCGACCACGGTCAGATCACCCTCGGCGGCGGCCTTGCGGGCCTTCCAGCCGTTCAGATAGGCGCCCAGCATCATGCCGGCGTCGGCGTCCATGCGGGCGCGTTCACGTTCGATCTCGACTTCGGCGTCCAGCACGGCCAGACGCATTTCGGCGGTGGCGCGGCGGCTGGTGATCTCGGCCAGGCGCTTCTGCAGGGTCTCGACTTCGTAGTTGGAGATGCGGATCAGGGATTGGGCCCAAGCGGTCATTTCTTCACTCTCTGATCATGCCTTGGTTCAGAATATGTTCGAGCCGGGTAAAGGAATCGGTAAGACGCGTGGCGTCGTCCTTGTCCTGACCCAGGAAGTCTTCCAGCGCGGGGTTCAGCGCGATGGCGCGGTCCACCACGGGATCGGCCCCGGTGCGATAGGCGCCGATCTTGATCAGCTCTTCCATATTGGCATAGGCCGACAGGCACTGGCGGGCGCGCTTGTTCAGCTCGCGCTCGGGCGGGGTCTGGCAACCGGGCATGGTCCGGCTGACGGATTTCAGCACGTCGATGGCGGGGAAGCGGCCGCGTTCGGCGATCTTGCGGTCCATCACGATATGGCCGTCCAGAATACCGCGCACGGCGTCGGCGATGGGTTCGTCATGGTCGCCGCCGTCCACCAGGACGGTGAACAGGGCGGTGATGGGCGCCGCCGTGGTGCCGTCGGGCCGCACCGGTCCCGGCCCCGCCCGCTCCAGTAGTTTGGGCAGTTCGGTGAAGACGGTGGGGGTATAGCCCTTGGTCGTCGGCGGTTCGCCCGCCGCCAGGCCGATCTCGCGCTGGGCCATGGCGAAACGGGTGACGCTGTCCATCAGGCACAGGACCTCCAGGTCCTGGTCGCGCAGATATTCGGCGATGGCCATGGTCATGTATGCCGACTGGCGGCGTTTCAGGGCCGGCTCGTCCGAGGTGGCCACCACGACCACGGCGCGTTTCAGCCCCTCTTCGCCCAGAGTCTCTTCCACGAACTCGCGCACCTCGCGGCCCCGTTCGCCGATCAGGCCCACGACCACGGCGTCGCAGGTGGCCTGGCGCGCCAGCATGGACAGCAGCACCGACTTGCCCACGCCCGAGCCGGCGAAGATGCCCAGGCGCTGGCCCCGGCAGGTGGTGGTGAAGACGTCCATGGCCCGCACCCCCAGGTCCAGCCGCTCGCCCACCCGGCCGCGCGAATGGGCCGGCGGCGGGGGCGCGCGCAGCGGATAGGGGGCCTGACCCTGGGGCAGGGGCCCCTTGCCGTCGATAGGCTGGCCGAAGGCGTCGATGATCCGGCCCAGCCAGGCGGTGGTCGGGCGCACGCTGGCGGCCTGGTCGATGATGCGGATTTCGGCGCCGGGCGCCACGCCCTCGACCGGGCCGAACGGCATCAACAGGGCCTTGGCGTCGCGGAACCCCACCACCTCGGCCGGCAGGGCCGTCTGCCCGCGCCGGCTGATCTCGGCCCGCGCCCCGACCGCCAGACGCGACAGGCCGCCACGCGACTCGATCAACAGACCCGACACGCCCGCCACCTTGCCGGTGACGACCAGCGGATCGATCGCTTCGACGGCGGCGACGAGAGTGTGCAAAACGAACCCCAGGAACAGGCGTTAACCAAATGGGCCATCGTGGTTAACGGGGGGTGAAGGTCTGCGCCTCATCCACTCTCTGAGGCCTGAACAGCGAACCCTTGGACTTTACACCGGCTGCGGCTGCGGCGTCTCTCGCGTGGTGGCGATGGCGCCGACCGAGGCGACGACGATGGCGGCGATGGCGAGCCACTGCTGGCCCGTCAGGTGTTCGTGCAGCACGATCAGGCCCGCCAGGGCGCCGACGGCCGGTTCGGCGCTTAGAACCACGCCGAAGGTGCGTTTGGGAATGCCACGCAAGGCCACCATCTCCAGCGAATAGGGCAGGGCGCTGGAGAAGATCGCCACCGCCAGACCGGCTGCAATGATGGCCGGGTTAAGCAGGGCCGCGCCCGCATGGGCCACGCCGAAAGGCACGACGACCATGGCCGCCACGCTCATGCCCAGGGCCACGGACTGGCCCGCATGAATATGCGACAGCCGCTTTCCAAACACGATGTACAGCGCCCAGCACAGGCCGGCGAAGGCGGCTAAGGCCATGCCGACCGGATCCAGCGCACCCGCCCCGCCCTTCAGCGGCAGCAACAGACCCAGGCCCAGGACTGCGAAGCCGATGCAGACGAAGTGGATCGGCTTTCTCGAATGGATCAGGGCCAGGGTCAGCGGGCCCATGAACTCGATGGCGATGGCCAGGCCCAGCGGAATGGTGCGCAGCGACATGTAGAAGCTGAGGTTCATCGCCCCCAGCACGACGCCGTACAGCGCGATGGCCCCCAGGTCCGCGCGGCTCAGTCGGAAACGCCAGGGGCGGAACACCGCCACCAGCAGGACAGCGGAAACCCCGACGCGATAGGCCGAGGTTCCCTCCGCCCCGATGATCGGGAACAGGGTCTTGGCGAAGGAGGTGCCGCCGGCCAGCGTCACCATGCCTGCAAACAGCGCCAGATAGGGGATGAGGCGCATCGCTAGCGGCGAGGTCAGGTGCTGTTTCAGGGCCACGGCGGTCATGGCGGAAACCTATTATAATCCTACTTGCGCTTCCCGGCGAATTTCCGCTTCAATGTGCCTGAAATCGTCACGAAGGGGCATAAAATGACGAATTTCGTCACTCTGGACGATTTCGACCATCGCCTGCTGGCGCGGGTCCGGCGCAACAATCTGGAGCCGGCGCGGGTGACGGCCGAGGCGGTGGGCCTGTCGGAATCCGCCGTGCTGCGCCGGCTGCGTCGGCTGCGGGCCGAGGGCGTCATCGCCGCCGATGTCGCCGTGATCGATCCCGCCCGTGTCGAGCCGCGCATCGTCCTGCATGTCCAGGTCGAGATGAACACCCAGGACCGCAAGGTCATGGACGCCTTCCAGCGCGCCATGAAGGCCAGTCCCGAGGTGCAGGGCGCCTGGGACGTCACGGGCGAGACCGACTATCTGCTGACCGTCGCCGTTCGCTCGATGCAGGACTACGAGGCCTTCGGCATCCGCGAACTGATCCCCGAAAAGGGCGTGCGCGGCTTCAAGAGCATGATCGTGATCCGTGAAGTCGTGGGCTTCGATCCCGCCCGCGTGACGCTGGAACGCTAGAGGCTCAAAACAGCGGGGTGATTACCCGCAGGGACACCACCACCACGTCGTCGGCGTCCTTCAGGCCGCCGGGATAGCGGATCAGCTGCACGTCCGGCTGGATCGTGAAGCGGCCGATGCGGTCGGCGTAGGTCAGCTCCAGCCCTTCTTCGTAGCGGTCGGGGGCGGCGCCCGTGTCGGCCAGGTTGGCGCGGGCCTTGGAGGACAGCCAGCCCTGGTGGACGCCGAAGGACAGCTGGCTGTCGGGGCGGGCGGCGAAGACCTGGCGCACCAGTAGGCCGGCCTGCCAGCCGCCCTTGAAGTCTGTGGTGTCGCCGTCCGACACGCCCAGGCGGGCGAAGGCGTCGATCTGGGGGCCGTCGGGGGCGGCGGCGCCCCAGACCGGACCCTCGGCCAGGGCGTAGGCGCCCTGGGCGATGCTGCGGACCGGGTCGCCGTCGGGCGTCATGTCGCGGATGTGGTCCTGACGCTGGTTATAGCGCCAGACGCCGATGGCGTAGCGGATGGGGGCGGCGCCGACCGGGGCGTGGCTTCCCACCTCGGCGATGGCCAGGACGCCGTGGTCCAGGTCGGTGTCCACCCCGCCGTGATCGCCGATTGTGCGGGCGTCGGCGTTGACGACGGCGAACTGGACATAGGTCTTGTCCGTCTCGCCGACCCGCAGCCGGGCCGCCAGGGACGAGGAGGGGAAGATGGCCGGGCCGTTGGGGCCGGTCGAGGCCAGTTCGGAGCCGATTCCGAACGGCGGCGACAGCAATAGGCCCGAGGCCTCGGTGGCGTAGAATTCGCTGTTCAGGTCATACAGGCCCGCCAGCAGGGTGGCCGACCCGCCCAGATCCTGTTCGATCCAGGCCTCGAACAGGCGGGCGCCCTGGGCCCCCACCTCGATATTGTCGACGCCCTGAAGCGTGCCGGCCAGGGCGTTGGGCTCGCCCCCGCCGTTGTACAGGCCCGACAGGTGCAGCCGCGCCCTGCGCCAGCCCCAGGCCTGTTCCAGGTCGCCGTCCAGTTCGACGCTCAGATTGTCCAGATACCGGCCGGCTCGTTTCGCGCCGCCCGAGACCACGCCCGAAACATCGGCCGTATATTCCGCCGACAGGGTCCAGTCCGGGTCCGCCGCGCGGGCCTGGTCTTGGGCCTGGGCCGGGGCAGCGCCCATGACGGCGCCCAGGGCGGCGCATGTTGCGGCGACCGCCGCAATGAGGGGTTTGAAAACTGGGGGCTTAGCGTTCTGCATGGCCATACGTCCGTTCTGTTCGAAGAGCGGCGTAATCCCGGCGGAATGAAAATCGTCCTTAAGCGGGCATGAGGAAACGACGTAGGCGGTCGAAAATCTTGCGTTAACCAGAATTCGTGTACCGCCGTTCGAAGGAATGTCAGGGTTACGGGAGCGGTCATGATCTGGACGATCGGCAAGAAGGTCACGGCCACGGGGATCATCGTCCTGCTGCTGTCCGTGGGCACGGCGGGCGTGGGCCTGATGATGAACGCCAAGCTGGCCGGGGCGCTGGACCGGGCGTCGGTGTCGTCGAGCGTGCTGCGCAACCACATGCAGGCGGACATGATGCATGACGCCCTGCGCTCCGACGTGTTCGGGGCCATGCTGGCAGAGAATCCCGCCAACGGCGTCTCTATCGACACGGTGAAGGCCGATCTGGCCGAGCACCACGAAATCTTTGAACAGGCCATTGCGGAAAACAACGCCCTGGCGACGGACCCGGAGGTTCAGGCGGCCCTGAAGGCGGTCGAGGCGCCGCTTCAGGCCTATATCGCGGCCTCGGTCCGGATGGTGGACCTGGCCGCCGCCGACCCGGTCGCGGCCCAGGGCGGAATGACCGACTTCCTGACCCAGTTCACGGCCCTGGAGACCGCCATGAGCGAGGCGGCCGACAGGATCGAAGCCACGGCCGAGAAGAACCGCCTCGCCGCCGAGGCTGAGGCCCAGACCGGACAGATGGTGATGATGGCCGCCGTGCTGGCCAGCCTGCTGATCAGCATCGGCCTGATCCTGGCGGGGTCGCGCGGCCTGGTCGCGCCGATCCGTCACCTGACCGGGGAGCTGCGCGCCATGGCCCAGGGCCAGACCGAGGTGAAGCTGGGCGAGGCCCGTCGCAAGGACGAGATCGGCGACATCGCCCGTGCCGTCGTGGACATCCAGGCCCTGATAGTCGCCCGCGCCCAGGCCGAGGCGGACCAGGCCGAGCAACTGCGTCTGAAAGAGGATGAAGACCGGATCGCCGGCGACCTGTCCCGCCAGACCGCCGCGCGCGAACAGGCGGCGGTCGTGACCGGTCTGGGCCAGGGACTGGAGGCGCTGGCGCGGGCCGATCTGACCTTCCGCATCCAGGACGCCTTCCCTGCGGCCTATGAAAAATTGCGGTCCAACTTCAACGCCGCCCTGGACGGCTTGCAGGACGCCATCGGATCGATCGCCTTCAACGCCGGCGCCATCAACGCCGGGGCCGGAGAAATCGCCCAGGCCGCCGACGACCTGTCGCGCCGCACCGAACAACAGGCCGCCTCCCTGGAGGAGACGGCGGCGGCGCTGGATCAGATCACGGCCACGGTGCGGGCGACCGCTTCGGGCGCGGTCCAGGCGGCCGGCGCGGTCCAGGAGGCCCGCAGCGACGCCGACAAGAGCGGCGCGGTGGTCCGCGACGCCATCACCGCCATGAGCGAAATCGAACGCTCGTCCAACGAGATCGGCCAGATCATCGGCGTGATCGACGAGATCGCCTTCCAGACCAATCTGCTGGCCCTGAACGCCGG
>NZ_JAUSOE010000109.1 GCF_030656255.1 Brevundimonas sp. | reverse complement strand
TCCAGCTTTTCGCGCTCGGCCGGGGTCTGGAGCCGTTCCTGCTCCGGGTCGGGCTCGTCCGACTGGAGATAGGGCTGGATCGAGTCGTACTGGGCGTAGAACAGGCTCAGGTCCGTCACCAGGTCCTTGATCACCGGCTGGTGCGGCAGGGGGGCGATGGTGATGTTGTGCGACTGGCACTCGTCCCAGCCCTTGGTGCAGGCCAGGGTGTTGCGCCCGTCGATGTTCATCGAGCAGGAGCCGCAGATGCCTTCACGGCACGAGCGCCGGAACGACAGCGTCGGGTCGATCTCGTTCTTGATGTGGATCAGGGCGTCCAGCAGCATCGGGCCGTGGTCGCCCGTGGGCACCTCGAACGTGTCCCAGCGCGGGTCGGCGTCGACCTCGGGGTCGTAACGATAGACCTTGTAGGTGCGGACGTCCTTGGAGCCGGGCGCGGCCTTGTGGACCTTGCCTTTGGTGGGCTTGGAGCCGCGGGGGAGAGTGAGCTGGACCATCTTAGTAAACCCGCGCCTTCGGTTCGATATACGCGATGTCGTCGGACATGGTGTAGTTGTGGACCGGACGATAATCGATCTGGACCTGTTCGCCCGGACGCTTCCACGCCAGGGTGTGTTTCATCCAGTTGGCGTCGTCCCGGTCGGGATAGTCCTCGCGGGCGTGGGCGCCGCGCGATTCCGTGCGGTTCAGCCCGCTCTCGATGGTGACGACGGCCTGGGCGATCAGGTTGTCGTACTCCAGCGTCTCCATCAGATCCGTGTTCCAGATCAGGCCGCGATCCGTGGTCTTGATGTCGGCGCCGGCCGCATCGATGGCCCGCAGCTTGTCGGTGCCCTGTTGTAGGGTCTCGCCCGTGCGGAACACCGCCGCGTCGGCCTGCATGGCGCGTTGCATCGACAGGCGCAGCTCGGCGGTCGGGGTCGAGCCGTCGGCGAAGCGGAAGCGGTCCAGGCGGGCCAGGTGGGCGTCGGTCTGGGTCTTGGAGGCGGACGGCACGGCCGAGGCCTTGTCCACCACCTCGCCGCAGCGCAGGCCGACGGCGCGGCCGAACACCACCAGGTCGGTCAGGGAGTTGGAGCCCAGACGGTTGGCGCCGTGAACCGAGACGCAGGCCGCCTCGCCCACAGCCATCAGGCCGGGCACCACGCTGTCGGGATTGCCGTCGCGCAGCGTCAGGACTTCGCCGTGATAGTTGGTCGGGATGCCGCCCATATTGTAGTGGACGGTCGGCAGGACAGGGATCGGGGCCTTGGTCACGTCCACGCCGGCGAAGATCTTGGCGCTCTCGGAAATGCCCGGCAGGCGCTGGTGCAGGATCTTGGGATCCAGGTGATCCAGGTGCAGGAAGATGTGGTCCTTGTTCGGACCCACGCCCCGGCCTTCACGGATCTCGATGGTCATGGACCGGCTGACCATGTCGCGCGGCGCCAGGTCCTTCACGGTCGGCGCATAGCGCTCCATAAAGCGCTCGCCTTCCGAGTTGGTCAGATAACCGCCCTCGCCGCGCGCGCCCTCGGTGATCAGGCAGCCGGCGCCATAGATGCCGGTCGGGTGGAACTGGACGAACTCCATGTCCTGCAGCGGCAGGCCGGCGCGCAGCACCATGGCGTTGCCGTCGCCGGTGCAGGTGTGGGCGCTGGTGGCCGAGAAGTAGGCGCGGCCGTAGCCGCCGGTGGCCAGAACCACCATTTTGGCGCGGAACTGGTGCAGCTGGCCGTTATCGAGCTGAAGCGCCGTCACGCCGGTGCAGGTCCCGTCCTGCATGATCAGGTCCAGCGCGAAATATTCGACGAAGAACTTCACTTCCCGACGCACCGACTGGCCGTACAGGGTGTGCAGGATGGCGTGGCCGGTGCGGTCGGCGGCGGCGCAGGTGCGCTGCACCGGGCCTTCACCGAAGTTGCGGGTCATGCCGCCGAAGGCGCGCTGATAGATCTTGCCTTCGTCGGTGCGGCTGAAGGGCACGCCCCAGTGTTCCAGCTCGTACACGGCCTTGGGCGCGTTACGGACCAGATATTCGATCGAGTCCTGGTCGCCCAGCCAGTCCGACCCCTTGACGGTGTCGTACATGTGCCACTGCCAGCTGTCCTCGCCCATATTGCCCAGCGAGGCGGAGATGCCGCCCTGGGCCGCGACGGTGTGGCTCCGTGTAGGGAAGACCTTGGTCACGCAGGCGACCTTCAGCCCCTGCTGGGCGGCGCCGAGGGCGGCGCGAAGGCCGGAGCCCCCGGCGCCGACGACGACGACGTCGTATTCGTGATCGATCAGTTCGTAAGCGGCCATCAGCTAATCAGGCTCCGAAACCAGCGGGCAGGGGCGCCGAACCCAGCGCCATCCGCACGATGAAGAAGACGCTGGCGGCCGCCAGCACGAGGAAGACCAGGTTCAGCAGAGCGACCAGCGCCTTGCGCGTCCCCGGCTGGGGCACATAGTCCTCGAGGATCACCTTCCAGGCCACGCTGACGTAGCCGAAGAAGACCACGGCCGTCAGCGCCAGCAGGCCGGCGTTCAGCCGGTTGGCGAACCAGTCCTGCACGGCGTCATAGCCGGCGCCCGCCAGGGTGAAGGCGGTCGAGGCGACCCACAGACCCAGCGGCAGCAGGGCGACCAGAAGCACCCGCTCGGTCAGCCATTCGCCGCCGCCGTGGCGCTCGGAAATCTTGACGTTGTTCTTGAACTTGGCGACGCCGCTCACAGCGAAACCCTCCCGACGGCGAACAGGACGACCCAGAACAGGATCGCCAGCGGAACCGGCGCCCAGACCGCGATGGTCGACAAGGTCGTGGACGACTTGATGGTCAGGCCGTTGCCCGTGTCGTTGATGGTGTGGCGCGCTCCGTTCAGGATGAAGGAGAACAGCACGACCGTCAGACCGAAGCCGACGAACAAACCCAGCGGCGACCCGGCTGCCGCCAGGGCGGTCGCATAGGCGTCCGGTCCAAAGGCCAGGGCGCCCAGCCAGGCCACGACGATCAGGGCGCCGACGGTGGCGGCGATGATGGTGGCGCGGAACAGGATCGAGGCCGCCATGGTGACGTGCCAACGCCAGATGCCCATGTGGGGCGACAGCGGCGTGACGTGACCGTTGGGCTGGGTGACGAAACGACCGGTCCGGTCGCTAGCGGCGCCACCCGAGGTCGGGCTGGGCTGGGTCATGCGAATGGTTCTCAAAAGCGAATGAATTCAATCGCCGTGTGCGGTTGCGAAGGCTTTTGTGACCCTAGAGGGACGGTGTCAACGGACCGTTGATCACTTAGCGGATTCTAGCGTCGCTTAGCCCGATCCGTGTCGGGATCCCGATATTCAAGGCATGATCGATCCACGCTCCGCCTGAGACGCAGCTTCTACGCGGCGGCGCGGCTTTTGGATCGCCGCGCCGCGCTCGCCGAAAATCACGCGCGGCCCTATATGGACCCCATGACCGAGATCACGCCCCGCCCCGTCCTTCGCCTGCATCCGGCCCACCGCGACGACATCGGCGATCTGACGACGCGCCGGCCGGTGCCGGGACCCGGCCTGGACCAGGTCGATCCCTTCCTGTTCCTGAACCACCACGGGCCCCAGACCTATGCGCCGGGCAACGCCGGCCTGCCCTTCGGCCCGCACCCGCACCGGGGATTCGAGACCGTCACCTTTATCCTGGACGGCGAACTGGCCCACAACGACTCCGGCGGCGGCGAGAGCATCATCAAGGCGGGCGGGATTCAGTGGATGACCGCCGGCTCGGGCCTGATCCACGCCGAACTGTCGCCGGCCGATTTCAAGCGCGACGGCGGGCCGATGGAGATCCTGCAGCTGTGGGTGAACCTGCCGTCCCGGCTGAAGATGACCAAGCCCGACTATGTGGGGCTCCAGGCCGCCGACATCCCGACCGTCACCACCGAGGGCGGCGTCTCGGTCGAGCCGGTGTCCGGCGAGTGGCTGGGCGTCAAGGCGCCGATCCAGTCGCTGATCGACATCCATCTGGCCGTCGTCCGCCTGCCCGCCGGCGCCCGGTTCGAGGCCCCGGTCGCCCCGGGCCGCAATGTCTTCTTCTATGCGATCAAGGGCCAGGTCTCCGTCGCCGGAACCCCCGTGCCCGAATGGAACCTCGCCGCCCTGGGCGACGGCGACACGGTCGAGATCACGGCCCAAAGCACAGACAAGACCGACGCCGTCGTCCTGCTGGGCCACGCCGAACCGATCAACGAGCCGGTCTTCAGCCACGGCCCCTTCGTCATGACCACCCGCGAAGAAATCATCCAGGCCATCCAGGACTACCAGTCCGGCAAGTTCGGCCCGCCGCCGCAGGTGTGAGGCGCACCCTTACGCTTTGAACTGCTGTCGATGGAGCATCCTGAACCCACCGGCTGGGAGGGGTTCCACAGCCGAAAAGGTGTCGATCCGTAGGCCCGCTCGGGGTCGGTTTGCGAAACGGCGTCAGCCCTGAAATCGGACCTTGGCGTTAACGCAGGTGGACCCGTCGGCCTCCCGGAACCCTTAGAAATCGATCGCCACCGACGGCGCGCTACGCCGCGCCTCGCCATGGTGCACAGCTTCGATGTTGTTGCCGTCGGGATCGAGCACGAAAGCGGCGTAGTAGCCCGGATGATAGGCCCGCTCGCCCGGCGCGCCGTTGTCGCGTGCGCCATGGGCCAGCGCCGCCCGATAGAAGGCATCGACCGTCGCTCGGTCCTTGGCTTGAAAGGCCAGGTGGTGCCGACCCGTCAGGACGCCCCGGCTCTCCGCGCTTTCCGGCGAGGACACGACGAGTTCATCGGCCCAGAAATAGCCGTCGGCCGTATCGATGACGGGGATCTCCAGCACGTTCAGAACAGCCGTGTAGAATTTCCGACTAAGCGCGAGATCACGGACGACCAGCTGGATGTGGTCTATGAGCCGACCCCGATGCAGTTGTGTCGTTCCCATGGTCGTCTGTCCTGTTTCCCTGGCGTCGCGAAAAGCTCGAAATCCGAGTTTCGAACCGACATGTGTGACGCCGCAGAATGGGGCTCCCCGCAAGGATCGCCTTGATCTTTCGCAAAGCGATCATTCCCCCGGCTCGACCGCGACGGGCGCGGGGCGGGACCAGATGATGCGTTCCCCGACAAAACCCTATATGACGCCGGTTCCTTGCGACGACCGAGCCGAAGACACGCCCAAATGCCCAGCCTGAACGAGATCCGCGCCACCTATCTGAACTTCTTCGCGGCCGACGGCCACGAGAAGGTGCACTCGGCGCCGCTGGTGCCGCAGAACGATCCGTCCCTGCTGTTCGTCAACGCGGGCATGGTGCCGTTCAAGGACTATTTCACCGGCGCGTCCAAGCCGCCCTATCCGCGCGCGACCAGCTCGCAGAAATGCGTCCGCGCCGGGGGCAAGCACAACGACCTGGACAATGTCGGCTACACCGCCCGCCACCTGACCTTCTTCGAGATGCTGGGGAACTTCTCCTTCGGCGACTATTTCAAGGAACACGCCATCGACCGGGCGTGGAAACTGGTCACACAGGAGTTCGGCCTGGACGCCAAACGCCTGCTGGTCACGGTCTATATCGATGACGACGAGGCCGCCGCGATCTGGAAGAAGGTCACGGGCTTCGGCGACGACAAGATCATCCGCATCGCCGGCTCTGACAATTTCTGGGCCATGGGCGACAGCGGTCCCTGCGGCCCCTGCACCGAGATCTTCTGGGACCACGGCGACAAGATCCCCGGCGGCCCTCCCGGCTCGCCGGACGAGGACGGTGATCGCTACGTCGAGATCTGGAACAACGTCTTCATGCAGTTCGAGAAGGAGAACGACCAGATCGTTCGCAGCCTTCCCAAGCCGAGCGTGGACACCGGCATGGGGCTGGAGCGGATGACCACCGTGCTTCAGGGCGTGCATTCGGTGTTCGAGACCGACCTGTTCAAGACCCTGATCGCCGCGTCGGAAGACGCCACCTCGACCAAGTCGGACGGCGAGCGCGCCGCCAGCCATCGGGTCATCGCCGACCACCTACGCTCCTCCTCCTTCCTCATCGCCGACGGCGTCACCCCGTCGAACGAGGGCCGGGGCTATGTGCTGCGCCGGATCATGCGCCGCGCCATGCGCCACGCCCACCTGCTGGGCGCCGCCGACCCGCTGATGCACCGCCTGGTCCCGACCCTGGTGGCCCAGATGGGCGACGCCTATCCCGAACTGGCCCGCGCCCAGCCCTTCATCGAGGACACGCTGAAACAGGAAGAGGTCCGCTTCCGCACCACCCTGGGGCGGGGCATGGCCCTGTTCGACACGGCGGTTCAGGGCTTCAAGCCCGGCGACATGCTGGACGGCCAGACGGCCTTCACCCTGTCCGACACCTACGGCTTCCCGCTGGACCTGACCCAGGACGAGGCCCGTCGTCGCGGCTTCTCGGTCAATGTCGACGGTTTCGAATCCGCCATGGCCGAACAGCGCCAGCGTTCGCGCGAACACTGGAAGGGCTCGGGCCAGACCGCCAACACCAATGAATGGCTGGCGATCCGCGACCGCATGGGTCCGACCGTCTTCAACGGCTATGACAACATCGAGGGTTCGGGCGAGGTCCTGGCCCTGATGAACGGCGGCGCCCCCGTCGAGACGGCCGAGGCCGGCGACATCGTCGAAATCCTGTTCGACGCCACCCCCTTCTACGCCGAAAGCGGCGGCCAGACCGGCGACCAGGGCACGCTGGAATGGCCGGGCGGCGAGGCCGAGGTGCTGGACGTCAAGAAACACGCCGGCGACCTGCACGTCCTGTCGGCCCAGATCACGGCCGGGACGCTTGAGATCGGCGCCCGCGTCGCCCAGCTGGTGGACGCCGACAAGCGCACCACCACCCGCGCCAACCACTCGGCCGCCCACCTGCTGCACACGGCCCTGAAGAATGTGCTCGGCCCGGCGGTCGCCCAGAAGGGCCAGCTGGTCGATTCCGAGCGCGCGCGCTTCGACTTCAGCCACGGCGCCCCCGTGACCGAGGACGAGCTGGCGGCCATCGAGGCCGAGGTCAACGCCGTCATCCGTCAGAACGTCCCGGCGGAGACCAAGCTGATGGCCCCGCAGGAGGCCATCGAGGCCGGCGCCATCGCCCTGTTCGGCGAGAAATACGGCGACGAGGTCCGCGTCCTGACGCTCGGCCGCTCGCTGGTCAGCGACAACGCCCCCTATTCGGTCGAACTGTGCGGCGGCACCCATGTGGCCCGCACCGGCGACATCGGCCTGTTCAAGGTGATCCAGGAAACCGGCGTCGCCGCCGGCGTCCGCCGTATCGAGGCCCTGACCGGCGAGGCGGCCCGCCTCTATCTGGAAGCCCAGGCCAAGGTGACGCGCGGCCTGGCCCGCGACTTCAAGATCCAGACCCAGGACGTCCCCGGCCGGGTCGAGGCCCTGCAGGGTTCGGTCAAGACGCTGGAGAAACAGGTCGCCGAGCTGAAGAAGCAGCTGGCCCTGGGCGGCGGCTCCGGCGCCGCGTCCGCGCCGGAGGAAATCAACGGCGTCAAGCTGATGGCCCGCGTTCTGGACGGCGTGGACGGCAAGGGTCTGCGCGGCGTGGCCGAGGACTTCAGGAAACAGGTCGGAACCGGCGTCGTCGCCCTGATCGGCGTCACCGAAGGCAAGGCCGCCGTCACCGTCGCCGTCACTTCGGACCTGACGGACCGCGTCAACGCCGCCGACCTGGCCCGCGCCGCCGTCATCGCCATGGGCGGCCAGGGCGCCGGCGGCAAACCCGACTTCGCCCAGGGCGGCGCCCCGGATGGATCCAAGGCCGAAGACGGTCTGGCGGCGGTGCGGGCGGCCCTGGCGGGCTGACCCAGACTTTCGTCACCCCATCGGATCCGGCGTCAGGTCCACGCCGGCCAGTTTCCAGTCGAACATCCCCCGACGCTCCAGGATCAGCACCAGGGCGTCGTCGGGCTTGTCGTCGCGCGTCAGGGTGACGGCGAAACGGTCGAACCCGCGATAGGCCCAAGACTGATGGATTTCGGCCTTGGGCGCGGCCGGGGTGTCCGTTGCGGGCACGGGCCGCTCCGGCCGAGGCTTTTCGCCCGACCGCACCATGGCGGCGACGGCCTGGGGGGTGACGAAATTATCGACGGCCCCGTCCACCAGCGACGGCGCCAGCAGCATGCCCAGGGCGGCCAGACCCGTGTCGCCCCCGGCCCGGTGGCGGATTTCCAGGGCGGCCCGGGCGTTCAGCTCGCTCTTCAGACTGGCGCGGAAGGCGGGAAAATCGACGCGGCGCTCCAGTCCCGCCGCATCCCCGGTGCGCGCCGCCCGGATCAGCTCCTGGGCCGCCACGAAGGGCGAGGCGAAACAGGCGATCAGCAGGCCTGCGACCACGGCGGCCAGCAGCCCCACGACGATCTTCTTCAGCATAGGAACTCCATCCTCACTCAACGCGGACTCTGGCCGGCCGGTTGCCTCAGCGCGGGGCGGCGACCGTCTTGCCGGGAACCGCAGCGACAGGCGCGGCCACGGCCGGCGCCGCGCCGTCCGGCAGGCCGATCTGGACCAGGATCCATTCGAACGGGCCGCGACGTTCGAAGGTGAAGATGGTGCGCGATCCGCCCTGGTCCGCCACCGCCATCCGCGCCCGGTTCACGCCCCAGAAGATCGGCTTGGGCCAGGGTTTGGGCGCATCGTCCGAAACGGCGGTCGCGGTCGCGCTGGACCTCTGGCTGGCGTACCGGCCCTCGCCGCGCGTCAGGGCCGCCAGGGCGGCCGGAGTCAGATAGGCGTCCACGTCCGGCCCGTTCAGGACCGGGTTCCGCTCCATCTGGCGCCGCATGGCGCCGATGGGATCTTCCAGGAAGGAGGGCGGGGGCGCCAGGGCCTGGGCCCTACCGCTCAGCTGCGGCCGCAGCGACTGCCGCACGGCCGTGAAATCGATCAATCGCGACAGGCCCTGCACGTCGCCCGCCTCGGCGGCGGACCGGATGGCGAAGAAGCCCACCGCCGGCGCGACGAAAAAGGCCACGGCCGCGACCACGACCGCCAGGATCAACAGATTGCCGAACAGCCGTTTCACGAAGCCTCCCCCAAGCTGAAACCGATCATGCACGGCCTCCGCGGCGACGCAATGAAAAGCCCCGCCGGATCGTTCCGGCGGGGCTCATTCTTGTTTGTCCTATCGCGCTTCGCGCTACTTGAGGACTTTTGTTCGTCCTACCGCGCTTTGCGCTGCTTGAGGACCATTCCTCCCCCATCGGGGGAGGGGGACCACGTAGTGGTGGAGGGGGCCGGACGCCTCGCGACGTTTCGGGCGCCCCCTTATCCTCAGCCCACGTCGGGCAGGGCGGTCTTCAGGTTCTCGGCGACCTTGTCGAGGAAGCCCTCGGTGGTCAGCCAGCCCTGTTGGTCGCCGACCAGCAGCGCCAGGTCCTTCGTCATATGGCCGCTTTCGACGGTGTCGACGACGATCTTCTCCAGGGTGTCGGCGAACGTGGCCAGGGCCGCGTTGTCGTCCAGCTTGGCGCGGTGCTTGAAGCCGCGGGTCCAGGCGAAGATCGAGGCGATCGAGTTGGTCGAGGTGGCCTCGCCCTTCTGGTGCTGGCGATAGTGACGGGTGACGGTGCCGTGGGCGGCCTCGGTCTCCAGCACCTTGCCGTCCGGCGTCATCAGGACCGAGGTCATCAGACCCAGCGAGCCGAAGCCCTGGGCCACCACGTCCGACTGGACGTCGCCGTCATAGTTCTTGCACGCCCAGACGAAGCCGCCCGACCACTTGATCGCAGCCGCGACCATGTCGTCGATCAGACGGTGTTCGTAGGTCAGGCCCTTGGCCTTGAAGTCCTCGGCGAATTCGGCGTCGAACACTTCCTGGAACAGATCCTTGAAGCGGCCGTCATAGGCCTTCAGGATCGTGTTCTTGGTCGACAGATAGACCGGGTAGCCGCGTTGCAGGCCGTAGGAGAGCGAGGCGCGGGCGAATTCGCGGATCGAGTCGTCCTGATTGTACATGGCCATGGCCACGCCGGCGCCGGGGGCCTTGTAGACCTCGTGCTCAATCACTTCGCCATCGTCACCGACGAACTTGATCGTCAGGGTGCCCGGTCCGGGCATCAGGAAGTCGGTGGCCTTGTACTGGTCGCCGAAGGCGTGGCGGCCGACGACGATGGGCTGGGTCCAGCCGGGCACCAGGCGCGGCACGTTGGAGCAGATGATCGGCTCGCGGAAGACCACGCCGCCCAGGATGTTGCGGATGGTGCCGTTGGGCGACTTCCACATCTTCTTCAGGCCGAACTCCTTCACCCGGGCCTCGTCCGGGGTGATGGTGGCGCACTTGACGCCGACGCCGTGCTTCTGGATCGCGTGGGCGGCGTCGATCGTCACCTGGTCGTCGGTGGCGTCGCGGTGCTCCATGCTCAGGTCGTAATAGTCCAGCTCGAGATCCAGGAACGGGAAGACCAGCTTGTCCTTGATCATCTGCCAGATGATGCGGGTCATTTCGTCGCCGTCGATGTCGACGATGGGGTTTTCGACCTTGATCTTGGCCATGCGTGAGGTCCGCCTCTGACTTTGGGGAATGAATATCGTGGCGGGGATATAGCGGGGCTGGGCGTCCGCGCAAACCCCGCCCGGGGTCGGGCCCCTGCGTAAAAGGCAGGATTGCCGTGAACCTAACCGGCGCTTGCGTCTTATGTCGCCCACAGCGGATGACGGACAGCCGATGACCAACGAAGAGCAGGCCTGGGTGGAGCGGTGGATCACCGTCTTTTGCGAAACGCCCCCGATCATCGATGTGGAACTGATGCAGACCCTGATCGCTGAACACGAAGCCGTCTTCAGCGAGTCGCTCCATGCCCGACAAGAGGTTTGACGCCGGCGACCGGGTGAAATGGAACCACAGTCAGGGCGCAACGACCGGCAAGGCGGCCAAGACGATCACCTCCAAAACCGACATCAAAGGTCACAAGGCGGCGGCCTCGTCCGACAATCCGGAGTATATCGTCGAGCGTGCAAAGACCGGCGCCCGCGCGGCGCACAAACCTGCGGAGCTCAAAACGGCATGAAGACCATCGACCTGTTGCGGGGCGTCGCCCTTTCGGCGCTGGCGGCGTCTGCGCTCGCCGTCGCGGGCTGCGGAGACAAGGACGCCGCTCCGAAGGCGGTTTCGCCCCAGGCCCCAGCCTCTTCAACGCCGCCTGCCGCCGCCCCGGCGCCCGTACTGCAGACCCGCAGCGAAACACGCCAGTTCAAGGATTGGCGCGTCACATGCGGTAATGACGGAAGCTGCTGGGCCTTCGGCTTCGCGCCCGAGTTCGCGGCGGGCTGGGTTCGTATCGCGCTTCAGCCCGGACCCGACGCCAGGCCCGAGGTCAGCTTCGGCTACTGGCCCGACGGCGACGCGCCCGCCTCGCGCCAGATCGGGTTGACCATCGACGGCCGGACCTTTGCGGCGACCCTCAGCGACGACGGCGACAGCCAGGCCCCGATCGGCCTGATCCGCAACGACGTCGGTCCTGTCATCGACGCCATGGCCCAGGGCAAGGCCATGGCGGTTCGCGGCGCCTCCACCCAGGCGGTGTCGCTGAACGGGGCGGCGGCCGCCCTGCTCTGGATCGATGAGAAACAGGGCCGGCTGGGCACGACCACCGCCCTGATCCGCCGTGGCGACCGCCCGGCCTCCGCTGTGCCTGTCGCGCCGCCCCTGCCCACGGTGACGGTCGCGCCGGCGATTGATCAGGCGGGCTTCGGCGACCAAGGCCAGACCGTGCCCGCCGCCCTGCGCACCCGCACCGAGGTCGGCAACTGCCTGAAGGAATCCGGCATGCCCGCCGTCAGCGACATGGTGATGTCCGCACGGCTGGACGCCCGGACCGAGCTGTGGGCCGTACCCTGCGGCGCCGGGGCCTATAACCTGACCCACAACTGGTATCTGACCGGTCCGGGCGGTCGCGACCCGCGTCCCGTCGCCCTGGTCGGAACCGGCGGCCTGGGGTCTGACCCCGCCTGGGCGGACAACGCCACCGTCAACGGCGCCTATGACCCGAAGACCCGCGCCCTGTCCGCCTTCGCCAAGGGGCGGGGCATCGGCGACTGCGGCACGCTCCAGACCTGGGCCTGGACCGGCGACCGGTTCGCCCTGACCGAAGAACGGTCGATGGGCGAATGTGCGGGCGTTCCCTCCGATATGTGGCCCGTCGCCTGGCGCACCCGGTGACCGATCCCGAAGTCCTGATCATCGGCGCGGGGCCTGCGGGTCTGACGGCGGCGACCTATCTGGGTCGGTTCCGTCGTCGGACCCTGGTCGTGGACGCCGGCGACCCGCGCGCCGCCTGGATCCCCGTCAGCCATAATATGCCGGGCTTTCCCGCCGGGATCGGCGGCGGCGACATCCTGAAGCGGATGCGCGAACAGGCCGAGGAATATGGCGCCGTCATCCTCCCCGGCCGGGTCCAGACCCTGAGCCGCGACGGCGAGGGTTTCGTGGCCCTGGTGGACGGGCGCGAAATCCGCGCCCGCGCCGTGTTGCTGGCGACCGGGGTGGTCGATCATCACCCCGACCTGCCGGGGGTGGAACAGGCCGTGCAACGCTCGCTGGTCCGGGTCTGTCCGATCTGCGACGGTTATGAGGCCACGGGCAAGGCGGTCGCCGTCATCGGCCACAGCGACAAGGGCGCGCGCGAGGCCGCCTTCATGCGCACCTATTCCGACCGTGTGACCCTGATCCACATCGGCCCGCCAGAGGCCCTGACCCGTCGCGAGGAACTGGACCGGCTGGGCGTCGAACTGGTCCTGGCCCCGCTGGACTCCATCGATATCGAACAGGACCGGGTGACGGCCCTGAGCTATGGCGGCCAGAGCCGGGCCTTCGACCTCGTCTACTCGGCCCTGGGCACATCGCCCAATGCGGAACTGGCGCAAGGTCTGGGCGCCCGGCTGGCGGACGACGGCCGGCTGGAGGTCGATCTGCATCAGGCCACCAGCGTGGCTGGTCTCTACGCCGCCGGCGACGTGGTGCGCGGCCTGAACCAGATCGCCGTCGCCACGGCCGAGGCCGCCGTCGCCGCCACCGACATGCACAACCGCCTGCGAAAGGCCGACGGCCAGACGGTGGCCGACTAGGCCTGGGTCGCCACCCAGCCGTCCACGATCCGCTCCAGCACCGACAGGGGCACGCCGCCGGTGGCCAGGGCCGTGTCGTGGAAGCCCTTCAGGTCGAACTTTTCGCCCAGGCTGGTCTTGGCCTTTTCGCGCAGACGGACCCATTCGTTGTGACCGACCTTGTAGGCGCAGGCCTGGCCCGGCCAGCCGCAATAGCGTTCGACCTCGGATACGGCCGCGCCTTCCTGATCGCCATAGGCCTCCATCATGTACTGGATGCCCTGTTCGCGGCTCCAGCCCTTGGAATGGATGCCGGTGTCCACCACCAGACGGGCGGCGCGGAACATCAGCGACTGGACATAGCCGATCTGGCCGACCGGATCATTCTCATAGGCGCCCAGTTCGTCGGCCAGCTGTTCGGCGTACAGGCCCCAGCCCTCGACATAGCTTGAGAAGCCCAGCAGGTTCATCAGCTTGGGGGCCGCCGCGCTCTCCTGCTGCAGGCTGATCTGCAAGTGGTGGCCAGGCGTCGCCTCGTGATAGGTCAGGGTCGGCAGGGTCCAGGACGGCCATTCCGCCGTGTCCTTCAGATTGATCCAGTAGATGCCCGGCCGGCTGCCATCCAGGCTGGGCGAGTTGTAATAGCCCATCGGGGCGCCGGCCTCGATCTCGGGCGGGACGCGCTTGATCTGGACCGAGGCCTTGGGCAGGCGGCCGAAGGCGCCGGGCAGGCGGGCCTGCATGTCGGCCATCTGCTCGTTCAGCTTCTCGATCAGTTCGGCCTTGCCCGCATCAGTGTTGGGATAGACGTATTTCGGATCCTGACCCAGGGCGCGGATCCGTTCGGCCACCGATCCTTGCGTCAGGCCCTGCGCCTTCAGCAGGCCGTCGGCGCGGGCGGTCAGTTCGGCCATCTGGGCGCGGCCGGTGCGGTGAATCTCGTCGGCGGTCAGGCGGGTCGTGGTGATGTAGCGCAGGCTGTTGGCGTAATACTGCTGGCCCTGGGGCAGGCGGCGAACCGAAGCCTCATGGCCGGCGCGGGGCAGGGCGGCCTTCAGCAGGGCGTTCTGGGCCGACAAGGCGGGATAGACCCGCTGCGCCAGCAGGGTCTCGACCTGGGCGCCCCAGTCGCCGGTCAACCCCTGGGCGCGCGTCCGATCCGCCACGGAGGCGACCAGGGGCGAGGCGGCGGCGGTCGTGGCCAATATGCCTTCCTGCTGGGCGATGGCCTTGGCCAGGATGAAGTCCGGCGGGATCACACCCAGGGCGTAGTCTTCGCGCAGACGGTCCGTCTCGGCGCTCAGCACGTCGGCGAAGGCGTTGACGCGGGCCACATAGGCGTCGGCGTCGGCGGCGGTCTCGATCGTGTGCTGGTTGGCCAGGAAGTCGGGCGTCGACTGATACGCCCCGCCCTGCTGGCTGACCCGATAGGGGTTGGGCCAGCCGCCCTGGCCATAGGGGATGGCGAAGGTGGCGATCACCCCGTCCAGATTGTCGGCGATGGTGTCGTAATAGATGCCGTCCTGGGCGTCCATGGACGTGCGGTCCATGGCGCTCAGCGCGGCGCGCTGGGCCTTGGTGAAGGCGCGGAACTTCTCCTCGTTCTCCAGAGTCGGGGCGGTCAGCTGGGACTTGGCGGCGGCGCGCGGGCCCTTGTCCAGACCGAAGGCGGTGACGGCCTCAGGGCTCAAATCCAGGGTCTGTTCGAAGGCCTGGTCCATGAAGCCGGCCAGGGCGGCCTTGGCCGCCGCCGCATCGCCGGCCGGAGCGGCGCCAGCAAAGGCCTGTCCCCCTGCGGCGGCCAGGCCCGCCCCGGCTGCGGCGGACAGAAGAAGGCGACGACGGTCGATCATGGAAAGCCCCTGCGAATATGTGGGCCGCAATGGAGCGCCGCTCGCTTCGCCCCGCAAGTGAAATCGCGGACAGGCTCGATCCCAGCTCATCTCCCCGTTCGCGTAGGCGAACGGGGAGATGAAGATTATCCCGCCGCCTTCACCGCCGCCGAAACCTCGGACACCACCCGTTTGACCAGGGCGGCGTCATCGCCTTCCGCCATGACGCGGATCAGCTTCTCGGTGCCCGACGGGCGGACCAGCAGACGCCCCTGGCCGTTCAGGCTCGCCTCGGCCTCGGCGATGGCCGTCTTGACCGTGTCGCTCTCCAGCGGCTTGCCGGCGGTGTAGCGGACATTCTCCAGCCGCTGAGGCACGGGATCGAACTGACGGGCCAGTTCACTCATCGGCTTGCCGGACTCGACCAGCACGGCCAGCACTTGCAAGGCCGCCATCAGGCCGTCGCCGGTGGTGGCGTGATCGTGCAGGATGATGTGGCCCGACTGTTCGCCGCCGATGTTGAAGCCGCCTTCGCGCATCCGCTCCATCACATAGCGGTCGCCGACCTTGGTCCGCTCCAGCGTCAGGCCTTCCGACTTGAGCTTCCGTTCCAGCCCCAGGTTGGACATGACGGTGGCCACAACGCCGCCCCCGGTCAGCAGGCCGCGTTTCGCCCAGTCCAGCCCGACCAGGGCCATGATCTGGTCCCCGTCCACCACCTGGCCCTTTTCGTCGCAGATGATCAGCCGGTCGGCGTCGCCATCCAGGGCGATGCCGATGTCGGCGCGGTAGCGTTTGACCGCCTCGACCAGGGTGGCCGGGTGGGTCGAGCCGCATTCGGCGTTGATATTGGTTCCGTTGGGGGTGACCCCCACGGGGAAGACTTCGGCCCCCAGTTCGAACAGGGTGGTGGGCGCGACCTTGTAGCCGGCGCCATTGGCGCAATCGACGGCGATCCGCAGCCCTTGCAGGCTCAGCCGCTTGGGGAAGGCCTGTTTGGCGATCTCGATATAGCGCGCCTGGGCGTCGTCGATCCGCTTGACCCGGCCCAGCTTGTTCGAGGGCGCCAGGCCCTGGTCCAGGCCGTCGTCCATCAGGGCCTCGATCTTCAGCTCGATCTCGTCCGACAGCTTGTAGCCGTCCGGCCCGAACAGCTTGATCCCGTTGTCGGCATAGTCGTTGTGCGAGGCCGAAATCATCACCCCCAGGTCGGCGCGCATAGACCGGGTCAGCATGGCCACGCCCGGCGTCGGCACCGGCCCAAAGGTTCGCACGTCCATGCCCACCGAGGCGAAACCGGCGACCAGGGCCGGCTCGATCGTATAACCGGACAGCCGGGTGTCCTTGCCGATCACCACCAGATGGCGCCGGTCATCCCCGGTGCGGAACAGCTTGCCGGCGGCCAGACCGACACGCAGCGCGACCTCGGCCGTCATCGGATAGGTGTTGGCGCGCCCGCGAATGCCGTCGGTTCCGAAGTATTTTCTGTCGCCCAAGGCCTGGTCCTTTGTTTCGGGTAACGTTCCGAAACCCCTTTTTTAATGCGGCCCGCCTTAAGATTGCATAGACGGCCGGTGGGGCTTGATGTGTGGCTTAGCCCCGGATCGCCGCCAGTGCAAAGCGGCGCCCCTTTCCCTGACCTCTCGGAGCCTTCGCTTATGTGCGGCATCATCGGCGTCACCGGCAACGGACCTGTCGTTCCCCGGCTGATCGACAGCCTGAAGCGGCTGGAATACCGCGGCTATGACTCGGCCGGCGTCGCCGCCGTGGTCGATGGCGCGGTCGAGCGTCGCCGGGCCCAGGGCAAGATCCGCAATCTGGAAGCCGTTCTGGCCGAGGAGCCGATGACGGCGACGGTCGGCATCGGCCATACCCGTTGGGCCACCCACGGCGCGCCCACGACCGCCAATGCCCACCCGCACAAGGCCGGGCGCGTCACCCTGGTCCACAACGGCATCATCGAGAACTTCGCCGAACTGAAGGCCGAGCTGGCCGCCGAGGGCCATGTCTTCGAAAGCCAGACCGACACCGAGGTCATCGCCCACCTGCTGGACGCCGAACTGAACACCGGACGTGCTCCCCTTGAGGCATTCAAGGTCACCCTGGACCGCCTGACCGGCGCCTATGCCCTGGCGGTGCTGATCGACGGGACGGACGACCTGATCTTGGGCGCACGCCGCGGCAGCCCCCTGGTGGTCGGCTGGGGCGAGGACGAGATGTATCTGGGCTCGGACGCTTTGGCCGTTGGTCCGTTCACGCAGAAGATTTCCTATCTGGAAGAGGGCGATTACGTCGCCGTGACCAAGGCCGGCGCCCAGATGTTCGACGTGACCGGAAAGCCGGTCGATCGTGCGGTGGTCCAGGTCTCGGCCTCATCGGCCATGGTCGAGAAAGGCGAATATCGCCACTTCATGGAAAAGGAGATCCATGAACAGCCCGACAGCGTCCAGCATACCCTGTCGGAATATCTCGACCTGGTGACGGGCACGGCCAAGACCAATACCGTCGATTTCGCCGCCATCGACCGCATCCAGATCGTCGCCTGCGGCACCGCCTTCTACGCCGGTCAGATCGGCCGCTACGCCTTCGAGAAGCTGGCGGGCCTGCCCTGCGACGTCGAGATCGCCTCCGAGTTCCGCTATCGCTCGCCGGCGGTGTCGCAAAAGACCCTGGCGGTCGCTGTCAGCCAGTCGGGCGAAACCGCCGACACCCTGGCCAGCCTGACCTGGTGCAAGGCGCAAGGTTTGAACACCGCCGCCGTCGTCAACGTCCATTCCTCGTCCATGGCGCGCGAGGCCGCCGTGCTGTGGCCCACCCATGCCGGCCCGGAAATCGGCGTCGCCTCGACCAAGGCCTTCACCGCCCAGGTCGCCGCTCTCTTGGCCCTGGCCGTCGCAGCGGGTGTGGCGCGCGGCCGGATCGGCGCGGCCCAAGAGGCCGAACTGGTCAAGGCCCTGTTCGAAAGCCCACGCCTGATCGCCGAGGCGCTGACCATGGGCGACAGCATCCGCGCCGTGGTTCAGGATCTGGCTAAGGCCGACGACGTCCTGTTCCTGGGCCGGGGCGCCATGTTCCCCCTGGCCATGGAAGGGGCGCTGAAGCTGAAGGAGATCAGCTACATTCACGCCGAGGGCTATGCCGCAGGCGAGCTGAAGCACGGTCCCATCGCCCTGATCGACGAGGAAACCCCGACCATCGCCCTGGCCCCGCTGGACGAAGTGTTCGAAAAGACGGCGTCGAACCTGCAGGAAGTCGCCGCCCGCGGCGGCCCGGTCATCATGATCACGCCCGAAACGGCCCCGGATCTTCACGGCGTCGGCATCCGCCGCATCCACGCCCCCGACTGCCACCCCCTGATCGCGCCCCTGGTCTATGCGGTGCCGGTCCAGCTGCTGGCCTATTACACTGCCGTCCAGAAGGGCACCGACGTTGATCAGCCCCGCAACCTGGCCAAGTCCGTCACGGTGGAGTGAGGCGTGGCCGCCGTCTCGCGCAGGGCCTCCACGTCGGCGATCTGGATCGCGCCGCGTCGCAGGCGCAGCGCGCCGGCGGCACACAGTTCGGTGCAGGCGGTCGAGACGCTGGCGCGCCGCACCGCCATCAGGTCCGCCAGGTCGCTCTGGCGCAGGGACACCGTGTCGCCGCCGCCCTGGTCGTGAACGTCAAGGATCAAGGCGGCTAAGCGTTGGGTCACCTTGAGGTCGGCGTGACGCCCCAGTTCGGCCTGAAGGGCGGCGTTGCGTTGACGCAGGTCGGTCAGGGTCGCCTCGACCAAGGTGTCGCGATCGATGCGCTGGACCAGCCGTCGCGCCGGCACCGTCAGGAACCGTCCCGCCGTCAGCCACAGGGCGACTTCCTTTTCGCCCCGCCCCAGCACCGCATCGAAGTTGATCAGATCGTCGCTTGAGGCTAGGCCGCGCGACAGTGTCTCATCGGGTCCGATGCGTGCGGCGACGCCGTCGAGAATGAAGGTCACCAGCGGTTCGCCGTCGCGTGTCAGGCTGGTGCGCTGGCCTGGCACGGCGTCGAAGGCGTCGCCTTCGTCCAAGCCCTGCACAGCCAGCAGAGACAGCAGGGATCGCGCGAGGTTCGACGTGGACATGCATCGTCTAGACCGCCAAACGGCGTTTTACGCGATAACATGCGTTAAGGGGTCAGACGGGGTCGCTCTGAAGCCTCAGATAGGTCGGATCGAACTCGGCGATCTCGGCCAGACGGCGCCAGTCGAGGATGTCGATCCGACCGCCCGACCAGTGGATCACACCCTCGCCGCGCAGTTCCGAGATCAGACGGCTGACATGGACCGTCGACAGGCCCAGCGCGTCGCCCAGAACGGCTTGCGTCAGGGGCAGATCGAAGGTCAGGTCGCCGGTCTGGCCGACGGCCTGAAGACGCAGATAGAGCTCGCATACCAGATGGGCCAGATGACCCAGACCGCTGCGCCGACCCATGGCGACCAGCCATTGTCGGTGGATGGCCGCATCTATGATGGTGTCCAGCCATAGCAGCCGACCCAGATGAGGATGGCGCTCGGTGATGCCGATCAGTCCGCTATGCGGGGCTTCGGCGACGACGCACTCCGTCAGGGCGACGACCCCATGATCCATCTGTTTCATCAACAGGCTGTGCAGATCGATGAAGTCACCGGCTACATTGATCTCGGTGATCTGACGCGCGCCATCTTCCAGCGTCGAATAGCGGGCGGAAAAGCCGGAGATCAGAAGCGTGCTGTGCAGCGGTCGGGTATGTTCGCGGACGATGTCCGACCCAGCGGCGACTGTCTTGGGCGGTTCCAGCGCCTTCTGCAGGGCCTCGATCTCTTCAGGAGAGATGCGGTCTCGCAGAGACAGTTTCTCGACCAGGGTCGTGATCTTGGGCGTGGCTTGAAGTCTGCTCATTGGGCGCTGTCCATCAGGCTCCACCCGTCAGGCGCATCGTCGGAAGCGGCTGCGGTGACGCTGACGACCGTCTGGCCCTCAGCATCTGTGACGATGACGCTGAAGGCGCCGGTCGTCCAGAAGGAGGCTCCACGATAACGCAGGATTTCGCCCAGAACGGCGACGGCTTCCTCTCTGGCGGCATCGACGCTCTTCAGCTCCTCGCCCTGGTCGTCGCGGATGCAGTCGCCGTTCTGGGTATGGAAAAAGTAGCGCGGCAATCTTTCCTCCTGGCAGCAGCCGAGGGAGGAAGCGGTCACCGGGCCGATTGGTTCAGCCCTCTGTGATCTTTCAGATTTCCTGGTTAAAGGCGCCGATTTCCGGATAGGCGGCAAGGCGGGGTTTGATCTCCTTGCGGAAGAGATCGCGCATGTCGTCTTCCGACCGCATGCTTTCGACCACCACCACCAGCTCCGGCTTGTTCGACGAGGCGCGGACCAGGACCCAGGATCCGTCCTCCAGATGCACCCGCACGCCGTTGACGGTGATAGCCTCAAGGATCTTGCGACCCAGGATTTGGCCGCCGGACGCGGCCAGATCGGAATATTCCTTCACGATCCGCTCCAGCACGCCGTACTTCAACTCGTCGTCGCAGTGGGGCGACATGGTCAGACTGGTCCAGGCGTCGGGCAGGGCAGCTTTCAGTTCGCTGAGCTTCTTGCCCGGATTGCGATCCAGCATGGCCAGGACGGCGCCGGCCGCGACCAGACCGTCGTCGTAGCCGTGGCCCAGATCGCCAGCCATGAAGAAGTGGCCCGACTTCTCGAAACCGGCCAGGGCGCCCAGTTCGGCGGTCTTGCGCTTGATGTAGGAGTGGCCCGTCTTCCAGTAGACGACCTCCGCGCCATTGGCCTTGAGGATCTCGTCGGTCTTGTAGAGGCCGGTCGACTTCACATCGACGACGAAGGTGCTGTCCGGATAGACCTTGGACAGGTCGCGGGCCAGCATCAGGCCGATCTTGTCGGCGAAGATCTCCTCGCCCGTGTCGTCCACCACGCCGCAGCGGTCCCCGTCGCCGTCGAAGCCCAGGGCCAGGTCGGCGCCCGTCTCGCGCACCCGCCGGGCCATCTGCACCAGCATGGCGTGGTCTTCGGGGTTCGGATTGTATTTGGGGAAGGTGTAGTCGAGGTCGGTATCCATCTCGATCACCTCGACGCCCATGCGGCGCAAAGCGTCGGGGGCGAAGGCGCCGGCCGTGCCGTTGCCGCAGGCGCAGACCACCTTCAGCGGGCGTTTGATCTGAACCTTGGAGGCGACGTCGGCGACATAGGTCTCGCGGAAGTCTTCGACCCGAACCAGCTTGCCGCCCGACCGGGCCACGCCCTCGCCGTTCAGCACGATCTCTTTCAGCCGGCTCATTTCCTCGGGGCCGAAGGTCAGGGGCTTGTTCGCGCCCATCTTCACGCCGGTCCAGCCGTTCTCGTTATGGCTGGCGGTGACCATGGCGACGCAGGGCGCGTCCAGTTCGAACTGGCCGAAATAGGCCATGGGCGACAGGGCCAGACCCACGTCCAGAACCTCCATCCCGCCTTCCAGCAGGCCCAGGATCAGGGCCTGTTTGACGCTGAGGCTATAGCCGCGAAAATCATGGCCGGTGACGATCTTTGGCGGCACGCCGATTTCGTGGACATAGGTCGCCAGGCCGAGGCCCAGGGCCTGGATGCCGAGGAGGTTGATCTCTTTTTCCAGGATCCACCGCGCGTCATATTCGCGGAAACCGGTGGGCTTAACGAGCGCCTGGGTTTCGTAAGCAGCCGTGTTCGGCTTCAGGTCCTGACGGGGCTTAAGCATGGTTTTAGTCCTTGGTTGGGTCGGTTGGAATGCCGGCCGATCAGGCTGCGGCGCGCTTGCGAATGCGGGCGATACGGCGGAGGCGGCGCCAGAAACGGCCGCGCTCCGGTTCGGGATAGGGCTGAAGGTTCTCGACGAACTGATCGGCCGAGGCGCGCCAGCTGAACTTCTCCGCATAGGCACGAACGACCTTGCGGTCGAGTTCAAGGCATTTCAGGCAGGCGGTCTTGAGGTCCTTGTCGATCGCCCCGGCGTTCGAGCCCGGGATGATGTCGATCGGGCCATGGGCCGGATAGGCGGCGACCGGCGTGCCGGCGGCCATGGCTTCCAGGATTACCAAGCCGAAGGTGTCGGTCCAGCTGGGGAACACGAAGACGTCGGCGTCCCGGAAACAGCGGGCCAGTTCGTCGCCGAACCGGGCGCCCAGGAACTTGGCCTCGGGATATTTCTCCTGCAGCTCGGCGCGGGCCGGTCCGTCGCCGACGACGATCTTGGTGCCGGGCAGGTCGAGCTGAAGGAAGGATTCGATGTTCTTCTCGACCGCCACACGGCCCACATTCAGGAAGAAGGGCCGGGGCCAGTCCTCGCCCCCAAGCTCGTCGTAGATGCGTTCTAGGTCGGGGTTGAAGACATCCGTATCCACGCCGCGCGACCAGGGGGACACATTCTTGAATCCATGTTCGACCAGCTCGTCGCGCAGGGTCGGGGTCGCCACCATCAATCGGCCCGACGGCTTGTGGAACCATTTCATATAGGCGTAGCCGACCTG
>NZ_JAUSOE010000108.1 GCF_030656255.1 Brevundimonas sp. | reverse complement strand
GGCACGATATGCGGATCGGGGCCTCGAACGGGACCGCAGGCTGGCCGGCGGGTCCGTTGAGGTTGCTGATCGGGCTGTCGGCCCAGCACAGCCGCACCTTGACGTCGGTGGGCAGCGCGGACGCCAGGATCACCTGATCGCCGGCGACGGTCGCATCGACGAAACGGCAGACGCCGTTCGCATCGCACAGTTCGAATCCGATGGGTCGGTTGAAGCCATAGGCGGTCAAGGCCGTGCCCGGCGCATAGCGGACGTGGGCGCCGTCTGCACCGCGCTCGACCGCAACCGGCTGGGGCGAGACCGGCTGAGCGACTCCGTCCAGACGACGCGCCTCCAGCGCCAGCCGCCGCCCGACCTCCAGCTTGTTGGTCGGATGGATGTCGTAGCGGTCGCCGATATCGATGGCGACGGCCAGACCCGCCAGCGGATCGGCGTTGACTACCGTGCGCTGGCTTTCGCGCAGGGCGGCCCAGTATGAGTTTGTCGGCTGGCCAGCCATCGGACCGAAATTGGCCAGTTGCACGACCAGCATCCGCATCTCGGGGCTTTCGAACCGGGCGCGCCAGTCGGCGAACAGGGCCGGCAGCAGGCGGCGATAGCCGACATAGTCGCCGACATTCGACTCGCCCTGATACCAGGCCATGCCCTTAAGCCCATAGGCGCCCAGGGGAGCGATCATGCCGTTATAGAGGGTGGTCGTGCCGCTGCCGCCGATCCAGGGCGTGCGCGGCGGGTTGGGCAGGTCGCCGAGAGGCGCAGCGACGCGGTGGCGCCAGCCCGACGACAGGGAGACGCTGGTCCCGTCCGCGAACACCAGCCGCTTGTTCGCCGCCGGCCCCCAGGCGCCGCCGCCGCCGTTGGTGTCCAGCACCCCGACCGCGATCAGATTGGAACCCGGCTTCAGGCTTCCGGCCGCAAGGGCGTAGGTTCGCGGCGTATCCCAGCCCTGCCCCCCGCCCACATAGCGGCCGTTGACCCAGGTGACGTCGGCGTCGTCCACCGGCCCCAGTTCCAGCGTCGCCGCCTGGCCTGCTTGGGCGGCAGTCAGTTCGACCTGTTTGCGCAGCCAGACGACGCCGTCGTAGGTTTCAAGACCCGGAACCGTCGATTCCCAGAAGCCCTCCGCCGGGATCGGCGCCCAGTCGGCGTCGCTCGTGCGGGGCAGGTTCCAGCCCTGTTTGATGCCGGGGTCGTTGGCCGCCCACCAGGCCTGGGTGATCTCGCGCCAGAGCGCGTCGCCCTGAGACGGGTTGCGAGCGTAGGCGTCCAGCGCGTTCAGCGCCTGGTCGTGGCCGCCCAGTTTCACCAGGGCGTCGCGGCTCAGCCAGTCCTCGATGATCGAACCGCCCCAGGAGGCGGCGATCAGGCCGACAGGCACATTGTCCGTCCGCCGCAGGTCGCGCCCCATGAAATAACAAGCGGCCGAGAAATCACGGACGCTGTCGGGGCTGGTCGTGCGCCATTGGCCGACCGAATGGGGTGTGGATGCGGGCGCGGGCAGGCTGGACCGACCGACCAGGAAGAGGCGAAGGTTCGCGTCGTTGGCGGCGCCGATCTCGCTCTCGGCATTGGTCGCCTGGCGGACCGCGAACTCCATGTTCGACTGGCCTGAGCACAGCCAGACGTCGCCGACCATGACGTCCGACAGGGTCTGCGTCGCGCCGTCGGCCTGTGCGGTCAGGGTGTAGGGGCCGCCGGCGGTCAGGATCGGCAAGGTCGCGCGCCAGGCGCCGTCGGCGCCGGCGGTCGTCTGGACCTGGGTCTGGCCCAGGCTGACCGAGACGCCCGCACCCGGCGTCGCCCTGCCCCAGACCGCGACCGGTTGGCCGCGTTGCAGGACAGCGTGGTCCTGGAACATGGGGTCCAGCACAGGCTGCCCCCCCTGACTCTGGATCGGCGCCTGGGCATTGACGGGAACGACCGTCGTCATCGTCAGGACAGCGGCAGCCACGGCTGTGAGCAGGATCGAGCGCATATGCGCCTCCTTAAACGCGTTCGCCCCGGACGAACCGGGGCGAAACTTGGTGTCGGTCTAGCGGCGAATCTCGACCGCCTGGCCCGTATACTGGATGGTCTTGGCCGGCGCGGCGTCGAAGTTTCCGACATCCGTCCCCGGTCCGCTGACGAAGCGCACATTGATGGTCCGGTTCGTCGGCATGCCCGGATAGGCGCCGGTGCGGGCCCCGACGGTCAGGACGCCACGCGCGTCGTCCCAGGTCATCGGGATGTTCGAGAACTCCCCGCGCTCGTAGCCATAGTCCTTGCCCGAGTCCTCATAGAGGGAGAAGGCGCCGTTCGCCCCGGTATAGACGACCAGGGTCAGGGGACCGTCCAGCTTCTCGGACGTATAGGTGATGGCCGGACCGGTGGGCAGGATGGAGCCCGCGCGAACATAGACGGGGATCTTGTCCACGGCCGCCTGAACGTTGGCCGACTGGCCGCCGGCGTACTTCTGGCCGGTCAGCAGGTCGTACCACTCAGCGCCGGCCGGGAAATAGACCGAACGGCTGCGCGCCTTGTATTCGGTGACCGGGGCGACCATCAGCGCGTGACCGAACATATACTGGTCGGCCACATCGCGGGCCTTGAGATCGGATGGGAAGTCCATGACCAGGCCGCGCATGATGGTCCCGTCGCGCATATAGGTGTCGCCGGCCAGGCTGTAGATATAGGGCATCAGCCGGTAACGGGTGCGCATCTGCTCGGCGTAGGCCGTGTAATAGTTCGTGCCCGGTTCGGCCAGATTATAGACTTCGCGCAGCGGGAACTCGCCGTGCGAGCGGAAGATCGGCGACCAGGCGCCGAACTGGAACCAGCGCAGCTGAAGCTCGTCCCACTCGGCCTTGTCTTCAGGCTTCATGCCGGCCGGGTTCGAATAGCGGGCCTCGACCGAGAAGCCGCCGATGTCGTGGGTCCAGTTGGCGATCCCCGACAGGCCGGCGTTGACGCCCGCCGAAATCTGGTCGCGCAGATTGTCCCAACGCGCGACGACATCGCCGGACCACAGGATCGAACCGGTGCGTTGCAGCCCGCCCCAGGCCGAACGGGTCAGGATGGTGGTGCGCTGCCCCTCATGTTCGGCTCGGAAGCGACGATAGACGTTCTCGGCGTTCACCAGCGGATAGGAGTTGAACACATAGGCGCCCGGCCCGGCCGCCGTCGGCCCCATACGAAGGGTCCGCTCGGGGATGTCGAGGTTGGAGTGCATGTCCGGCTCGACCGAATCCAGCCACCAGCCGTCGAAGCCCATGCCCTTGAAGCTGTCGGACATCTGCTTCCAGTACAGCTCGCGGGCCGCGGGCAGATAGGGGTCGTAGAAGCTGTTGGCGTAGCCGGGTCCGACCCAGTCGCGCGCGCCGACATCGACGTTGCGCGTGTACATGCCTCCGATGGCGTCCAGCTGCTTGTAGTGCTCAGTCGTCGGATAGAATTTCGGCCAGACCGAGATGATGATGTCGGTGTTCATGTCGTGAACATCCTTCACCATCTGGGTCGGGTTCGGATAACGCGCCGGGTCGAACTGGTGCGAGCCCCACGCGTTCTCGGGCCAGTAGAACCAGTCCTGGACGACCATATCGATCGGCAGGCCCAGTTCGCGATAGCGACGCACGGCGCCGACAACCTCTTCCTGATTGTTGTAGCGCTGGCGGCTCTGCCAGAAACCATAGGCCGAGCGCGGCAGCATCACCGACTTGCCGGTCAGGCCGCGATAGTTGGAGATGACGCCGTCGATGTCGTCGCCACCGACGTAATAGTAGTCGATGGCCGTTCCGACTTCCGACGCCAGGCTCAGCGCGCCCTGATCGGCGGCCGGCAGGGGGTCCATGTGGCGCAGCGAGATATAGCCGTCTTCGGGCGTCCACTCGATCTTGATCGGCACCCGGGTGTTCGCCGCCATCTCGACCTGGAAATCATGGTCGAAGGGGTTCCAGTTCTGGCGCCAGTTCTGTTCGACCAGCTTGCCGTTGATCGTGACCTTGGCATAGCCGGACGAATAGAGGCGGAACTTGTGCAGGCCGGCGGTCGCGGTCTCGATCGTGCCTTCCCAGACGACGCTGACGCCGGCTTGGCCGGGCTTGCCCATGTCGCCGGTCTGGACCGGAGCGCCGGGCTGGGCCTTCAGACCCTCGGGCCAACGCTGCTGGTCGCGGATGAACTCATAGTTCACCTCGCCTTCAGGGCGGCTGACCTTGAGGACGCCGTCCTGATAGTAGCTGGCGGTCAGACCCCCGAAGGCCCCGCCGGCGTCACGGACGATCAGGCGATCCGACAGCATGCCGTAGGGGCGCGGGTCGCCGAAACGGGTGATGGCGTTGGTGTCCCATAGGACCCCGTAGTTGCGGCTGGAGACGACGAAGGGCACGCCCACGTCCATATTGTGCTGGGCCAGCAGAACATCCTGGCCCTTTTGGTTCATCAGGCCCTGCTGATGCTGGCCCAGGCCATAGAAGGCTTCGTCCGCCGGGCTTTCCCAGACCTGGCGCGTCGCCAGGAAACGATGGTCGCCCTTTTGATCCTCGACCGTGACGGGGTTCAGTTCGCGGCTGTTCGGACGCTCCTTCAGCACTTCCTGGCCGTTTTCGTCGAGGAAGCGGACGGCGCCGGTGCGGCGCGACACCTCGGCCGTAGCCTCGGCCGTCTTCAACACCACCAGATCGCCCTGGGTCTCGACCTCGAACGGGGTGGTGGTCGAGGGCTGCGCCGTGACCATCAGGCTGGCGGGCAGATCCAGATTGGCGTCTTCGGTCGCGGTGACGCGGATGGTCTCTGGGCCATAGACCTCGAGCCGCACGCGACGCGCGGCGCCTTCGGTCGGGGCGATGACGACGCCGGCGGGGATACGTTCCAAGGCGGCTTGCTGGATCGCGCCGGCGGAGGCGCTGTCCATCAGGGTCGAACAGGCTCCCAGAGGAGCGATCATCAGCGTGGCCAGCATCAGCCGGCGGGCGAGGGTCGAGGTCATGAAGGCGCTCGCTTTTACAGTTTCGGTCAATAGGTGGCGGTGACGACGCGCAGCAACTGCGGACGGTCGGTGAAGTTCAGGCCGTAGTCGGTCTGGTCTCCGTTCCAGATACGTTCGAAGATCCATTTCCCGGCGTCGTCAAAATGGCCTTCCTCATAGCGGACGACCATGCGGCGCTTGCCGTCGGTCGAGGGCTTGGCGGCGAAGTCGATGCGGGCGCGATAGCCGGTGACGATATATTCTCCGGGCGCGATCTCGGCGATCAGGGCGCCGCCGTTGGGTTTGTCCGTGCCCGGAACATCGGCCAGCGCGCCCAGCCAGGTCCAGTCCGGCTGACCGAACTGCCAGCGGCGGTAGCCGACGGTCGCAGTCCAATCGCCCAGGTCCAGCGTCTGCGACGCCCGGTCGTCAGGCTCCGCCACACCCCAGACCTTGCCGGCAAAGGCGGCGCGGGCCCAGATCCGTTGCCACGGGGCGACCAGCCGATAGGCGTCACGGAACGGCGTCAGAGTCTTTTCATCGACCGCCGGGGCCCCCAGCGGATAGTTGGCATAGCCCGTATAGTCGATGCCGAACGGCGAATAGCCGACGCCGCCCCGGCCCAGGACCGAGAACAGATAGCGGGCATAGGGCGCATCATTGCCCGTCTCGGCCACGAACAGGGCGTTGTCCGGTCGGGCGTAGCGATCCAGCTGACCTTCGTAGGTATGGGAATCGCGATTGTAGATATCGGGGCTCAGCATCTCGATCGCCGGCGCTGCGGCCTTCCAGACGTCGATGACGGGCCAGACGGGACCGCCCGAGGCGTAGTTGGTCGGGGCGACGCGCTCATGCGGATCAGGCAGGGCCGCATTGACGTACATCGGCAGCGGATATTCGCGTTTGCCCGTCTCTGCGACCGTATTGACGTACGAAGCGATGGACCAGGCGTGGAAGAACTCCTCCGCCTCTTCGCCGAACACGGCCGACCAGGTTCCGGCCGATCGGCCGGTCCGGTCCAGCAGGGCCTGGGGCACGGGACCGTCGAAGGCGGCCTGGGCGGCGGGCGAATAGTCGCGGACGGATCCGTAGGTGCCCGTCTCGTTCTGCGGCTGGACCATGATGACGGTGCGCTCGCGTTCGTCGATCTGGCGAATGTGACGCATCAGGGCGGCGAAGGCGCGGGCGTCGGCGGCCAGGGTCTCCTGGCCATAGGGCGACATCGCATAGGACTCCGTGCCGTCCTTCTGGATCAGGTGCGGAAACCGCGTCGGGTTCAGCTTGACCCAGGCCGGGGCGTATTTGGGAGAGGTGTTCTTCCAGGTGGCGAACCACAGGATGACCAGACGCACGTCGTTTCGCCGCGCCTCCTGCACCAGATGATCGACAAACAAAAAGTCGAACCGCCCCTCCTCCGGCTCCAACTGCTCCCATGCGATGGGAACCTGAACCGTATTGGCGCCGACATAGCGGATCGCCGGCCAGGCCTCGGCCAAGGGCGCGGGATAGTTGGTCGAATTATTGACCTGGGCGCCCAGAATGGTGAAGGGCGCGCCATCCACCATCAGGGCGTGGCGGCCGTTCTGCGTGACGAGTTGCGGAATAGGTTCGGCGGCTTGCACCGGGGCGACCGCCAAGGATCCAACGAGTGCGACACCTGTTGCCAACACCCTGAACAATCGACCCGTAATCATCTCATGTCCTCACGATATACTGGAACTAAAAACGGGCGCCGCCGCGATCGGCGACGCCCGGTCATAACGAGGGGTGGGCTAATCTTAGTAGCGGAGACGTACCCGAATGCTGAAACGACGATCATCGAGTTGATAATCGCGATAGCGGTTCTCAGTAATCTGGTAGGTCTGAGACTCCGTGTTCAGAATGTTCTGTGCATCAACAGTAACCGCTAGCCGTTCGTTGAAATCATAGCTGATTGAACCATCGAGAACACCAAAGGCCTTGCCGAATATCGGCAGTTGGCCTGTACCCACACCCTGAGTAGTCTTAAGGAAGTCATCGCGCCAGTTATAAGCCAGACGTGCATTGAAGCCGTATTTTTCATAGAGCAGCACTAGGTTGTAGCTGTTCTCTGACAGGCCTTCGATGGGCACTGAAATCTCAGCGCCGCCCGTCTGCGCGTTGGCTGCAACCGTCGCCGCATTGGAATCGATGAAGGTGTAGTTTGCCTGCAGGCCCAGACCATCAAACGGCGAAGGCAGGAAATCAAAGAACCGTTGGCCGCCGATTTCAAAACCTTCAAGCGTGCCCTCATCCACGTTTTTCAAACGCGTGATGTTGAATGGCACCTGCCCCAGACCTGGAAGGTCATAGGTCTCAATGTCTGTGACATTGAAGAACAGATCCTTGATGTCCTTCTTGAATGCGGTCGCATAGACGAAGCCGACCGGTGAGAAATACCATTCAACTGCGAAATCCAAGGCGGTCACGCGTTGCGGATCAAGCAGCGGATTGCCGACAGCGGTTCCGGTGCCAGGCACGCCAGGGGCCGGCGTCAGGTCGCCACCTGCTGCATAGGTTGGGCTGATGCTGTAGCTGGCGTTGAGCTGACTGAAGTCGGGACGAGCCACGTTCTGAGAGGCCGCGAAACGAAGTTGCAGTTCCGACGTCAGGAACATCCGCAGATTCAGGCTGGGCAGTATATCGGTATATTTGTTGGTTCCCACGATCGGCGTGACGATCGTCAGAGTGGTCGGCGTAGCGCCGGCGCTGTTTGGATCGCGATATGTGATCGTTTCGAAACCATCCGAAGCTGATTCCGTCTTCACTATGCGCAGACCGAGATTACCATCCCAGTCCTTGCCCATGATATTCGAGCCGAACCGCATAACGCCATATGCGGCATAGGTCGTTTCCGAGATGTTGGAAACCTGTGCGGCTGGGTCGTCGAAAGAGCGGAACCCGATGTTCTGATTGAACGGCGCGGCATTCAGGAAATCGAACACCTGTTGCGGATTACCGACCTGATTCAGGCCGAACATCCAAACATTGCCGAAGGCGCCCTGGCCCTCGCCGTTCAGGAAGCTGTTGTTATATGGAAACTGTTCCGCATATTCGGGGAAGTCGGCCAGACGATAGCATCCCGACTCGTTGGACCAGTTGGCGCAGGTTGAACCAATCGCCGTCCAGGTTCCGTATGTCGTCGAGCGGTTGATTGCCGTCCGGTCCGTTACGCGAACCCCAGCGCGGAAATCTCTGAAGAAGCCACCCTCCTCGAAGTCCCAACGCATATCAGCGCGTCCAGCCCAACTTTCGGCATCGTTCTTTTCAGCATAGGGAAGGACAGCGGTCAGACCGTAGTTGTCGATGTCCTCAAAATAGCCATTGGTGGCGGAAAACTCGGGAATCTTGGGGCGCGTGTCAAAGTTGACGACGTAGTTCCCAGGAAACAGGGGATTTCCCTCAGCATCTCGCGGGCCAGACACGTCGTTGAGGACGCTGGCCGTCAGGTTCATTGTCTGCTGCTCGACCTTGGAGTCGATATATTGCAGATCGGCGGTGATCTCTAGGCGGTCGGTCGGCCGCCATTTGCCGCCAATGGAGATATCGGTCGTCTGGGTGTCACGGGTGGTGGCGAAGGTAACGAGGTCCACGCCCGGATTAATGAAGGAGCCAGAGGTCGCGACGCCGTCTTCAACAGTAAAGGCAGCGCCAGGAGCCAGTTCCAAAGGCACGCCGTTGCCGCCATAGGCAAAGAACGACAAACCATTGTCATTGAAGGTGTACTCCGTCCGCAAAGCTTGCAGATAGAATTCGGTGCGGTCGTTAGGGCGCCACTGCAGGGCGGCGGCGGCGCTGAAGCGTTTGCGACCGCCGAAACCAACGTTGATGCCGCCGCCGTTTGGAACGGCGATCTCCTGACCGATATAGCCGGGCACGTCAGTGCGCACGAGATAAGGCTCGACGACGTCGATATCCTGGCGGAACGAGGTTTCGCCAGAAGACATGTTGAGTAGAGCGCCGAACTCACCGGCTGATGTTTGCCAACGGTCGCTGGCCAGGAAGGACGCGTTGTAGCCATCGTCGTTGGCCAGATCGTAATGAGTGTAGGCTGTGCTAACCGAGAAGAGACGGCCCGGCGCGTCGAACGGCATCCGGGTCTTCAGATTGATGGTGCCGCCGAGCCCCCCTTCAATCATCTCGGCAGACGGATTCTTGTAGACATCCACACCGCCCAATAAATCGGAGCCGACTTCCTCCCAGCTCAGACCACGACCGCCGCTGGCGCTGAAGATGTCGCGGCCGTTCAACTCGGAACGAACGTTCGTCAGACCGCGAATCGCGATGCCCGAACCTTCACCGTAGTTGCGTGTGATCTGGATGCCGGAAACGCGCTGCAGCGCCTCGGCGACGTTGACGTCAGGCAGACGACCGATGTCCACTGCTGTAATGGAGTCGACGAACTGCTCAGAGTTCTTCTTAATCGACTGGGCCGAAGCCAAGCTGGCCCGCAGACCGGTGACCACAATCTCACCGACCTCGGCTGCTTCGTCTTGGTCAGTTTGGGCCGGTGCAGTCGTTTCCTGCGCCATGGCGAGCGAAGGCGTGGCAATAGCCGATAATGACAAAATGGACGCACCGCACAGAAGTGCGAAGCGGTTGGCGCGAGTGATTCGAGACATGAGTCTCTTCCCCTTCCCTCTGATGCCGCGCACGCTCTGAGGGCGTGCTGGACGGGCATCTCTCCCAAGACAACGGGCCTGCGTTCCGCTTGACCCGGTTTTAAGGATGCAACAAGTTTCACAGAAAGAAAACTGTTTTCGGTAGCGGTAACATTTTTCGGGGCGGCAATGCGGCGACGACGTATCGCGGTGAACGGCTCTGGGGCAGGAGGAAGACCATGACAGCAGATTTTGGCATCAAGCGGATCGTCATCGTCGGCGGAGGAACTGCCGGTTGGATGGCCGCAGCCGTCATATCCAAAAGTCTGGCGCGCGATTACGCGCAAATTGATCTGATCGAGTCGCCTGACATCGGTACGGTCGGCGTTGGCGAGGCGACGATCCCGCCGATCCTGACACTGAACCGGCTGCTAGGAATCGATGAGAACGAATTCGTCCGCCGGACCCAGGCGACCTACAAATTGGGCATCCAGTTCCGGAACTGGGGCAGGCTAGGCAATGAATACATCCATCCGTTCGGGACATATGGCGCGGATCTGGAAGGTCTTGCGTTTCACCAGCATTGGCTGAGGCTGCGCAACAATCCCCGAGTTGGCGAGATCGACGCCTATTCCTTGCCGATAATGGCGATGAAGGCCGGGCGGTTTACGCGGACGTTGGATGACCCACGCCACGTCCATTCGCGCATGGCCTACGCGTATCATTTCGATGCGAGCCTCTATGGGGGCTTCCTGCGCGAGATGGCTATGGCTCGGGGAGTGAATCGCATCGAAGCGAAGATTATCGACGTGACGTTGAACGCGGAAAACGGGTTTGTCGACGCCGTAACGCTGGACGATGGGCGTCAGATCAAGGGCGACCTGTTCATCGATTGCTCGGGCTTCAGGGGTCTGCTGATCGAACAGGCGCTGGAAACGGGATATGAAGACTGGTCGCATTGGCTGCCAATGGACAGGGCCCTGGCCGTGCCGTGCGAAGCAGTCGGCGCACCGACCCTTTATACGCGATCCACAGCCCACGACGCAGGCTGGCAATGGCGCATTCAACTGCAGCACCGCACGGGCAACGGCCATGTCTACGCCAGCGCTTTCACCTCTGATGAGGCCGCACGGAACACTTTGCTGTCGAATCTAGACGGCAGCCCCCTGGCGGACCCGCGTCCCCTGAAATTCGTGACCGGGCGCCGCCGAAAGGCGTGGAACAAGAATGTAGTGTCACTAGGCCTCGCCTCCGGATTCCTGGAGCCGCTCGAATCCACCAGTATTCACCTGATCCAGAGCGGAGTGACGACGCTGATGTCGCTGTTCCCTGACAAGCGGTTCGATCAGGCGGACATCGACAAGTACAACAAGTTGATGCGCGAGGAGTATGAACATGCCCGCGACTTCATCATCCTGCATTATCACGCAGGCGAAAGAAATGACTCCGAGTTTTGGCGCCATGTCAAAGCCACCGAGACGCCCGACAGCCTGAAAGAACGAATCGACCTGTTTCGCTCACGCGGACGAGTCATGGGCCGCCACGAGGACTTGTTCGCCCACACGAGTTGGGTCGCGGTCATGCTAGGCCAAGGAATCGTACCGTCTGGTCATGATCCGATGGCGGATCAAACGCCGGAGCACCTAATGACCGCGCGTCTGGCCCAAATTCGCGCGGTCATTGAAAAAGGCGTCGCGGGAATGCCCACACACCAGCAGTTCATCGACCGCCATAGCCGAGCGGACGCCGCGTAGGTCCGCTCGCCTCAGTGGTTGTCGCGCGGCAGGCCGAACTTATCGACGATGCGGTGGTATTTGATCGCGGGCTCCAGCACAGCGCCGGTTTCCAGCTGTCCGACGACGGCGCGCTGCATTTCCTGCCAGGGTGTCTGGGACGCGGGGTATTTGTAGCCGCCTGCGGCCTCGAACGCCTTGCGCCGTTCGGCCAGTTCCTCGTCCGAGATCAGGATGTCGGCGCGGCCGGTGTTCAGGTCAATCCGCACCTGGTCGCCGGTCTTCAGCAAGGCGATATTGCCGCCGGCCGCCGCCTCGGGCGAGGCGTTGAGGATCGAGGGCGAGCCCGAGGTGCCGGACTGACGCCCGTCGCCGATACAGGCCAGGGCGCTGACGCCCTTCTTGATCAGGTATGACGGCGGCCGCATGTTCACGACCTCGGCCGCGCCTGGATAGCCGATGGGGCCGGCGCCCCGCATGAACAGCAGGGTCTGTTCGGTGATGCCCAGGCTCTCGTCGTCGATCCTGTGGTGATAATCCTCGGGCCCGTCGAAGACGACGGCCGGGCCTTCGAAGGCGTTCAGGTCGTTGGGGTTGGACAGATAGCGTTCGCGGAACTCGGGCGAGATCACGCTCAGCTTCATGATGGCCGAGTTGAACAGATTGCCGGTGAAGACGACGAAGCCGGCGTCGGTCTTCATCGGGGCGTCAAAGCTCTTGATCACGTCCGGCAGGATGATCTCGGCGTCCCGGCAGTTGTCGCCGATGGACTTGCCGGTGACGGTCAGGGCGTTCTCGCGGATCAGCCCCTGTTTCATCAGCTCGGACACGACGGCAGGCACGCCGCCCGCATGAAAATAGTCCTCGCCCAGATATTCGCCCGCCGGCTGGAGGTTTACCAACAGCGGCACGTGCAGTCCCTCGGTCTGCCAGTCCTGCAACGGTACATCGACGTGGGCGTGGCGGGCCAGGGCGGTCAGGTGGATCGGGGCGTTGGTTGAGCCGCCAATGGCCGAGTTGACGATGATGGCGTTGTGGAAGGCTTCCTTCGTCAGGATGTCCGACGGCTTCAGGTCTTCATGCACCATCTCGACGATGCGCAGGCCGGTCTCATAGGCGACCTGGGCGCGCTCGCGATACGGGGCGGGAATGGCGGCCGAGCCGGGCAGCGACATGCCCAGGGCTTCGGCCAGCGAGTTCATCGTCGTCGCCGTACCCATGGTGTTGCAATAGCCGACCGAAGGGGCGGACGAGGCGACCAGTTCGATGAAGCCGTCATAGTCGATCTCGCCGGCCGCCATCATCTGACGCGCCTTCCAGATGATCGTGCCCGAGCCGGTGCGCTCGCCCCGGTGCCAGCCGTTCAGCATAGGGCCGACCGACAGGGCGATGGCGGGGATGTCCACGGTCGCCGCCGCCATCAGACAGGCGGGCGTGGTCTTGTCGCAGCCGATGGTCAGGACGACGCCGTCCAGCGGATAGCCGTACAGGCTCTCGACCAGACCCAGATAGGCCAGGTTTCGGTCCAGGCCGGCGGTCGGGCGCTTGCCGGTCTCCTGGATCGGATGGACCGGGAACTCCATGGCGATGCCGCCGGCCTCGCGAATGCCTTCGCGGACGCGTTCGGCCAGCACCAGGTGGTGGCGGTTGCACGGCGACAGGTCCGAGCCGGTCTGGGCGATGCCGATGATCGGCTTGTTCGACTGGAGCTCTTTGCGCGTCAGGCCGTAGTTCAGATAACGCTCCAGATAGAGCGCCGTCATATCCGGGTTTTCCGGATTGTCGAACCAGGCGCGGCTACGGAGCGTCTTGGCGGTCTTCGGAGTATCGGTCATTTCAGGTCCAGCCGCCATCGACGACATAGTGTTGATTGGTGATCGCCCCGGCCTCGTCCGAACACATGAAGACGACCATCTTGGCGATGTCGTCCGGCACGAGTCGGCGTTTGAGGCACTGGTTGGCGTAGATCTCTTTTTCGGTCTCCGGCGTGACCCAGAGCTCCAGCTGTCGTTCGGTCATGATCCAACCGGGGGCCACGGCGTTCACCCGGACCCCGAACGGGCCGAAGTCGCGGGCCAGCGAACGGGTCAGACCGATGACGGCGGACTTGCACGCCGTATAGGCCGGCATCCCGCCCTGCCCGATAATCCAGGATGTGGAGCCCAGGTTGACGATGGCGCCCTTGCCGGTCGCCTGCATGTCCGGAAGCACGGCTTGAGCGGCGAAGAACTGGTGTTTCAGGTTCACGGCCATGCGGCCGTCCCAATAGTCTTCGGTGACGTCCAGGGTGGCGTGCCGTTCATCGTGAGCGGCGTTGTTGACCAGAATGTCGATCGGACCGAATGCGGTCCGGATCTCGATGACGGCGGCTTTCAGCGCGGGAATGTCGGTCAGGTCGCAAGCGACGAACAAGGCGGTTTGGCCTAACTCCGCCTGCAGTCGGCGACCGCGCTCAACGTCAATATCCAGAAACCCAACCCGCGCGCCCTGGGCATGAAAGGCGCGGACGATGCCCTCGCCTATGCCGCCGGCGCCGCCCGTGACGATGACGGTCTTGTCCTTCAGGTCGGAATAGATAGCGGCCATGATCGTCAGCGCGCCTCCCCGACGCCCGCCGTTGATCGGCGGCTTGTGATCTTTCACAAATGAAACTCGTTACCGTCAACGAAAATGACAACCGCCATTGTTCCTGTCAACGGTAGACGCGTCCGAAAGAACGTCAGGCTTGAGAGACGGCGCTCATCTGGTCGGAAATCACGCTTGCGGCGTGCACCAACAGCGTGGCCGCCTCAGCCTTGGTGCAGACCAGGTGGGCCTGTTCGATGAAGGGGGTGATCAGGGTGGCGATGATTCCGTCCGACCCGATGATCGGGGCGACCAGATCGGTGACGCCCTTAACGAAGTCGCTGTCTCGTTCGACGTGAGCGCCCTGGGTCATGGCATGGGCGCGGGCGGAGAAATCGGCGACGGCCGACTCGCCAAACAGCGCGACCAGGCTTTCATGCAGATGATTGCGCGCCCGTTCGTTGGCGCGGGCGTAGAACATCAGGCCTGAGGTGGCGTCCAAGATGCTGCGGCGATAACCGATCCGCACTGAGTAGCCCAGGTCGCCGGGACTCTCGATTCGGGCGATGACCACGATCTGATCGCCTGAGGGCACCACCAGATGGCAGGACTGCATGGTGCTGGACGCCAGGTCCCGCATGGCGGGCATGGCGACATCGACCAGCGACTTGATCGGCGCCTGGGTCATGCCGAGGGTGAAGAGGCGGTTGGTCAGGCGATAGCCGTCGGACGACTGTTCGATATAGCCGCGGAACTCCAGCACCTGGATCATGCGGAACAGTTCGCTGACCGAACGCCCCAGGGTCGCAGACATCTGCGACGGCGTCATCGCCTCGCCTTGAGCGGACAAGAGTTCGAGGACATCCAGCCCTTTTTCCAGCGCAGGAGCACGATATTTGCGGTCGTCGGTCTGGTCTGGGTCGGTCATAGGAGTCCTCCGGCGAGATTCGTACGCTACCGGTGGCGCCTCTTGTCGAGAAGCGCGCCGGATTGATCACCGTATCATTGTCGCGGGTAAAATCTCTACGCACATATAAAATATCATTGCGGGCCGTTGACGCCTCCCCTAGGCTTTGCGTTCGAGCCCGAACCAAAGGGCCGTTTTGGGGGAATGCACCATGTCGCTTGCGGGCATCGATCTGGCGATCCTGGCGATCTACGCCGTCTTCATCTTCGGCCTGGCCCAGTGGGTCTCTCGCAACAAGACCGGCGAGCAGAAGACCTCCACCGACTATTTCATGGCCTCCAAGAGCCTGCCCTGGTGGGCCATCGGCGCCTCGCTGATCGCGGCCAACATCTCGGCCGAACAGATCATCGGCATGAGCGGCTCGGGCTATGTGATCGGCCTGGGCATCGCCTCCTATGAATGGATGGCGGCCCTGACCCTGCTGATCGTCGGCAAGTTCTTCCTGCCGATCTTCCTGCGCAACGACATCGTCACCATGCCGCAGTTCCTGCAGCAGCGGTACGGCCCGACGATTCGCAACGTCATGGCCGTCTTCTGGCTGCTGCTCTACGTCTTCGTCAATGTGACCTCGATCCTGTGGCTGGGCGCCATCGCCGTCCACACAGTCACCGGCTTCAATCAGGACTACGCCATCGTCGCCATCGGCGTCTTCGCCCTGGCCTATCAGCTGTGGGGCGGCCTGAAGGCCGTGGCCCTGACCGACATCGTCCAGGTGGCCCTGCTGGTCTGCGGCGGTCTGATCATCGGCTTTATCGCCTTGTCGACCATCGGCGGCGCAGGCGGCGCCCTCGCCGGCTTCCACACCCTGCTGACTGAGTTCCCGGACAAGTTCGACATGATCCTGTCGAAGGACAACCCCCACTATCAGGAACTGCCGGGCATCGCCGTTCTGCTGGGCGGCCTGTGGGTCATGAACATCAGCTACTGGGGCTTCAACCAGTACATCATCCAGCGCGCCCTGGCCGCCAAGTCGCTGCACGAAGCCCAAAAGGGCATCGCCTTCGCCGCCTATCTGAAGCTGCTGATGCCGGTGATCGTGGTGCTGCCGGGGATGGCCGCCCTGATCCTGGCGCCGAACCTGTCGGCGCCGGACCAGGCCTATCCGACCATGATGAACCTGCTTCCGGTCGGGCTTAAAGGTCTGGTCTTCGCCGCCCTGATCGCCGCGATCATCGCCTCGCTGGCGTCCAAGGTGAACTCGATCTCGACCATCTTCACCCTGGACCTCTACGCCAAGATCAAGAAGGACGTGCCCGAGCATCAGCTGGTCACGGTCGGCCGCATCGCCGCCGTGGTCGCCGTGATCATCGGCATCCTGACCGCACGCCCCCTGCTGGGCGGGTTCGACCAGGCCTTCCAGTTCATCCAGGAGTTCACCGGCTTCTTCACGCCGGGCATCGTCGTCATCTTCATGCTGGGCCTGTTCTGGAAGCGGGCGTCCGAGGCAGGCGCCCTGACCGCCGCCATCGGTTCTGTGGTGCTGTCAGCCATCTTCTGGTGGCTGCAGGAGAGCGGCCAGTTCATCTTCCCGTTCATGAATCGGGTCGCCGTCGTCTTCGTCGTCTCGCTGATCGCTGCAGTGATCGTGTCGCTGCTGGTCCCGGCCAAGCCGGACGCCATGAAGATCAAGCTGGACCAGATCAGCTACAAGACGTCGCTGGGCTTCAACCTGGCCGCCGTCGGCGTCGTCGCCTTCCTGATCCTGGTCTATTCGATCTGGTGGTAAGGTGAGCGTTGTTGCAGGCCTGATCGGCGTCGACTGGGGCACCAGCAATCTGCGCGTCATGCGGATCGCCGACGGCGGCCGGGTTCTGGACAGCCGTTCAGACCCGCGCGGCGCCGGCGGCCTGGCGCCCGGTCAGTTTCATGACGTCCTTCGGGACGTCGCCGGCGACTGGTTGAGCGAAGGCCTGCCTGTTCTGGTCAGCGGCATGGCCGGCGCGCGGGGACGTTGGCGCGAAATGGCCTATCTGCCCTGCCCCGCCGGCGTCGCGGATCTGGCCGGCGCCGTCGCCTCGCCGGATGACGCGCCCCTGGTCCGCCTCGTGCCCGGCGTCGCCGTGTTCGAAGACGATCGACTTCAGGATGTCGTGCGCGGCGAAGAGACCCAGGTCTTCGGTCTGGATGCGCCCGACGAGGCCGTGATCATCGGCCCAGGCACCCACAGCAAATGGATCCGCACGACCCAGGGTCGGATCACCGGCTTTCGCACCTTCATGACGGGCGAGCTGTTCGCAGCCATCCGCAAGGGCACGATTCTGGGCGCGGACATGGGCGATCCCGGCGTTGACGACGACGCCTTCGCTGCCGGGGTGGTGCGAGCGCTGCATGACCCGGCCTTTACCGCCGCCCTGTTCTCGGTGCGGGTCGAGGGACTGGCAGGGCGGCTTTCGCCGGCCTCGGCCGCTGACTATCTGTCCGGCCTGCTGATCGGGGCCGAGGTCGCCGCCCAGATCGACACGCGCGAACGGCCGATCATCCTGATCGGCGCCGACGCCCTATGCCGCCGCTACGCCGCCGCCCTGGCGCAAGGCGGTTTCCACGACGTCCGGATCGCGGACGGAGCCGCCGCCACGGCCAAGGGTCTGTGGCGCATTCACGAGGCCGCATCCCGATGATCCCCGTCGCCGTCGAAAGCCTGGACGCCCTGCCCCTGATCGCCATCCTGCGCGGGCTTACGCCCGATGAGGCCGTGGCCGTGGGCGAAGCCATCGTCGCCACCGGATTCCGGTGCCTGGAAGTGCCGCTGAACTCGCCCGATCCGCTGGAGAGCATCCGCCGTCTGCGCGAGGCGCTGGATGGCCGCGCTCTGGTGGGCGCCGGCACGGTCCTGACCGTCGCCGCAGCGCGAGAGGTCGCACAGGCCGGCGGCCAGCTGATCATCTCGCCCAACACCAACACCGACGTGATCTGCGAGACCAAGGCCCTGGGCCTGCTGTCCTTGCCCGGCTTCTTCACCCCGTCCGAAGCCTTCGCCGCCCTGGACGCCGGAGCCGACGCCCTGAAACTGTTCCCGGCCGAAGTCGCGGGAACCAAAGGGCTGAAGGCGGTGCGCGCCGTTCTGCCGGCCACGACGCGCGTCTATCCCGTGGGCGGCGTGGATCCGGACAGCATGGGCCAATGGCTCGCGGCCGGCGCCTCCGGCTTCGGCATAGGCTCAGCCGTCTTCAAGCCCGGTCAGTCGCCGGAACAGGTCGGCCGCAACGCCGCCGCCTTCGTCTCGGCCTGGACCGAAGCCGCCCCGCCCCGGTGATTTCGCCGTCGCGCTAAGCCTCCTCAGCCGTCAAGCGCATGGCCAGCGTCAGGCCCTCGCCCGGCAGCAACCGCGCCAGCCCGCCCTGTTCGCCGGACGGGGCGTTCAGAACATCGGGCCGATGAGTCACAGGCTCGACGCAGAAGAAGTTCGCGCCGACGGGGGCATAGACCTGGGTCCAGTCCGCGCCGTCGGCCTGCATCACCACGCGCCGCCCGCCGCCGTCCAGTACGGCCTCTCCGGTCCAGCCGGCATAGGCGTGATCGACGAAGGGCGCCTCGGCCAGGGCCAGTCCGTTCTTCCAGTCCGCCACGGCGTCGGGCGCCGCGATCCGCTCGGGAATCTCGCGTTTATTGGTCAACCAGACCCCGGTGGCCGACAGGTTCAGGCGGGAATCCTCGAACCTGTGGAAATAGGGGTGCAGACCCAGGCCCGCAGGCATGACAGTGTCGCCGACATTGGTCACTGACAGGCTGATCTCCGGCCCCTGCTCCGTCAGTTCCACCGTCTGGCGTGCGCGCCAGGGCCAGGGCCAGGGCCAGCCCAATCCTTCCGCCGTCGTTTCGCCCGGCCAGTCCAGGCGCATCTCGACGCGGTCGTCAGAGACCGTCTCGACCGTCCAGGGGTTCAGCCAGCCGTCGCCGTGCAGGGCATGGGGCGTGAACCGGTCCAGCGCCGCCAGCCGCACATCCCGCCCCTCGAACCCGAACCGCGCGTCGGCGATCCGGTTGGCGTAGGGGACCAGAGGAAAACAGGCCGTCTCCAGCATGTCGGTCGTCCCTTCGGGCGTCGGCCGGAACACAGGCTGTCCCCGCCAATCCAGGCTCAGGATCGCCCCGCCCTGCTCCGGCGCTACGGTGGCGCGCCAGTCCCCTGCCGTCAGCCTCAGCAGGCTCACAGGCGGATCTTGTTCTGCGGCAGGCCCGGCGTCTCGACCCGAACCCGGTAAAGCCCACCGAGGGTCGGCTGCTCGGCGCGCTTGTCGGCGTTCCCCAGCCAGGCCGTAGTCATATAGAGGTCGCGCAGATCCTCTCCGCCGAAGGCGGCCTTGGTCACGGTCTGGACCGGAACCTCGATCTTGCCGATCCGCTCGCCCTGCGGTGAAAACTTCGCCACGCCCCAGCCGTTGAACAGGCCGACGTGCAGGACCCCGGAGGAGTCCATGCTGGGCCCGTCCGCATAGCCGTCCTCGGTCACGGCGAAGATACGCCGGTTCGACAACACCCCGCCCGCATGGTCGAAGGCCAGGACCGTCTTGGCCAGGGTGTCATGGTGGTAAAGGGTCCGGCCGTCCGGGCTCAGGCAAGGCCCGTTGGTGACGCCGTAGCCGTCGTCATGACGGGTCAGCTCGCCCTGGAACCAGCGATAGAGGGCGCCGGTCTGGACCTGTTCGCTGTCGTCCATCGACCCGAACCACAGCGACCCGTCCGGCGCGACGAAGCCGTCGTTCAGTCGGTTCTGCGGCCGATCCTGCTCGACCGGCTGGATCAGGGTGAAGACGCCGGTCTCGGGCTCGAAACGGTGCAAGCCGCCCCGTACCCCGCAGATCAGCGCCCCGTCATCCGCAGGAAGGGCGAAACCGGTCTGGTCCGGCGTGTCCCACGAAGCGGTCTCGCCGCTCGCGGGCGTGTAGCGGTGCAGTTTTCGACCCTTGATGTCGACGAACCATACCGCCTTGCGCTCGGCGTCCCAGACGGGGCCTTCGCCCAGCTCCGCCTGGATATCCCAAACCAGTTCCACATCGCTCATAGATCAGCTCGCCGAGTAGGAAGTCTTGATCTGGGTGTAGAATTCCACCGCAGCAAAGCCCTGTTCCCGGGAGCCATAGCTCGACTTCTTCGATCCGCCGAACGGCACGTGGTAATCGACCCCGGCGGTGGCCAGATTGACCATGGTCATGCCGGCGCGGGCGTTCTTCTGGAAGTCGCGGGCGTATTTCAGCGACTGGGTGACGATGCCGGCCGACAGGCCGAACTCGACGCCGTTGGCGACGGCCAGGGCCTCTTCATAGCTGGCGACGCGAATGGTCGAGGCGACGGGACCGAAGACCTCTTCGTTGTTGATCCGGGCGTCGGCGACCGTGTCGGCGATCAGGGTCGGCTGGACGTACCAGCCCGGCTTGTCGAGGTTCGGGCGCTCGCCGCCGGTCACGATCCGGCCGCCGGCCTCGCGGGCGATGTCGATGTACTTGTACGAGGTTTCGCGCTGGGCCTCGCTGACCGCCGGGCCCATCTGGGTGTTGGGATCCAGGGCGTCGCCGACACGCAGGGCCGCGACCTTCTCGGCCAGGGCGGCGACGAAGCGGTCGTGGATGCCGTCCTGTACGATCAGGCGGCTGGAGGCGGTGCAGCGCTGGCCGGTGGCGAAGAAGCTCCCGTCCAGGGCGACGGCGACGGCGCGGTCCAGGTCCGCGTCGTCCAGCACGATCAGCGGGTTCTTGCCGCCCATCTCCAACTGGACCCGGGCCTGACGCTTCATCGCGCCCTCGGCGACGCCGGCGCCCACGGCCTGGGAGCCGGTGAAGCTGATGCCGTCCACGCCCGGATGGGCCACGATGGCGCGGCCGACGTCGCCGTCGCCGATGACCATGTTGACCACGCCCTTGGGCAGGCCGGCCTCATGCAGGACCGCGATCAGGGCCTCGGCCGTGGCCGGGGTCGGGCCGGCGGGCTTGATGACGACCGTATTACCGAAGGCGATGGCCGGGGCGATCTTCCAGTCCGGAATGGCGATGGGGAAGTACCACGGCGTGATCAGGCCGAAGACGCCGACCGCCTGGCGATAGGTCTGGATTTCGACGCCGGGACGTGTCGAGGCCAGGTTCTGGCCGTGGACGCGCAGCGCCTCGCCGGCGAAATATTTCAGGATGCGGGCGGCGCGCATGGTCTCGCCGATGCCCTCGGGCAGGGTCTTGCCCTCTTCGCGCGCCAGCAGGCGGCCGATCTCGGCGGCGCGCGCCATGATCAGCGAACCCGCCTTGTCCAGCACGTCGAAACGGACTTCCGGCGAGGCGTCGGACCAGCCCGGGAAGGCGGCGCGGGCGGCGGCGACGGCCTGATCGACCTCGGCCGCCCCGCCCTTGGGCGTGCGGGCCACGACGTCGCGCGTGTCGGACGGGTTGAGGCTCTCGCCGGCGAACGCGCCGGAGACCTTCTCGCCGCCGATCCAGTGGGAGAGTTCAAGCGTGTCGGTCATGGGATGTCCTTTTCATAAGGCTGACGGGCGGCGGGGGAGCGCCGCCCGTCTCGGGGAGATAGGTATGGACGGGCCGGAAATCAGCCCGTCATGTCTTCCAGTTCGCGACCGCGCGTTTCCTTGACCCAGGCCTGAACCAGGAAGAAGGAGATCAGGGCGCTGACCGAATAGAAGCCGTAGGTGACGACCAGGCCGAGTGTCGCGGCCATCCAGGGGAAGCTGACCGAGATGGCGAAGTTGGCGATCCACTGGGCGAAGCCGGCGACAGCCAGGGCCGAACCGCGCATCTGGTTGGGGAACATTTCACCCAGCATGACCCACATGACGGGCCCCCAGCTGAAGTTGAAGAAGACCACATAGGCGTTGGCGGCGATCAGGGCGGTCAGGCCGGTGTTGTCGTCCAGGTGCAGCGAACCATCGATCAGGGCGGCGCGCGAGAAGCACCAGGCCACGACGGCCAGGGTCACGAACATGCCGGCCGAACCGATCAGCAGCAGCGGCTTGCGGCCGATCTTGTCGATCACCGAAATGGCCGCCAGACAGGCCGCGATCGACAGGACGCCCGACAGGATGTTGATCTGCAGCGCGTCATTCTCGGAGAAGCCGACCGACTGCCACAGCACCGCGCCGTAGTAGAAGACGATGTTGATGCCGACCAGCTGCTGGAACACGGCCAGGATCAGACCGGCCCAGACGATGGGGCGCACCTTCTTGGTCGATGGGTCCAACAGATCCGAGAATTTCGGCTTGTGGTCAGCATTCAGCGACGCGCGGATTTCCTGCACCTTGCGCGCGCCGGCGCCCGGCCCGAACAGCTTGGACAGCACGGCCTCGGCCTGGGCGTCCTTCTTCTTGACCACCAGGAAGCGCGGGCTTTCCGGAATGACCAGCAGGGCCAGAAGATAGATGGCGGCGGGGATGACCTGCAGCCAGAACATCCAGCGCCAGGCCGGGAAGCCCAGCCAGAAGTCGGCGGTCGATCCGCCAGCGGTGCGGGCCAGCACATAGTTGGCCACGAAGGCGCCGGTCAGACCCGTGATAATCATGATCTGCTGCACCGACGACAGCCGGCCGCGGATCGAGGCCGGGGTGACTTCGGAAATATAGGCCGGCGACAGCACCGAGGCGGCGCCGACGCCCAGGCCGCCGATGAACCGGGCGATGATGAAGTGGGCCGAGGTGTCGGCGGCTCCGGCCCAGAAGGCCGAGATGATGAACAGGACCGCCGAGATCTGCATCACCGTGCGACGGCCGATGGCGTCCGCCAGACGTCCGGCGATGAAGGCGCCGACGGCGCAGCCCAGCAGGATGGCGCCGACATTGAAGCCGGTGCCGAGCGCCGACAGGTTGAAGGCGGCCTCCAGACCGTCCTGGGTGCCGTTGATCACGCCGGAATCATAGCCGAACATGAAGCCGCCGATGGTGGCGACCGCCACGATAAGGGCGATGAAGGCCATGTTGACGCGGTCGTCGCCCGCAATATCAGGGCCTGAGCCCCCCATTGGTCCTGCCATCTCGATAAAACTCCCAAAGAGCCCGTCTGACGCGGGCGTTGATCGGCGAAAGAAATCCTAACGCCAGCCGGCGTCCACGAAATACTCGTGGCCTGTAATCAAACGTGCGTCGTCCGAAGCGAGGAACAGGCCCAGAGCGGCGACGTCCTCGGGCTGAAGCCGTCCGGGCAGGCACTGGGCCGCGACGATCTCGGCCTCGCCCTCGGGCGTGTACCATTTCATCTGGCGCGGGGTCTGGACATTGCCCGGCACGATACAGACCACCCGCACCCCGTCCCCGCCCAGCTCACGGGCCAGGGCGCGGGTCATGCCCTCGATGCCTGCCTTGGCGGTTTCGTACAGCGACAGGTCGGGCAGGCCCAGATGCCAGCTGATCGAGCCGAGGTTGATGATCACCCCCCGCCCCTTCTCGCGCATGCCGGTCGCGACCGACTGGGCCGCGAAATAGAGGTGGCGCAGGTTCACATTGATGCGGTTGTCCCAATACGCGGGCGTGACCTCCGCCAGCGTGTGACGGTCGTCATTCGCGGCGTTGTTGATCAGGACGTCGATCGGACCATGGGCGGCGATCACGTCCGCCAGACAGGTCTGCAGCGCGGCGACGTCGGTCAGGTCGCACGGATGGAAGACGGGCGCCGGCGATAGATGAGCCAGAGACGACTCCAGCACGCGCGAATCCGCTTCGGCGATGTCGAGAAAGACGACGCGGGCGCCCTGGTGCGCAAAAGCCTCGGTAAAGCCGGCGCCGATGCCGGAACCGCCGCCGGTGACGACGACCAGACGGTCCTTCAGCGACGGATAGACGGCGCGACTCATACAGAGGCTCCCAGCAGGCCGCGCGCGGCCAGATTACGCATCAACTCGACCACCCCGAACCGCCAGGCCGGGGCCTGGTCGCAGGTGGTCACGATATTCTCGAGCACGCCCAGCTTCTCGGACGAGACGCGGACCCGGTCGCCGATCTTGTGGGTGAAGCCCTTGCCCGGCGCGTCTCGATCCTCGATCGGCGCGAACATGGTGCCGAGATACAGGGCGAAACCGTCCGGATACTGGTGGGCGCTCAGGGTCTGGCGCACCAGTTCCTCAGGATCGCGGCTGATCAGCCGCATCGAGCTTTCGCCCGTCATGACGAAGTCGTCTGTCCCCTCGACCTCCAGCCGCACGGTCGCGGCGCGAACGTCGTCCATGCCGAAGCCGTCGTCGAACAGACGGATGAAGGGGCCGATAGCGGCGGAGGCGTTGTTGTCCTTGGCCTTGCCCAGCAGCAGAGCCGAACGCCCCTCGATGTCGCGCAGATTGACGTCATTGCCCAGGCTGGCGCCGACCGGGCGGCCAGCCGGATCGCAGATCACCACCACCTCGGGTTCCGGATTATTCCAGGCAGAGTCTGCGCGAACGCCCACTTCAGCGCCCCAGCCGACCGAAGCCAGCACCGGCGCCTTAGTGAATATCTCGGCATAGGGGCCGATGGCGACTTCCAGATACTGCGACCACAGGCCGTCGGCGATCAGTTGCGTCTTGACCGCTTCGGCCTGTTCCGAGCCCGGTCGCAGATCCTTCAAGTCGCCGCCGATCCGGTCGAGGATGGACTGGCGTACCGCATTGGCGGCGTCGGCGTCGCCACGCGCCCGCTCCTCGATCACCCGCTCGAGAGCCGAGACCGCAAAGGTGACGCCGGACGCCTTGATGCACTGCAGGTCCAGCGGCGACAGCAGGGTGATGTCCGCCTGACCCGCCGCATCCCAGGCCGTTGCGAACGACAGTTCGTCGAGCGCGCCCAGATCGACGCCTTCGACCCGATCCAGATCGTCGCGCGCCACAGCCTCGGCCGTCGTGGCGACCTGGCCTGATATGTCATAGAGGCGACCGCCCCGGGCCAGCACAGGCGAAGGCCCGGCCGGGGTCATGATCCGTCCCAGCAGGCGCGCGTCGCGCCAGTCCGCCGGCAGGTGTGAGGCAAGGTTCAAGATCGTCTCCCATCCACACTCTTCGATGTGGTAGCGCTACCATCTTGCATACAAAGCCTGCTGTCAATCGGCAGGCGGCGCCGTACTTTCTCTCAGGATCAGTTCGTGAGCGACAGGGCCGGAAATCTCGCCGCCACGGCCCAGAATGATGGCGGCGCGACGGGCCATGGCGGCCACCGGCTGTCGGATGGTGGTCAGAGCCGGCCAGACGCTGGCCGCCAGATAGGTGTCGTCGAAACCGACCACAGAAACATCGCGCGGCGTGGACAGGCCGGCGGCGTGCACAGCCGCCAGGGCCCCGGCGGCCATGTCGTCGTTGCTGGCGAAGATGGCGGTCGGGCGCTGCGCCTGGGCCAGCAGCCGACGCCCGGCCTCGAAGCCGGAGCGATAGGTGAAATCGCCGGGTTCGACCTGCAGCACCGCACCGTCCACGTCATCCACGGCCGTCTGTGCGCCACGAAGGCGGTCGCCGCTGGCGGTCTGATCTTGGCGACCGACGATGAAGCCGATGACGCGATGCCCCATGTCCAGCAGGTGTTTGGTCATCTGATGGGCGGCGCCGACATCATCCACCCGCAAAGAGACCAGATCATCGCTGGCGGCGGGAGCGGCCAGAACCACGGCCTTCATCCGGCTCTTGGCGATGGCGTCCAGTGTGGCGCGTGATTCGCCCAGGGGCGGGGGCACGATCACCCCTTGCGCCCCACCCGCCGCCAGCCGCTGAACCGCCTGCCGCTCTTCTTCCGGCGCACCGGCCTGGGACGGTTCGATCAGCAGCAGCAGGCCCACGGAACGGGCGCCTTCCAGCGCCCCGGACAGAACCTCGGCCAGATAGGCGTTGGACGGGTTGGCGTACAGCAGGCCGATGCGCCCGCCATCG